>CALZJQ010000071.1 GCA_945787895.1 uncultured Prevotella sp. | reverse complement strand
AATTGACACTACCCCCTCAAAGTAGCGCGTCTACCAATTCCGCCACCTCTCCGACATTATTTTACTTGCAAGAAGCATCTGCTTTCAACTCCTGTACGGTTTTCAATGTAAGTGCCCAGAACAGGACTCGAACCTGCACGCCTTGCGACACACGCACCTGAAACGTGCGCGTCTACCAATTCCGCCACCTGGGCATTATTAAGATTGATAGCTCCTGATGTTTCTTGCTTGTCCAATAAAAAGAGCGGAAAACGGGACTCGGACCCGCGACCCCAACCTTGGCAAGGTTGTGCTCTACCAACTGAGCTATTTCCGCATTTTTCTCATCTTCAGCCTTAATCGAAGAACCTTTCTGAGAAGCATTTCCCTAAATGCGATGCAAAGGTACAACTATTTTTTATACCCACAAAACTTTTCATGTTTTTTTTTCAACAAAAGCACAAATATTTATATTTACTTGATGTGTATCAATCAATGTTGGTCATCTGAGCCGTTTTTGCAGATAATCCCTCTTTACATACATGAAATAGAAAAGGACTCCCAAGAGATTCACTACAGCTGCCATCCAGAACGTAGATTTATATCCGAAATGTTCCGAGACAATGCCTCCGAAGATTATTCCAAGTCCGATTCCTACATCCCACGAGGTAAGCATCGAAGAGTTCGCCGTACCACGACGGCTGTTGGGAGCAAGATTGACAAACATTGTCTGCACGGCAGGAAACATATGACCGTTACCAAGACCAAGTATGACAGCACAGCCATAATAGCCGACAGGGTTGGGCACCGCAGCAAACAGTATGTAGCTGAACACGGAAACTGTCATGCCGAGCGTAGCATTACGCACCACCCTACCCTTTCTCAGGCTGCGGCTTCCCGTAAGCCGGGAGACCATCAATCCAAGGGACAGGACGAGAAAGAACATTCCTGTACCAGAAGTAATCCCCATGGTCTCCTTGCCATATATTGCAAGATAAGTAGAGAGCACGCCGTAAGAAAACGAAAGACAGGCGAGCATGACTCCTTCACTCCAACCGTTGAGCAGGAAAAAGCGGTCAAGCGATTTTACTTTCTCCTTTATCCTCCCCACCTTATTATATATATAAGGAGACACTTTATCTTCACCCTCACTTTCAGGCTTGGCATTTTCCCTCACGTCTGCCCTGAACTTTACGGTGGAATCAATGACGACTCCTGCAAGCGAACAGAGGAAAGACAGGAAGAAGATGGCCTGGAAATTCCCCCACACATCATATATGTACAGCCCTATGGACGGACTGATAGCTGTGGCAAGATTGTTTGACAGTCCGTAGAACCCTATTCCTTCAGCCCTTCGCTGAGGATGGAGTACGTCTATAGCCACCGTAGAATTTGACACCGTGACACTGCCGAACGGCGCTCCGTGCAGCGTCCTCAATATGGCAAAAAGCAGCAGCGACCCTCCTATCAGATAGCCAAGAAAGAAAAAGGAGAAAAGCGAATAGGACAACAGCAATACCGTACGGCGGGGGAATGTATCAACCACATACCCGCTGAACAAACGTGCGACGAGGGCAGTAATGGTATATCCCGACAATATGACTCCTATCGTATGCTTGCCTGCACCAAACTGTTCACTGAGATAAAGCGGAAGCAGGGGCATTATCAGCATAAACGAAAAGAATATCATAAAGTTTGCTGTCCAAACCTTGATGTAGTTAGCGTTCCACAGCATTGTTGATTTGGTTGTCTTGATTGTATGTTCTTCAATCAGGTCGAAGAATACCGGTTGGTCGGTTGTTCCTGTTGTCTTGTTGTTTGGTGGTTTAGTTGTCTTGTTATTTTGTTGTTTGTCTGCGCAATAGAGTCGAATGCTATCAACTAAACCACCAAACAACAAAACAACTAAACCACCAAACAACAAAACGACAAGAACTATTCATTCCACAGTAACACTCTTGGCAAGATTACGGGGCTGGTCGACATTCAACCCCTTTGCTACGGCCACATGATACGACAGCAGCTGCAACGGAATGACGCTGAGGAGAGGAGCAAGGCAATTAAGCGTCTCCGGCACTTCTATCACATCATCCACCATATCAGCAATCTGCCTATCCCCCTTAGTCACTACAGCTACTATATGTCCATGACGGGAAATTACTTCCTGCATGTTTGATATTATCTTCTGATGCAGTTTATGGTGAGTGGCGACAAAGACTACGGGCATTGATTCGTCAATGAGGGCTATCGGGCCATGCTTCATCTCCGCAGCAGGATAGCCCTCTGCATGAATATAGCTGATTTCCTTCAGCTTCAGCGCACCCTCAAGAGCGACAGGATAGTTATAGCCACGTCCAAGATATATGAAATTTTTTGCATCCATATACTTCTTGGCTATTTCCTTTATGCTGTCATTTTGCTTCAGCACCTCTTCTATCTTTTCCGGAATACGGGTAAGCTCGCGTATCGTCTCTTCGTACTCTTCCTGTTCCACCGTACCTTTCGCCATACCCAAGGCAAGCGCAATGAGGGCAAGTACCGTCACCTGACCAGTAAATGCCTTGGTCGAGGCGACGCCTATCTCTGGACCAACGTGGATGTACGTACCCGTGTCTGACTCGCGTGCTATGGAAGAGCCCACGGCATTTACTATTCCAAACACCAGTGCCCCATTCTCCTTTGCCAGTTGTATCGCAGCCAGGGTATCAGCCGTTTCTCCACTTTGAGATATTGCCATCACCACATCGTCATGCTCTATTACAGGATTGGAGTATCTGAACTCGGAAGCGTAAGCCACTTCTACGGGAATGCGGCAGAACTGCTCAATGAGCTGCTTGCCTATGAGCCCTGCATGCCAACTGGTTCCACATGACACAATGACTATCCTCTTTGCCCGCAGCAACTGACGGCGGTTGCCGGTCACGGCAGAGAGTACCACCTGGATAGGCCCGAACTCCGCCACCTTGCCCGTAGGAGTCGCAGCAGGTCCGACGATGCGTCCGGACATACAATCCTTCAGCACCTTGGGTTGGTCGAAAATCTCCTTGAGCATGAAATGCGGAAATCCCTCATGGTCAAGCATTGAGAGGTCAAGGTTCACCTCTTTCACCTCTGCCTCCGTCTCTTCTCCCATGAGATTGAGCACCTTCAGTTCCTTTCCCGGCTCTATGACTGCCACCTCTTCGTCTTTCAGATATACTATGTGCTTGGTATATTCTGCTATCGGCGAGGCATCGCTTGCAAGGAAAAACTCCTCATTGCCTTCCACTACTCCGACGGCAAGAGGCGAAGACTTGCGCGCAGCAACGATAGTATCGGGATGACGCCTGTCAATGACAGCAATGGCGTATGCGCCAATGACTTGCGTGAGGGCAAGCCTGACTGACTCTGCAAGGTTTCCCTTGCTTACGCTCATAACATATTCTATGAGTTGCACAAGCACCTCGGTATCCGTTTCGCTCCGGAAAGAATATCCACGCTGCTTCAGCTGTTCACGCAGAGTGGCGTAGTTTTCTATGATTCCATTATGCACGAGGGTGATGTTGCCCGACTCACTCACGTGGGGATGAGCATTCTGTTCAGACGGGACACCATGCGTAGCCCACCTCGTGTGCGCTATGCCTACAGTGCCGGTAGTATCACATTTAGATGCCGCGGCTTCAAGGTCTGCCACCTTTCCTTTTGCCTTATATACATTGAGCAGATGCCCTTCTCCTGAAAGCAAGGCGCATCCCGCTGAATCATATCCACGGTATTCCAAGCGTTTCAACCCCTTGATAAGGATTGGATATGCCTCTCTCTTTCCTATATATCCTACTATTCCGCACATAGTTTCTGGTTGTTGGTTTTCGGTTGTTGGTGTTTGGTTGTCAGTGCCTGATTGCAGTATCCGGCTTTAGGTCGTGGGTTGCCTTACCCTTGAGGAATTATCCTCTGAACGAGCATTATCAACAAAAAAAATCGACCCACAAACTACAGCCAGAAACTATTCCTCATCAGGTACAAGGTTCTCCGGGTCAAGAATATGGAGCTGGAAAGCTCTTGTCACAAGCCTGACGGCATTGATGCTCTGCTTTCCGTTTCCATTTGGGAAAAGTTTCTGTGAGAGTTCGTTCTGCCTCTTTTCCAGACTTTTCACTCCGAAAGGCATTCCTCTAAGCCCCGTAATCTGCTCCTTTGTATATCCGAGGGCGAGATGACGGAGAAACCTTTCGTCATATTCGTCGATGTCATATCCTATGGACGCCTCGCGACTCATCACGGAAGACATCACGTTCTTCTTGAAGGAATCGACTATAACGTCCATCACCGGCTGATTGAACACCCATTTCTTGCCTTTCATCACGCTGATTATCTCAAGCCGCGTGAGCATCTCGCCCGTCTTGAGGATAATGCCGTCAGCACCGGCGTCAAGGGCGTCAATCCACAGTTTCTCATTGAGTATCTCTCCCGTGAAGATGAGAATCTTAACGTCCGGATGCTGCGCCTTGGTACTCCTGCACAGTTCCACTCCTATCATGGTAGAACCTCCGAGTCCCAGGTCGAGCAAAATTAAGTCGGGCTTTTCCTGTCGCATGAGTTTTATAAACTGTGCTTCGTCCGCAGCCGTGCCGATGAGTTCCGCCTCTGGCACTTCATTACGCAACAATCCCTCAGTCCCCTTCAGTTCGAGAGGCACATCTTCTACTATGATAACCTTAAAACTGTGCATTTTTCTTACGGTTTGTCTGTTGTGTAGTTGTGTAGTATTGCTGTCTGACTTTTTCCTCTTCGGGTCATGCCGCCTTGTTGTATAATTGCCCGGCTGGCGGCTTCCAACTCATTTGCACCTCAGCCAAGCGAGCGAGAAAGGCACGGAGCGTCCCAAACAGCCTATAACAAGCAAGAGACCACATTGCTAACCTTAGTTGGTTCCAATGCAGTCTCTTACATATCATTTTTGTATCAAATATCAATTACTTAAAGAATTCCTTAACAGCCTCATTAGGAACCATCTGCTCATCGAAGATATAAGCACCGGTCTTTGGGCTCTTAACCATCTTGATTACCTTTGAGTGGGCACGACCATCAGTCTTACCAGTCTGAAGGGTTGCGACAGCTTTCTTTGCCATTATCTTATTAATATTATGGAGAAGGGCGCACGATAATACATATCGTAACCCCCATAATCCCGATTAAACTTACTTGATTTCCTTGTGCAGAGTCATCTTCTTGAGGATAGGATTATATTTCATCAGCTCAAGACGCTCAGGAGTATTCTTACGATTCTTTGTAGTGATATAGCGGCTTGTGCCTGGCATACCACTATTCTTGTGCTCGGTGCATTCGAGGATGACCTGAACACGATTTCCTTTTGCTTTCTTTGCCATGTCGATTATTCTCCTATAATTTTAATATCCTTCCAATCTACATAACCCTTGGCAACTGCTTGCTTAAGAGCTGCATCGAGTCCTACCTTGTTGATCATACGAAGACCGGCGGCAGAAATCTTGAGGCTAATCCAGCACTGCTCCTCTACGTAGAAGAACTTCTTGCTGAACAGGTTAACATCGAAGCTGCGCTTTGTGCGATGCTTAGAGTGAGAAACATTGTTTCCCCTCTGTGCCTTCTTACCTGTAATCTGACAAACTTTAGACATTGCTATCTTTAATTTTTGTAATCGTTAAATTGATACTTATTCCAAACAGGTTGCAAAATTACACATTTTTCTTCAATTTTCAAAGCATACGCTCTCGCCTAATCTTATATTTAATCTTTTTTAAGATTTCAGATAACACTTTGGCTGATATAGACTTATTTTCTTCTTTGCTTCAAGTAAACGAAAACTGCAATCCACAATATTGACATATGTACTGCAAACCGGAACAGACAGTGTACGAACCGGGAAAGACATGGCTGATACGAACATATAGAAACGGCGGCTTGTCTTCACACCTTATGTTATGACACGTGTGCGCACATGAAGCACTGGCTGTCGTGTAAAAAAGCACAGGACAACATGACCTGGAGATTTTGCACATGACATATCCTGCATCTTTGAAATATCTGTCACCGTAATAATGGCAACATCAGGCAGAGGAGAAAGCATAGACTTCATGCCCTCCGAGCACGGCAGGATGGTCATCAACCAAAAGTATTGTCTCCATTATCCAGGTAGGTGTCAAAAAAAAAAAAGAACAGATGAAGACAATGATTCCGAATAATGAAATATCCCCCAGACAATCACTCGTCCGGGGGTATTCTGCCGTCACTTTGCCTCTGGGGCTTCGACCTCTGAAGGGTCGGGCAACGGGAAATCTTCGTGCAGGACTTCGATGAGAAGCTGCAATGCACGGTTGGTGGCTCTCGCCACATTGATGTCACGGCCTTGGTCCTCCGTAAGTTTCAGCGTACGCATATTGTCCTTAGACCCTGCCGCTATCCAGATAGTGCCGACAGGTATTTCCGCAGTACCGCCCCCAGGACCTGCCAAGCCCGTGGTGGCGATGGCATAGTCTGTGCCAAGACGGTCGCATACTCCCTTGGCCATCTGCACCGCCACTTCCTCACATACCGCAGTCTTTTCCTCTATCAAATCTTCCGGCACTGCAAGCAGGTCCTTCTTCACCTCCTCGCTGTATGCCACAATGCCGCCCGTAAAATACTCACTGGCTCCGGGCATCAGGGTTATTGACTCTGCTATGCGTCCTGAGGTGCAGCTTTCTGCCGTAGAAAGAGTCTTGCCAGACTCATAAAGCATGAATAATATTTCCTTGCTGAATACTTTGTTTTCTAATTCCATATCCTATTTATTGAAATGTAACCTTTGAGAAAATTCCCTGTTTATTGAAATGTAACCTTTGAGAAAGTGGGCACTTCAATGCCACAGAACTCCTTTTTGTCATACTTGTATGCCCCCACTACTCCTATCATTGCGGCATTATCCGTAGTATATGAGAACTTGGGGATATAGACTGTCCATCCGAACCTTCTGGCATGGTCATGGAAAGCATTGCGCAATCCGTTGTTTGCTGACACTCCTCCTGCCACTGCGACGTGCTTTATTCCGGTCTGCTTGACAGCCAAACGCAATTTCTTCATCAGAATATCGACGATGGTTCTTTCCAATGATGCTGCAATATCCTCCTTGTGATGCTCCACGAAGTCAGGGTCTTCCTTCACCCATTTCTGTAAGGAATAGAGAAAACTTGTCTTCAACCCTGAGAAGGAATAGTCCAGACCTGGTATGTTTGGCTTTGCAAACTGATATGCCTTGGGGTCTCCCTGACGTGCAAGGCGGTCGATAACAGGGCCTCCCGGGTAACCAAGTCCCATCACCTTGGAGCACTTATCAATAGCTTCACCTGCTGCATCATCGATAGTTTGCCCCATCACTTCCATATTATTATAAGCATTTACCTTCACTATCTGTGAGTTGCCTCCTGAGACAAGAAGACAAATAAAAGGAAAAGGAGGCGCAGAGCAGTCTTCTTCATTTTCCTTGATAAAATGCGCCATCACGTGTCCCTGCAAGTGGTTGACGTCTATCATCGGTATGCCTAACGAACGGGCAAAACCTTTTGCAAAACTTACCCCCACGAGGAGCGAGCCCATCAGTCCTGGCCCGCGGGTGAAAGCGACGGCAGAAAGCTGTTCCTTTGTGATGCCCGCCTGTTTCAATGCCTGATCTACTACGGGAACGACATTCTGCTGGTGCGCACGGCTTGCAAGTTCGGGCACTACTCCTCCGTATGCTTCATGCACCTTCTGGGATGCTGTCACATTGCTCAGGAGAACCCTTCCGCGCAATACCGCAGCGGAGGTGTCATCACATGAACTTTCTATAGCCAGTATATAAACCTCATTTTTCATTGTTTTCACTTATCAATAACTAAGTATCTCCACTCCATGCTCGGTCATAAGCAGCGTATGTTCCCACTGGGCGGAAGGCAACTCATCTTCCGTAATGACTTCCCATCCATACTCATCTTCTGCATCAATGAATACTTTTGACGTACCCATATTAATCATAGGCTCAATAGTAAAGACCATACCAGGAACAAGAAGCATTCCTGTACCACGGTAAGAATCGTGCAACACCTCTGGCTCTTCATGGAATTTCAATCCTACTCCATGCCCACAAAGGTCTGTCACGATGCCATAATGATATTTCTTACAATGTTTCTTGATAGCATGACCTATGTCTCCGACAAAACCGTATGGCTTTGCAGCCTCCATACCTATTTCAAGGCACTCCTTAGCCACACGGACAAGTTGTTCCTTTTCGGGGGTAGTCTTTCCTCCTACTATGAACATACGGGAAGCATCTGCATAATAACCATCCACGATAGTGGTAAAATCCACATTGAGGATATCTCCTTCCTGCAATATATCTGTTTCCTTTGGAATGCCATGGCAGACTACTTCATTGATACTGGTGCAGACAGATTTAGGGTATCCTTCATAATTGAGACAGGCTGGGATGGCATTATGGTCTCTGCAATACTGCATACATATATCGTCAATCTCCTGAGTATTCATTCCCGGATGAATATTCTTTGCTACTTCATCCAGGACTCCAGTGTTTACTACTCCTGACCTACGGATACCTTCTATTTGTTCTTCGTTGAGTATAAGTTCACGGGTAGGAACAAGTTTTCCTTTGTTTTGCCAATATAGCACTTGCTTGTCCATTTCCGTGAGGGGTTGTCCTGGAATGGGACACCATCTCTTTTTCTTTGTCATGTATTTTATTGGTAATTATAGTAATAACGGTGGTTTGGGCGTCTATTGTTGAGACGATATAATTATCGCTTTCTGAACGGCATACTAATCAGCAGCTTGCTGGGCTCACTACCTCTGCCCAATCTCGTAATAGTACCAGTATGTTCCGAAATAAGTGTCACTCATAGCAGCCCTTTTTGCCTCTGGTGAAGTATATCCTGCTCTGCATACTCTAAGAAAATCCTCGTAATCAGCATCGATGACGCTATCATGATATGTCAGCACTCGATGTGTGTGCAAGTGGGTATATAGCACTAATGCTTCACGATAATGTTTTGGTAAATCTGTCATCTTCTTCCTTATTCCTCCCGAGGGGGTCAGCAACACCTCTCGTACGGAATCTCTTGCCGCATCCTCACCTATCTTCTTTGCAAGCATCTTCCTCCTTTTTTCTATGTTGTCAGCCGCCAACTGCTTCTCTTCGTCGGTACGCATATCATAACATTGCTTTACAACAAGAGCAAAGTCTGTAAGATTTCTGTCAAGAAGATAAGCTGTAAGAAGATAATCATCTACTGATGGCTTGGCTTTCTTCTGCTTTTGTAGTTGTCGTAGAAATACTTTTGTATCTTTCACTGCTTCTCTCGGAGCCGCACCGAGATGTTTCCATAGCTGTGCATCTGAACTGAAAGCCAGTTTTTCTGTCTTTGTAAAAGCTGGCAACAAGGCTCTTGACCCTCCACATAAAGCATAGGAGAATAGTTTTTCTCCGAGTAAGCCTTGCTTGGAAAGAGAAAAAGCCCGAAGCATTGTCATGAGAGAATCTGTCTCTTGCGATCTGTTGGCTATAAGTAATGCCTTGTCATATTGTCCCTTTGAGACATATCTCTCCATCTTCAGTCGGTTATGTGTCAACCTGTCTGTATTCCCCAATGCCTGACATAAAAAAAACATAAGAACGAGAAGTCCCATATTCATCCATGATGCCTGCGAGAAAAGCGATGTACTGCTCAAGGGCGACTCGTAGGGACGGTACTTTCCCAATTGTCTTGCAGCCACTGCAAAGAGCAAGAGCAAAACTACTGCCACCCATATCTTTCCTCCCACCGTCACGATGCCGTCACTCTGCATGGTGCCACCCGTCAGTATGCCGAGCAGGACAAGTGACGGAAAATAGACGAGACTGTGAAGACGCTTGGGAAAATGCGTGATTGAGGCTAATCCTATACGGATGAGGAAGAAGACCGCCGTCAACAACACTGCCCCTATCATGGCATCGTAGTGGGTCTGTCCGCCCGACCATGCAAACTGGGAAAGGGCAAGGACATCTGCCTGCATGAAATACAGGTAGCAGAATACGTATGCTATAAAGACAATAGCACACGCCACCGTGATGGCGGCTGTGCTATTCTTGTTTCTTGATGAGGGCATGGAGTTTTGGGGGTTGTTGGTTGTGGGTTTGGGGTTATGGGTTGTTGGTTTTGGGTTTAACAGGCAAGTCATTTCCAGACCCGAGACCAGCATCCGACAAACTAATTCTTGCGGAGTACTACAGCCGAACGGGCAGGAATGTACAGCTTCAGCCACTCTTTCTTTTCCTTGACATACGCTTCATCGTAATTGGTAAGGTGAGTCATGGTGTCGTCAGAGAAGCCATTACCGCCAAATTCCTTTGCGTCAGTATTCAGAACCACGTTGTACGAACCCGTCGGCACGAGGAAACCATAGTCTGTATATGACCTGTTAGGAGAGAAATTGAACACGAAGATGAGGTCACCGCGTGAATAGGCGAGCACCTGGTCTCCGTCATTATGCCATATCTCCTGCACGGGAGTCTTGTTGAAGTTCTTCTCACTGCTGATGACCTTCAGCATCTCGCGGTCGAAGTCGCCGAGGTAATGGTAACACAATTCCTTGTTGTCCACGAGGTTCCACTGACGGCGTGCATACTTATGACTCCATCCGTTGCCTTCACGAGGGAAATCTATCCATTCTGGATGTCCGAATTCATTTCCCATAAAGTTGAGATAACCTCCATTCATCGTGGATGCTGTGACAAGACGTATCATCTTATGCAATGCTATGCCGCGATGTGCCATATCATTCTCGTCTCCTTTCTTGAAATGCCAGTACATATCTGCATCAATGATACGGAAAATAATGGTCTTGTCACCTACGAGAGCCTGGTCGTGAGACTCAGCATAGGATATGGTCTTCTCGTCCTTGCGGCGGTCAGTCAGTTTCCAGAAAATGTCGAAAGCACCCCAGTCTTCATCCCTCTTCTCCTTTATCATCTTTATCCAGTAGTCCGGAATGCCCATGGCGAGCCTGTAATCGAAGCCCATACCTCCATCTTCAAACTTTGCTGCCAGTCCTGGCATGCCCGACATTTCCTCAGCTATCGTAATGGCTTTCTTGTTTACCTGATGTATCAGGATATTGGACAGGGCAAGATAACACATTGCATTGTCATCCTGACCTCCGTTGAAATAATCGCCATAGCCACAGAAATCCTGTCCGAGACCATGATTGTAGTACAGCATTGACGTCACGCCATCGTAACGGAATCCATCGAAATGGAACTCTGTAAGCCAGTATTTGCAGTTGGACAGCAGGAAGTGCATTACCTGGTCCTTACCATAGTCGAAGCAGAGGGAATCCCACTGGTTGTGCTCTCTGCGGTCACCAGGATAGAAGAACTGGTTTGGGTCGCCGCACAGATTGCCGAGACCTTCATTCTCGTTCTTTACAGCATGGGAGTGTACAAGGTCCATAATGACAGCCACGCCGTTCTTGTGGGCCTCATCTATCAGAGCCTTCAGTTCCTCCGGTGTTCCAAAGCGGCTGGAAGGAGCAAAGAAATTGCTCACATGATAGCCGAATGAGCCATAGTAAGGATGCTCCTGTATTGCCATGAGCTGTATGCAGTTGTAGCCTGCTTTCACTATTCTCGGCAAGACATTGTCCTTAAATTCCGTGTATGTGCCCACCTTCTCGGCATCCTGAGCCATGCCTATGTGTGCTTCATATATCAACAGAGGAGAGACATTGGGCTTGAATGACTTCTTCTTCCATACATATTCTTCTTCTGGAGCCCACACTTGTGCGGAGAAGACCTTGGTCACATCGTCCTGAACGACACGCCTGCACCATGCAGGAATGCGTTCTCCCTGTCCTCCTTCCCAGTGTACGGACATCTTGTACAACTGTCCGTGGCTCAAAGCCTTGGCTGGCAGCTTCAGTTCCCAGTTGTCTGATTTCTTCACACGCTTGGCGGCAAACTTGCTGTCTTCCTTCCAGCCGTTGAAATCACCTATGAGATATATCTCTGTGGCATTGGGAGCCCACTCACGGAATATCCACCTTCCCTTGTCATCGCGGTGCAGTCCATAGTACTCATGTCCGTTGGCAAAGTCGGAAAGCGTCATCTTGCCGTTTGCCGTAAGGCGGTTGAGCATCCATACGGCATGGTCATGCCTGCCACGGATAGCCTCTTCGTATGGTTCAAGCCAAGGGTCTGACGCTACGATTCCGATATGGCTCGGTGACTTTACATCCGCTTTCTTGCCACGGGTTGTCTTTGCAGATGGCTTCTTGCACACCTTCTTGACCGTTTTCTTCGTTTCTGCCATAGTATCAACGTATTAGAGGGATTAGCACACTTTCACCTTGAATATAGCCTTCTTCACCTGTGGCGCAGCGCAGATACATGGAGCATGACCATCCTGAGGGAAGAAGATAGCCATCATTCCCGGACGGCAAGTCACGTAGCTGGAGCCGGGCACACCGGGATATTTCGTAATGTCCTTTTCCGAATTATACTCGGCTTCTGGCAGGTCTTCTAAAGGAAGGTAGCCGAAGGTCTCCTCTTCATCGAGAGGTATCTGTATGTCAATCATGTTGACATGTGTTTCCATGACAGCTTCATCCGGAGTCTTTCCCTTTGCCGTGGTAATATTGACAAAGAGGTCTTTTTCCTTGATGAAATACTTTCCCTCCTCCATCGCAGCGAGGTCATTTTCTTCAATATACTTTACCACCTCAGCGAAGAGAGGGTTCATTCCTACATAATTCTTCAGATTGGTTAATGTGTCGATTACCATAGTCTTGTTCTATATAAGTTAGTTAATTCAGGTTGCCTGATTGATTATTCTAAAGAAACTTAAAACCATAAACCGCAAAACCTTAAAACCGCAAAACCTTAAAACCGCAAATGTCATTGCAGGCAGGGGGACACCGTCAGTTTCTCATGCCCTGTTCGTAAGTGCCGGAAGCAGTGACCTTGCCGTTGCGGTCTTTCTCTACGAAAGGTCCGTCACGCAGGTCATCCTTGTACGTGCCTTCAAAGCGGATGCCGTCCTTTGACTCCTCGATAGCCTTGCCGTTTCTTTTTCCGCCCTTGTACATTCCACGGAACCGTGAACCGTCAGCGTAATGGATTATTATCTCCCCATCGAGATTGCCGCTTCGGAAGCTGCCTTCATACACGTCGCCCGCCTTCTTGACGAGCTTTCCCTTGCCGTGCGCCTTGTCCGCTTTCCACTGTCCGGTATATGTGTCGCCGTTGCGCCATGTATAGGTGCCGGTGCCTTCCTTGTCGCCGTTGACAAACTGTCCTACGTACCTGTCACCGTTGACACACTTGAAGATTCCCTCGCCGGTACGTTCGCCCTGGACGTATGCGCCCTCATAGACGTCGCCATTCTGGAACTTGTATATGCCGCGGCCGTCCTGTATGTCATTCTTCCACTGACCGACATACACGTCACCGGAGGCATACCTGAACTCTCCTTTTCCAGAACGCTGGTTGAAAGCCCACTGTCCGTTGTACGTAGTGCCGTCGTTCCAGTCAAAGAAGCCCTTGCCGTGCTTCATGTCATCCACCCACTCCCCGTTGTAGTAAGCACCTCCGGAGTAAGTATATCGTCCCTTGCCGTGACGCTTGTCTTCCTGCCAGTTGCCTTCGTACTTGTCACCGTTGTAATAGTACATCACGCCGTAGCCGTGCTGATAATCCCTGAACCACAGTCCGTCATAGCGGTTGTTGTTGGCAAAATAATAGATGCCTTTTCCATGCTGCTGGTCCTGGAACCATTGTCCTTCGTACTTTTCCCCGTCAGAGAACTGATATACGCCGAAACCCTGCCGTCTGCCCTTGACATACTCGCCCTCAAACGTATCTCCGTTCTTGAATTTGGCAAAGCCTTTGCCGTTTGGCTTGCCTGCCTGCATCTCTCCCTGATATTCCGCTCCGTCACGGGTGATGCAGGAACCGAGAGATACTTTCTGAGCTGAAAGACTTAGGGTAAAACCGAGAAATATGATTGATAATAGTTGTTTCACGTTAAGTATTGTTTTTCAAATCCGTTACAAATTTACGGCAAAAATATGATATAGACAAGAAATCACAGGATATTTTTTTATTCTATAAAACTTTTTCGACAGACGAGCGGATATTCTCTGTATTTTTTCTTACCTTTCCTCTATAAAAGGATAATGATTTCCCTCGCATAGGGTAACTAAAACCA
>CALZJQ010000070.1 GCA_945787895.1 uncultured Prevotella sp. | reverse complement strand
CCAAAGGGGACAAGAGACTTCGGACCCATAGAAATGGCGAAGAGAAACTATATCTTCAACACCATTAAGGAGGTGTATGCGCTATATGGTTTCTCGCAAATAGAGACTCCTTCGATGGAAAATCTCTCTACGCTGATGGGAAAATATGGAGAAGAAGGGGATAAACTCTTATTCAAAATACTCAACTCCGGAGACTTCCTAAAAGGTATGACTCCTGAAGAAGTGGCTAATACAAGTACCCTCAGACTCGCTGCCAAGTTCTGTGAGAAAGGACTAAGATATGACCTCACTGTACCTTTCGCAAGATATGTAGTACAGCATCGTGAGGAATTGCAGCTTCCTTTCAAACGCTATCAGATACAACCCGTATGGCGTGCCGACCGTCCACAGAAGGGACGCTATCGCGAATTTTATCAGTGCGATGCAGATGTCGTAGGCTCCGACTCTCTCATCAATGAGGTAGAGTTGATGCAGATCGTAGATACCGTTTTCTCAAAGTTTGGCATCAGGGTGCAGATAAAAATCAATAACCGAAAGATTCTTACTGGTATCGCAGAGGTAATAGGCGAGGCAGACAAGATTGTTGACATCACAGTAGCTATTGACAAGCTCGACAAAATAGGACTCGAGGCTGTCAATGAGGAGCTAAGAAAGGATGGAATATCTGAGGATGCCATTGAGAAATTACAGCCGATTATCAATCTTCAAGGTACTAACGATGAGAAATTGCAGGTCATACGGCAGGTTCTTGCTACCAGTGAAACAGGCTTGAAGGGTGTAGAGGAAACGCAGTATATTCTCGATAACTTGAAGAATTGCCTCAATAATGAGATACAACTCGACCTCACATTGGCGCGAGGACTGAACTATTACACTGGTGCCATCTTTGAAGTTAAGGCTCTTGACGTGCAGATAGGTTCCATAACGGGCGGAGGAAGATATGATAATCTCACAGGTATCTTCGGTATGCCAGGACTGTCAGGCGTAGGAATATCATTCGGAGCTGACCGTATCTACGATGTCCTCAATCAACTGGACCTTTATCCTACTGATGCAATGGCGACAACACAGCTCCTTTTCATCAATTTCGGAGAGAAAGAGACGGCTTATTGCATGCCTATTGCAAGGGAAATGCGTTCCGCCGGAATACGCACGGAGGTCTTTCCCGACTCTGTAAAGATGAAAAAACAGATGGCATACGCCAATGCCAAGCAGATTCCTTTTGTCGCTCTTGCCGGAGAAAACGAGATAAACGAAGGCAAGGTAACGCTGAAGAATATGGTAACAGGCGAGCAGACGCTTGTCAATAAGGAAGACATTGTCGCTGCAATCGTAAGGTAAATGTAACTAAAAGCCGTTGCAGAGGGATATGACAAGCCTCCGCAACGGCTTTTATACCTTATCGTTCCATACGCTGTCTCACCGGAATGCCAACGCAGGAAAGAGGTGATAACCGTATGAAACGACAGATATTTGACGCAGTATCACGCTTTTCATACTGCAATGATTATAAAATGACTAACTACTGACTGACTATGAAAAAAACAATCCAACTACTGACACTCGTCATCATGACCATGGTCCTGATGACATCATCCAACAAGCATTTCACAATCTTCATGATAGGTGACAGCACAATGGCCAATAAAGACATAAAAAAAGGGGAAGAAAGAGGGTGGGGAATGGCTCTGCAAGGATTCTTTACCGAGAATGTTACCGTGGATAACCATGCTCTCAACGGCAGGTCATCGCGCAGTTTCATACGTGAGGGACATTGGCAAAAGGTCATAGATGCAATAAAACCCGGTGATTACCTCGTTATACAGTTCGGACATAACGACGAAAAAGGCAAGACTGGAGATAAAAGACACACTGACCCAGGCACCACATTTACGGACAACTACCGTATGTTCTGTCGTGCAGCAATGGCAAAAGGTGCTACGCCCATCATCATGAATGCTGTGGTACGCCGCAATTTCTACAATAAAACGGATAATTCTGTAGATGACGAATCACTGAGAAATGCTGTTTCCAAGTCTGCAAACGAACTCGTAAACAGCGATACTTTAATAGATACCCACGGACTCTATATCCTTACTCCCGTCAATGTAGCAAGAGAATTGCGTGTACCTTATGTAGATGCCAACAAGATAACGAAGGATTTGGAGAATGGAATGGGGGTAGAAAAGTCACGTCTTCTCCACATGATAAGTGCGGTGAAGAATGGAAAAGACAACACCCACTACACTGTTTACGGGGCCCACGTCGTAGCAAGTCTGCTTGTTGATGCTATGGCAGAGCAATGCCCAGAACTGAAACCGTACGTAAGGCATTATGATTACATAGTTTCTGCCAAAGGATTTGGTAACTATCTCACCCTGCAGGCTGCGGTAGATGCCGTTCCTGACGGTGCAGAGGCCGTCATTTCTGTCATTGATGGTGATTGGGAGAAGCCTATAATTCCTGACAATAAGAAGATAAAGATAGATAAATACTCTTCGGTTACGATAAAAAAATAAAGAGTTAATTTTTAGTTAAAATATCATTTTCAGAGAATTTTCTTTTTGTGGAATACATATTTTTTTCTATCTTTGCAGAAGAATGCAGACACAAAGCATTCACAGAGTAATTATTGGATACATCATTTTTTACATTATAACAACACGACTATGAAGAAAAAGTTTATTTGCACCGTTTGTGGATATATCCACGAAGGTACTGAAGCACCAGAGAAGTGCCCAATTTGTAAAGCTCCTGCATCAAAGTTTAATGAGATGTCAGTAGATGATACTCCTGAATTTGCTACAGTTCATAAGCTCGGTGACGGCAAGTTGCCAGGTGCTGACGAAGAGATGATAAAGGATTTGAATGCTCATTTCAATGGTGAGTGTGGTGAAGTAGGTATGTATCTTGCTATGGCTCGTCAGGCTGATCGTGAGGGTTATCCAGAAGTAGCTGAGGCTTACAAGCGTTATGCTTGGGAAGAGGCTGAGCATGCTTCAAAGTTCGCTGAGCTCCTCGGTGATGTTCTCTCTGATACAAAGTCAAATCTTGAGGCTCGTATCGCTGCAGAGAAAGGCGCATGTGAGGATAAGTTCCGCATAGCTAAGAATGCCAAGGCTGCTGGTCTTGATGCTATTCATGACACTGTTCATGAGATGGCTAAGGATGAGGCTCGTCATGCTGCTGGCTTCATGGGGCTTTATAAGCGTTATTTCAAGTAATTCAGAGATTTCCTGTAAGGATATAGCAATATCCCAAAATACAAAGATGCCACCTTTTCCTGACGGAGAAGGTGGCATTTGTTTTCTTGTCTTCCTGTAATCTCAATACATTTTCACGTTTTTCTTATGGATATGCTGTAATGATTTATGCTCAAGTGTCGGATTTATGCAAAGTTATTGCAATGCTATATCCTATCGATTACCATCTTAATGAGGTCTGCCATGTTGCCTTTGTATGAGGTATTCATCTCTTGTTGGTATCTGTTTGCAATTACGAGGCAGCAGGTTGTCGCTTTATGTCCAAGCATTGAGGCAAGACCAGCAAGTGCAGAAGATTCCATCTCAAAGTTGCAAATCTTCAGTGTCATTCCTCCGTATGGCATATCTTGCGGCATTGTGTAGCGGAATGCTTCGATTTTGTGGTTCTGTTCTGGGTCTTGAATACCGAGTCGCAACTGCCTTCCTTGTGGACCATAAAAGCCTCCACATGAACAAGTGATGCCTTTTATCATCTCATCTCCTGCAATTCGGTCGGTCAAATCTTTGTCAGCAGATGCTACGTATGGTGCTCCTTTCTTTTTGTCCCAATCCATGTGTGTGGCAAATGCTTCTTCCAGTCTGAGGTCGCAGACTGTATTGCGGTCAGCATAATAGTTAAGTAATCCGTCGAAACCGATGCTTTTTACCGATGCTATGACAGACCCCAGCGGCGTGTCAGGCTGCAATCCTCCGCAGGTTCCTATACGTACGATGTCGAGAGTACGGTGCTGTGGATGGTCAGTCCTTGTTTCAAAGTTGATATTTGCAAGCGCATCGAGTTCGTTGAGAACGATATCAATGTTGTCGCATCCAATACCTGTTGACTGAATGGTAATCCTTTTGTTCTTATAGCTACCAGTTATGGTGCGAAATTCCCTGTCTCCTGTCTCATGTTCTATTTTATCAAGGAAAGAAGCTACGAGGGAAACACGTCCTGGGTCTCCTACTAATATCACCTTATCTGCCAGATATTCAGGCTTTAGGTGTAGGTGAAAACAACTGCCATCGCTGTTGATTATCAATTCTGATTCTGGGTATTTCTTCATGATAGTTGGTATTTAGGTTCGTGATATGATGGTAATAATATATAAGGAGGAGTACTTGGAAATACAGTTCCCGTTCCTGTGCGGAAACAATACTTGCGGCAGGGGAGTTCAGAATCCTCCGCATTATTTTATCAACTCGGCGTTTCTTATCTGTTTTTCCATTTTGCGGAGAGCCGTTCTCTCCTGCTGTATCTCTGTTTCAAAGACGGCTATGTCGTCAGCAAGAGTCCTGTTTCCGCTGTGATATTTCCGTCTCATGTCAGCGAGTTGCTGTTCTTTTTCTTTCAGAAGGTTCATCTTTGCTGAGTAATCGACGTATTTTTCCCTGTTTGTCTCACTCTTGAACTGTGACAAGCTCTTATATGTCGTCTTGCCATTGATGACGAAATGTATTCTGTCAGAAGTGTCATTGCTTGCAAATGAGTTAGTCAGTACAGCCTGATACCTCCTTTTTGCCTGTGCCAAAGCCTCTTTGTCAGTCTGCGTTTCCGCTATTGATGCAATCATTGCAAGCCGCTTCATTTTGTTTTCCGGGATGTCATCTTGATTGTATGTCTCCCTGCTCTCGGTCGGAACGAATGTATAGATACATGCTTTTCCTTCCTGCTGACCTCTTGTAGTGGTGAGATAGCCCAGGTTGGAGAAGTCATCTATGACGTAATAGCAGTCCTCTTCGAATGAGTTGAATGGTAGTCCAAGGCTTTGCGGCCGGTAGAAAGAGCGGCTGTCGCTGTCATAGACCGTGTAGAAGATGTCGTGTTTGCCGATATTGTCTTCTCCATTACGTGCCGCAAAGTAAAGTGTTATGCCGTCAGGCATGACGTATGGGCAGATAATATCAGTGAAATCTCCGTTCAGTTCCACTTTTTCCGGTTCTGACCAGTTGCGTCCCAACTTGTCCTGCACGTACAGGTTGTGTATTCCTTTTGTGTCTGCAATGGAGAGGAATCTTTTGTTTCCAAACTCGTTGGTGTAGGAATAGTTCAGGATGGAGTCCTTTTTCGTAATCTGTATGTTGCCGCATGAAGATGAGAGCGCTATGTGTCTGGCCATGTCTTCCTTGTTGACCACAATGGAATCAATGAACATAATCCTTGCCGTCGATGGCAGAAGACTTTCGAAAGTCAATTCTTCCACCGTTGGTTCTGCCTCGACTATCTGTACTTTCTTCACCTGTTTCCTGCTTCTTTGTGCCGTGGCAGGAGATAGGCAGGCAAGAGATAGCGTTGCTGCCGCTATTGTTATGATTGTTCTTCTGTTCATTGTCTTATGTTTTTTTCTTGATTGTCAACCGACGATATGGATTACAAGCCATTGGCTTCATCCTGTTATATCGTATGAAATGAAGTGCAACGATCCGGTGATACCCTTATTTTTTCAAGTCTTTCTTCAGGTATTCCATCACCTGGTCAGCGAAATCTTTATGTCCTTTAATGCTTGGATGACCTTGTTGCTTGTCGATATTTTTCAGTTCTATGAGGGGAAGACCGTAATGACGGCATATTACTCTCATGGATTCTGCGTGCTCTGGTTTTAGTTCGGTATTGAGTATGAAGTATATACGAGCCATGGGATAGTTCTGCTTGATGGTAGAGCAGAGTCTTGCCATTGCTGGACGGAAGTACCACATATCGTTTTCTGTCCAGTTGGCATATTTATATTCTCCAACTTTCTCTCCCGTCCAAGAATCGTTTGTGATGCAGCAAGAGAGGATGATGTCAGGTTCTCCGAGGTCAGCGACGCGGGTATTGAATGAGCGTGGCTGGTAGTTTTCGTTCTGATATCCATAGTATCCTACTGTAGAACCGCTGTAGGAATTGTTTTTTTCGAGTTTCCATCCCATTTTTTTGATTACTTGATACCACCATGTCTGTTCCACTTTAGTGACATCGTTCTTCTTGTTTCGGTTTGGATTGTTTTCTGTCCAGTACCAAGGTTCATTGGTTTCTGGTGTAAGCCATCCTTCGAATGTGGAGTAACTGTCGCCAAAGATGGTGACACGCAGTGAGTCTTTCTGTGCATATACAGAAAAGGAGAGGAGAGATAGAAGTGCTGAAAGGATTATTGTTTTCATATTTTTCTGTTTTTTTTGTTTGCTTCGACCTGATAGAAGCACACTGTTTTGCTGAGAGTAGTTTTATTTCATGAAGACAAGATAGACGGCAACTATTAAGAGGATGAAGGCTAATGCGTGGTTCCATTGCAGAGATTGCCCTGTGAAAAGCAGTTGTGCTACGATGGTAAAGACGATGAGACTGATGACTTCCTGAATTACTTTCAGTTGGACAAGATTGAAAGGACCTCCATTGTCTATAAAGCCTATGCGGTTAGCTGGTACTTGACAGCAGTATTCGAAGAAGGCTATGCCCCATGAAAAGGCAATGACTGCAATCAGAGACCAATGGCTGGATATTCCCGACTGATTGAGTTTGAGATGTCCGTACCATGCAAAAGTCATGAAGATGTTACTCAGTATGAGTAAGATAATAGTATAAAATCCGTTCAATTTTGTTTTGTTTTATATATGGGGACACAGGAAATGTGTCCCCATATTGTTAGTGTGAGAAATAAAAATCAAAGATTATTTAGCTGATAGTTGTTCGTGCATCTTAGCAGCCGCTTTGCGTCCGTCACCCATAGCAAGTATCACCGTAGCTCCACCGCGTACTATGTCGCCTCCTGCGTATAGTAGTTTACGGCTTGACTGCATATCATCTCCTACGGCAATAGTGTTCTTTCTTCCCAGTTCAAGTCCAGGAATAGACTTTGGGACGAGAGGATTAGGACTCACGCCTACTGCTACAACGACTTGGTCAACATCAATGGTGACCCGCTTTCCAGTGTCAACAGGAGAACGGCGTCCTGACTCGTCAGGCTCACCGAGTTCCATTACTGCGAGAACAGCCTGCTTAACAGCACCGTTTTCGTCAGCGAGATATTCTACAGGGTTGTGTAGAGTCATAAATGTGATGCCTTCTTCTTTTGCGTGTTTCACTTCTTCTGCGCGTGCCGGGAGTTCTGCGTCAGAGCGACGGTAGGCGAGTGTGACGTTGGCACCGAGACGTTTTGCCGTACGACAGGAGTCCATAGCGGTGTTGCCGCCACCTACTACGAGTACGTTCTTGCCGAGATTGATAGGAGTATCAGTCTTTGGGTTAGCCGCATCCATGAGGTTTACTCGTGTGAGGTATTCGTTTGACGACATGATATTGATGTAGTTCTCGCCAGGTATGTTCATAAAATTCGGGAGGCCTGCACCTGAAGCCACGAAGATACCTTTGAATCCTTGCTGTTCAAGTTCTTCTACAGAGATGGATTTTCCTACTATTACGTCAGTGAGGAAGTGTACTCCCATCTTTCTGAGGTTCTCTATTTCTACATCTACTATGGCATTGGGCAGGCGGAACTCTGGGATACCGTATTTCAATACGCCTCCTATTTCGTGCAATGCCTCAAATACATATACGTCATATCCTTTCTTTACCATGTCGCCTGCAAAGGATAGTCCTGCAGGTCCTGAGCCTACCACAGCAATTTTTATTCCGTTTGCAGGCTCCATGTCAGGTATAGATATGTTTCCTGACTGACGTTCATAGTCGGCTGCGAAGCGTTCGAGGTAGCCGATAGCCACCGCAGGCTCATTCATCTTGAGGTGGATACACTTGCTTTCGCATTGCTTTTCCTGTGGGCAAACTCGTCCGCAGACAGCAGGCAGTGCGGATGTGTTCTTGAGGACCTTTGCTGCTGCAAGGAATTGTCCACGCTCTATGTTCTTGATGAATGAAGGAATGTTGATATTTACGGGACAACCTTCGACGCAGGATGGGTTAGCGCAGTCGAGGCAACGCTTGGCTTCAGTCATTGCCATTTCCTTTGTGAGACCTTTGTTTACCTCTTCGAGTCGTGTGGTAGCTCGATATACAGGGTCTAATTCCGGCATTATCACGCGTTCGATAGCAGTGCGTTCTTTAGGCTTCATGGATTTTCTCAGTGCTTCTCTCCATGGTGCCTTACGGTCGGTGAGCACTTCGATGGTGTCGTTTGTCGGGTCATCATCCATTACAACGTCAGTCTCTTCTGCGAGCACATTGCCTTTATCTGCATAGCAATGCTCTTCGTAGTGTTCTAATTCTTCACGTTCTACGTTCTTGAACGTGCCCATTCGCTTGAACATCTCGTCCCAATCGACGAGTGCTCCGTCAAACTCTGGTCCGTCAATGCAGACGAATTTTGTTTTTCCACCAATGGTTAGTCGGCATGCTCCGCACATTCCCGTACCGTCAACCATGATAGTATTGAGAGAGACGTCGGTAGAAATGCCATACTTTTGTGTCATCAGGCATGAGAACTTCATCATTATTGGAGGACCGATAGCGAAGGCTTTGTCGATGTGTTCCTGCTGGCAGAATTTCTCAATTCCTACAGTAACGACACCTTTTTCTCCCTTAGAGCCATCGTCAGTCATGATGATGACTTCGTCAGAAGACTCACGTATCTCATTTTCCATTATGACAAGTTCTGCTGTTCGTCCTGCAATGACTGACAGTACTCGGTTTCCAGCGGCTTTCAGTCCTCTTATAATAGGTAGCATAGGAGCGGCTCCAAGTCCTCCACAAGCGCATATTACGGTGCCGAACTTCTCGATATGTGTAGGATTTCCGAGAGGTCCTACGATGTCGGCTACTGAGTCTCCTGCGTTCATGGCGCACAGTTTCTTGGATGAAAGACCCACTTCCTGCACTACAAGGGTAATGGTTCCCTGCTGGATATTTGCGTCAGCAATGGTGAGAGGCATACGTTCGCTATGCTTATCTACTCGCACTATGACAAAGTTGCCAGGTTTACGGCTCTTGGCTATTAGCGGAGCCTCTATTTCGAAGCAGAAGACTTTCTGTGAGAACTGCTTCTTGCTGATTATTTTGTACATGGTTGTTTATGTTTTTTTTATGTTTTTTCAGAGCGATTGAGTCGCTTTGTATCAGGTGTGGATTTCTTTTTGCGTTTGCTTACTTGATGATTTCGCAACCCATGTATGGGACAAGAACCTTTGGAATGCGTATTCCTTCCTCGGTCTGGTTGTTCTCGAGGATTGAAGCAACGATGCGTGGCAGGGCGAGGGCAGAGCCGTTGAGCGTGTGACAGAGTTCAGTCTTCTTTGTTTCGCTGTTGCGGAATCTGCATTTCAGTCTGTTAGCCTGATATGTATCAAAGTTACTTACTGATGAAACCTCAAGCCAGCGTTTCTGTGCTTCTGAGTACACTTCAAAGTCATAGCATATAGAAGATGTGAAGCTCTGGTCACCTCCGCAAAGCAGTAGGATGCGATATGGGAGTTCAAGTTTCTGTAATAGTCCTTCTACGTGTGCGAGCATCTCCTTGTGAGACTCTTTAGAGTGCTCTGGTTTGTCGATACGTACTATTTCTATCTTTGAAAATTCATGCAGGCGGTTGAGGCCTCTTACATCTTTTCCGTAGCTGCCCGCCTCTCTGCGGAAGCATTGTGTGTATGCGCAGTTCTTTATCGGCAAGTCTTTCTCGTCGATTATTACGTCGCGATAGATGTTGGTTACAGGCACTTCTGCCGTAGGAATGAGGTAAAGGTCGTCGAGCTCACAATGGTACATCTGTCCTTCTTTGTCGGGGAGCTGTCCTGTGCCGTATCCTGAAGCGGCATTGACGACGGTAGGAGGCATAATTTCTGTATATCCGGAAGCACGTGCTTCGTCAAGGAAGAAGTTGATTAATGCTCGTTGCAGCCTTGCTCCGAGTCCTACGTAAACTGGGAATCCTGCACCTGTAATCTTCACTCCGAGGTCGAAGTCGATGAGATTGTATTTCTTTGCCAGCTCCCAGTGAGGCAGTTTTGCGGTCTCCACTACGGGATTGGCATCCCAATTACCTACGGTATCATCAGGAGTACACTCTTTCAGGTTGGACTTTACTACGCGGTTGTCTTCAGCCGAAGCACCTTCCGGCACTTCATCGTATGGGATATTTGGGATTGTGCAGAGCAGGGCATTGAGTTCTTTTTCGGCATTCTCCATTGCCTCTTGCATATTCTTGCTTTCCTCCTTGAGGGCAGCGACAGCCGTTTTTGCCTTTTCGGCTTCCTCTTTCTTTCCTTCTTTCATCAGTTTGCCGATGTTTCCGGCTGCTTTCTTCTGTTCGGAGAGGAGGTTGTCCATTTTCTGCTGAGCCTCGCGGCGCTTTTTGTCGATGGCAAGAACATTGTCGATAGCCTCTTTGGCACCTGTGAAGTGTTTTTTCTCAAGACCGGCAATGACGCGTCCAGTCTCTTCGCTGATTTGTTTTAGTGTAAGCATTGTTTGTGATATGTTTTATTTATGTTTCTTTTACTTTAGTAAAAAACCTTCTGTCTGTTGAGGTTTGAATAACTTTGCAAAGTTACAAATTATATTCGTAACTTGCAAATTTTCTTTCGAGTTTAAGTGTTGGATAGTGATAATTGTTTTATTCTGGAATTATTTTTTTCTTTTATTATTTGGCTGTGTCATGGATTATTCATATTTTTGCAACGATAACCATAATAAATGTGCCGAAATGCCCCAGATACGTTTTGCCATTATCGACTCCAATATCCTTGTTTGTCTCGGACTGCAGCATTTGATTTGTGACCTTTTGCCTATGGCGGAAGTGGTCATTTGTGAGTCGTACGAAGAACTTGTTTCCCAGGAAGATACGGAATTTCTTCATTACTTTGTCTCTTCGAGGATATACTTTGAGCATGCGCAGTTCTTTCGTGAGCAGCCAAAGAAGAGTATTGTCCTTGTCAATGGCGACATGATGATAAGTAATATCTATACGCTGAATGTCTGTCAAGGTCAGAAATCCCTTGTGCGTGATATCATGTCTCTTCAGACTAAGGGGCACAGTCATGCCATTAGGATGGCTCGCAACGCTAAGGAAGAGGTCCCGTTGCTTTCGCCGAGAGAGATAGAGGTTGCGGTTCTGTTGTGTCGTGGCTGTATAAATAAGGAGATAGCAGACAGGCTCAACGTGAGTATCACGACAGTTATGACCCATCGCAAGAATATTATGGAGAAACTCCGTGCCCGTTCGCTGGCAGATATTATCCTCTATTGTGTAGTCAATGGCATTGTCAGCATGGAGGAGTTGTAGTGGCAATTTGTAGTTTCGTGCCTTGTTTTCCTTCGTATAGTGGCAATTTGTAAGTAATGTTGACAAAAATCCTAAAAATTAAGGATTGTGGGATTGTGGGAAAAGCCGTACCTTTGCAGCCGAATTAAAAACAGTACGGAAAAAGAAAATGAAATTATTAACAGCATCTCTCTTGGCAATAACGTCTATGAATGCCAGTGCGGAGGCAATGGACAGTGTCCGCAATGTCGAATTAGAGGAAATTTCAGTAGTGTCAGGCATGAAAGAAAATGGTCTGATGCGACAGCAGCCAGCATCGTCAATGGTAATAAGCAGTGCGACGATGGAAGCAAATCAGGGAAAGTCTCTCAAGGCTCTTTCCCATCTTGTACCCAATCTCTTCATTCCTGACTATGGCAGTCATCTTACAAGTGCTTTTTATATTCGAGGCATAGGCAGTAGGATAAACACTCCAGCGGTAGGTCTCTATGTAGATGATTTACCGTATTTTGACAAGTCGGCCTTTGATTTTAATCTTTCAGATGTAGAGAGGGTGGATGTGCTTCGTGGCCCTCAGGGAACGCTCTACGGCAGAAATACCCTTGGAGGCATTGTGCGTGTATATACGAAGAATCCTTTCCACTATGAGGGAACAGACGTATCGCTCGGTTATGCTACTGGAGACAATCATCGCAATGCGTCGGTTTCTCATTTTCATCGTATCTCGGATAGGTTTGCTTTCGTGGCTGGAGGCTACTATGAAGGGAATGACGGCTTCTTCAAGAATGACCTGACGGGAAAGAAAGTGGATGATGGTCAGACTGTTGGAGGCAGACTTCGCGGTATATACAAGGCGACAGACCGCCTCACATTCGACCTTTCTGCCAATTATGACTACTGTGATGAGGGGGCATATCCTTATTATTATACTGGCACTCTTACAGAAAAGGAGCTTTATCCGGACCTCGTGGGTAAGATAAGCAATAACCGTGAGAATACATATCGTCGCAATCTGTTCAATGCAGGTCTCAAGATTTCATACGACTGGGACAACGTGGTGATTAATTCTGTGACCAGTTATCAGAACATCAGCGACCGTATGTTCCTCGATCAGGATTTCATTTCCGCCGACATATACACGTTGGAGCAGCGTCAGCGCATCAACACGCTCACGGAGGAGCTTACTGCAAGGTCAAAGCATGGTAGGATATGGAACTGGGTAAGCGGTGCGAATATTACAAAGCAGTGGCTTCGCACGACGGGACCTGTATCGTTCTGCAGTGACGGTATTGCTTGGCTTGAGGGCAATATCAATTCCTCTATGCCTGCCAACCCTCCGATGTCGATAAATTTCCGTGGAGAAGAACTGCGCATGGGCGGGACTTTCGACACTCCGATGCTCAATATCGGTATTTACCACCAATCTACTTTTAATATCACCAAAGCCCTTTCGGTCACAGCAGGCTTTCGTTTCGACTATGAGAAGAACAGCATGGACTACAATGCTCCGGCACAGATAGACTATGGTTTCCGTATGCCGATGATGAAGGTTGATTTCCAGAATCTTACGGCAGACATCACAGAGTATGAGGGTACGATGGACAATGACCATTTCGAGGTGCTTCCGAAAGTGGCTCTGAAGTATGATTTTAATTCCGGAAGCAACGTCTATCTCTCCGTTTCCCGTGGAATGCGCAGCGGAGGCTACAACGTGCAGATGTTCTCCGACATACTCCAGGGTGCCATGCAGAAGAAGATGATGGACGGAGTGAAGGAAGCAGTCTTTGCATATCTGGACAAGAACATGCCTATGATGGCAGACAAACTGAAGCCCGTCATTTCTTCTGCCATGCCGCAGATGGAGATGCCTGAGGTCGATGTCGTGTCATACAATCCTGAATTTTCATGGAATTACGAGATAGGCACCCATCTTACCCTTGCTGACAGGACTCTGATGCTTGACGGAGCATTGTTCTACAACCGAATCAATGACCAGCAGATAGCGCGTTTTGCGCCTTCCGGGCTTGGACGCATGATGGTCAATGCAGGAGAGAGCAAGAGTTACGGCGGAGAAGTCACCGTGATGTGGTCACCATGCCGCAGTCTTGTCCTCCGTGGAAACTACGGCTATACGCAAGCCACCTTCGTAGATTACACCACGGCCTTCGATGCAGACTCAGAAAAGGGAGAAGACTATTCGGGCAACTACGTGCCGTTTGTGCCAAAGCATACCATGAACCTTGATGCTGCATATACGTGGTATATGGGAGACAATGCCTTGACGTTCGGTGCCAACTGCTCAGGAGCAGGACGCATCTATTGGACAGAAAGCAACAGTGCCAGTGAGTCGTTCTATTCGCTTCTCGGTGCGCGTCTGTCCTATCAGACTCCCAAGTTTACAGTCACCTTATGGGGAAAAAACATTCTTGACAAGGATTATTCTACCTTCTATTTTGAGAGTGCATCGCGAGGATATGAGCAACGAGCCAAGCCTGCGAGAGTGGGAGTGGACGTGAAGCTGCATCTGTAAATTGTTCTGTTTTTCCGTTTGCGGAACACTAAGGAAGAGCCCTTGTAATATATTGATATACAACAATTTGCAAAAGCGTTGATATTGCATTGTGAAAGCATAGCTTTTACCCTGCAATATCAACGCTTTTACTGTGTAATAGCGGCGCTATTGTAATGCGAAAACCAAGATATGATTTTCTGTTCTGTTTTTCCGTTGGGAAAGAGAGCGTTTCAGGAGAGCATTTTCCTGCCTTCATCATTTTTGCACACCATCACGTAGCGCATATTGAAAATCAATTAGTTATGCAAAAAAATGGGTGACTTAGGGTGACGCATTGATGAATTAGGGAAGAATGTTACCTTTTATCCATCTGAAAGAAGAAAACAATAAAAACCCCTTTTGATGTCTTTC
>CALZJQ010000069.1 GCA_945787895.1 uncultured Prevotella sp. | reverse complement strand
GTTGTTTAGTTGTTTTGTTGTTTAGTTGTTTTGTTGTTTAGTTGTTTTGTTGTTTGTCTTCGCAATGGAGTCGATTTCTATCAACCAAACCACTAAACGACCAAACCACTAAACAACAAATTACAATGGAGTCGATTTCTATCAACAAAACCACTAAACAACAAGACAACTCAACAACAAAACTCAAACCTCCGTAAAAGCTTAAAACCGTAAAACCACATAACCGTAAAAAAACAAGCATAAGCCTGCTAAACTTGAGTTGTTGCCGCAGGAATCCAAATGCGCAGGCAAAATTAACTTTTTTACTTTATATTTCAAAGAAAATTAGCATAAAAATCTTTGTGTTGTCCCTTTTTTGCCGTACCTTTGCCAGCGGAACAATTATGGTCGTGCTTTGTGGTACTACCCACGACCGACAACCAGATAAGACAATGAACATGATAATGAAGTGGATGGCAGGCATTTTTCTCGCTCCCGTCATTCTCGTATTACTCCTTGCCATTGCGATTTATTTGCCACCGGTGCAAAACTGGGTGGCAGACAAGGTTGCGGAGTATGCTTCGGAGAAGACGGGGATGGAGATTTCGGTGGAGAAGGTCTGCCTCGTCTTCCCTCTTGACCTCGGAGTAGATGGGGTGAGGATAATAAGGCAGGATGATGCCATACCGCAGAGAAAAGATACGATAGCCGACATGAGGCGCGCTGTAGTTGACGTGAGACTGCTGCCGCTGTTCTCCAAAAGGGTGGAGATAGACAGGCTGGATATCTATGACCTGAAGCTCAACACGTCAGACATGATAGAGGCGGCGAGGGTGAAAGGCTCGCTCGCCCTGCTGTCGTTGGAGAGCCACGGCATTGACCTTGGTGAGGAAACCGTCAGGCTTGACAAGGCTGTCATTGACGGGGCGCACGTTGACGTGGCGATGTCAGACAGCGTGCCGGAGGACACTACAGAGAGTGAGAACAGGTGGAGGATAGGTCTGGACGTGCTGACTGTCACCAATTCCGACGTCACTGTCCATACTCCAAATGACACGTTGCAGATATATGCCTTGCTGAAGGACGTAGAGGCACGGCAGGGACAGTTTGATTTACATGAAGGATGCTACGCAGTTGCCGGCGTGGAATGGCGCAACGGTACCTTGAGGTATGACAACAACTGTGAGCCACGCCGTAAAGGTCTCGACTTCAACCATATCGCCCTGGAGGATGTCAACATTGCCCTCGACTCCCTGCGTCTCCATTCGCCTGACTTGAGAGTGACGGTCCGTGAGTGCGGCATGAGGGAAAAGAGCGGTCTTACGCTCGCTTCTCTTACGGGAAGGGTGGAGATGGACTCTACGCAGATGCGCCTCGACGCACTGAGGCTGACGACCCCGACCTCCGAACTGAAAGGAGACATATGCCTTGACCTCAACGTCATGGATGCAAAGAATCCAGGAAAGGTGGAAACTGCCGTAGAGGCTTCATTGTCAAAGGCCGACCTGCTGCTTGCCATGGGAGACATGCCGGAAGCTTTCCGCCAGCAGTGGCCGGCCCGACCGCTCGCCGTGAAGGCAGAGGTCAGGGGCAACATGAGGCGCATAGATGTCAGGAATGCCAGTATTTCCCTGCCTCAGGCAGTTGACATAAGGGTAGAGGGAGGAGCCGACTATCCGACGGACATGGAACGGATAAAGGCTGACATACATATTGATGCAAAGACAAAAGACCTCTCTTTCGTCAAGACTTTGCTGAGCCGTGACCTGCAGGGAATGGTCTGCATCCCTCCTACCCATGCCGTAGCAGACATAAACGTGAGGGGAAGGACCGTGAAGGCGGCTTTCGACGTGAGTGAAGGCAGGGGAAAGATAGAGGGAAAGGCTGCCTACGACATGACGGGAGAGGCTTATTCGGCATCTGTCAGTGCCCGGACATTCCAGATACAGCATTATGTCAGGGGACTGGGACTTGGAGACTTTTCCGGCAAGGCGGAGGTGAGGGGCAGGGGGCTTGACTTCTTCTCCCCACGTTCCACCATGACGGCAAACGCAAGGGTGGAGGATTTCAGGTATGGAAAATGGAATTTTGACAACGTATCCCTCGCAGCATCCCTTGCTGATGGCAGGGCGAAGATGGATGTCCGTTCAGGAAACAGCCTGATAGACGGAACGATAGCCCTCGATGCGCTGATGAGCAAGGAAACCATCCAAGCCACTCTGACATCCGAAATATTCAATGCCGACCTTTATGCGATGAAGATTGCGGAAGCCCCGCTCGCCGTCAGCGGTTGTGCTCACATAGACATTGCCACGGACATGGACGAATACTATATGCTGCAGGGAACGGCAGGAGACATCTCCATCATAAGCAAAGAGCAGACGTACCGTCCGGATGATATGATAATCGACCTGCTGACACGGCGTGATACCACTCATGCTGTAGCTGACTGCGGAGACTTCCATCTGAAGGCTGACGTGGACGGAGGTTATAAATATATCTTGGGAATGTCGGACAAGATAATAAAAGAGGTGGAGAGGCAATGGGCTGCACGCGATATTGACGGACAGGCTTTGCGTCACACTCTGCCGTCAGCCAACGTCTATCTCTCCATGGGTAAGGAAAACCCGGCGGCAAGGGCATTGGAGCGTTACGGCATGACCCTCGCTGATGTCTATGCTGACATAAACACGTCGCCCGAGACAGGAATCAACGGAGTGATAAACCTTGATACACTGAAGACCAAGGGCATTCAGATAGACAATATAAAGGCTACTTTGGAGTCGGACGACAAGGATATAAGATACAGGTTGGACGTACAGAATGGCAAAGACAACCCGCAATATGCTTTCACTGCCGCAGTCAACGGAATGATAATGCCCAACGGTATCAGCGTTGATATGACGATGGAGGACATAAAGGGAAGGAAAATCATCGGCCTCAGCACGACGGCGGGCGTGGAACAGGAGGGCATCCGCCTCGCCTTCGCTGACAGAAAGCAGACTATTGGCTACAAAGACTTTGCCGTAAACAATGACAACTATATCTTCCTGTCAAAGGATATGCGCGTCTCTGCCGACGTGAAGCTGCGGGCAAACGACGGAAGGGGATTGCAGATATATACATACGATGATAACCTCGAGGCCTTGCAGGATATCACATTCTCGTTGAATAGACTTAACCTTGCCGAGGTCCTCTCCGTGATACCGTACATGCCAAAAGTGTCAGGCATCATGGATGGCGACTTCCACGTCATTCAGACACCGTCAGACCTTTCAGTCTCCAGCAGTGTGGCATTTGACAACCTCGTCTATGAGGGTTGTCCCATGGGCAACATATCTTCCGAATTCGTATATATACCTATGGAGGACGGCACTCACCACATCGACGGAATACTCATGAAGGATGACGTGGAGATAGGAAGCGTCATCGGAGGCTACAACCCGGAAAATGGAGGAACGATAGATGTTGCCGTGAATATGCAGAAGATGCCTCTCGGTATCATCAACGGTTTCATACCTGACCAGATTATCGGTCTGGAGGGAACGGGAGAGGGCGTGCTGACCGTGAAGGGCTCAGTATCAAAGCCCGATGTGAACGGAGAGGTGTTCTTGCAGGATGCCGCACTGATTTCCGTTCCATACGGAATCAGGATGCGCTTTGACGATGACCCCGTGCGTATCATCGGTTCAAAATTATTGCTTGAGAATTTCCAGATGTATGCCGGCAACGGCCAGCCTCTCGTCATGATGGGGCATCTGGATTTCGGCAATCTCGACAATATCACGGCGGATTTGCGCATGATGGGACAGAACCTTCTCATCATTGACGTGAAGGAAACCCGGAGGTCGGAGGCCTACGGCAAGGCTTATGTCAATTTCTATGGCAAGGTAAGCGGTGCTCTTGACCAGCTCGACATGAGAGGAAAACTGGAAGTGCTGCCCACTACAAACCTCTATTACATACTGCGCGACTCGCCTATCACCACAGACAACCGGCTCAAGGAACTCGTCACATTCACCAATCTTGACGCTGAGGAACAATTATCCCTCTCCCGTCCGTCAGTCAACGGACTATATATGGATCTTACCGTAGATGTAAGACAAGGAGCGCACGTGACCTGTTGGCTCAACACCAACCATACCAACTACCTTGACATCCTCGGAGAAGGAAGCCTGAGAATGCGTTACGTGCAGGATGAGGTGCTGCTGACGGGAAAATATACTATTGCTTCTGGTGAGATGAAATATTCTCTTCCTGTCATACCTCTCAAGACATTCGTAATATCAGAAGGCAGTTATATGGAGTTTACAGGCGATATAATGAACCCGAAACTGCATATTACGGCGATGGAAGAGAATCGTGCTTCGGTAGATATCAATGGGATTAATCAAATAGTGCTCTTCAAATGCGGCGTGGCAATATCCAAGACACTGCAGGATATGGGACTGGAGTTTCTCATAGAAGCTCCTGAAAACCAAACCATCAGCGATGAACTGCAAGCAAAGTCAATGGAGGAAAGAGGAAAACTTGCAGTCACAATGCTCACCACGGGTATGTATCTTGCAGAGAATAATACGTCTTCTTTCACCATGAACTCAGCTCTCAGCGCATTCCTCCAATCAGAAATTAACAATATCGCAGGCTCTGCCTTGCGTACGCTCGACCTGTCAGTAGGATTAGAGAATAGCACTGATGAGACAGGACACATTCGCACAGATTACGCTTTCAAGTTTGCCAAACGCTTCTGGAACAATCGCCTCTCTATCTCTGTAGGAGGAAAGATAAGCACGGGATCTGATGTCAGCGGGCAGAATAATACATTCTTTGACAACGTAGAACTGCAGTATCGTACCTCTGATACCTCAAATCAGTATCTCCAGCTTTTTTATAAGCGTGCAGTATATGATTTCCTCGAAGGATATGTCGGAGAGTATGGAGCAGGATATTTGTGGAAACGTAAGTTGCAGAACTTTAAGGATATATTCAAATCCAAGGAACCAACATATCTGATATTGAAAGATACAGCAGATGTTCCGCCACCTCTGACCCCTCATATCACTTCATCCACTCCTGTAATAATAGATACTATTTCCATAAAGCAATGAGATATACTCCTTATTATATATATAGAGAATACGGCATACGATTCAAGATAGTGGAGAGTTGTGCTATACTGGCGACTATCTTCACCATCGTGACAGTCAGTTCGTGTTCTACTACGTCCGCTTTAGACGATGGAGAACAATTGTTTACCGGACTAATACCAATAGAATATGAAAATTATGATGATTGCCCCCACTTCAAGGTGGCTCGTGAAGAAATAGAGGCAGCCTTGGCTACTGCGCCCAATGGAGCACTCTTCGGCTCGTCATACTATCGCACACCCTTCCCTTATGCACTATGGATATACAATGCCCATCATGATAAGAACAATGCTTTCTCGCGATGGTTAGTCGGTGCTTTCGGCAAGGCTCCAGTACTGATGAGTAACGTAAATCCAGAACTACGTACAAATGTGGCAGAGACAGTGTTACAAAATCATGGTTATTTTCGGGGAAGCGTAGATTACAAGATAATAGAAGGCAGACCCAAGACAACGAGAAGAGACTCTGTACAACGACCAAGAACGGCTAAGATTGCCTATAAAGTCAATCTCGGTCCGCTCTTTCGCATCGACACCGTTTCGTATTCTCACTTCCCCAAAAAGGAATATGAAGCTCTTTCTGCCACAAAATCGTTGCTAAAGTCAGGTGATGCCTTTGATATTAGCACACTTGATAGTGAACGTAACCGTATATATAAATTTTTCAGAAACAACGGATATTATTTCTATAAGCAGACTTATACGTCATATTTAGCAGATACGTTGAGGAAACCAGAGAATGTACGCTTGCAATTACATTTAGCCGACTCTCTTCCGTCAGAGGCTATGCGCAAGTGGGTGATAGGAAATATCAATGTAAAAATACAACGTACCATGCGGGAAGAACTGACCGACTCAATCCATCGTCGCATCCTTACCGTACATTTCGGAGGAAAAAAAACTCCTGTCCGTCCTGGAGTTATTCTCTCAGACATAAAGATTATGCCCAGGCACATGTTTTCCGAGGATGCTTATCAGGAGTCAGTCAACAACCTTCAAGCCAAGGGCATTTATTCTTCTTCCAGTATAGAGTTCGCTCCAAGGATGACGGATAAGGGAGAATATGCCTGCCTGCCTGACTCGATAACCACTACGCGGGATGGAAAAGACTGTTTCGGAGCCGGTATTCTCGATATGAATATCAACTGCATCCTTGACAAGCCCTACGATTTCTCCATTCAGGCAAACTATACCGGCAAGACCTCCGGAAGGATGGGGCCTGGGGTGCAGTTGGGGTTTGCCAAGAGAAATGCGTTCCGTGGAGGGGAGTTACTCAATTTCAACCTCGGAGCAAGCTATGAGTTTGAACTGGAGAATGCCTTTTCTTCCGACAATGCAAACTATGAATTGTCAGGAGACTTGTCACTGACAATACCACGCTTGGTGCTCCCCCGCTTCATGAAACCTAAGAGAAGACGTTGGCAGACTACTCCTTCTACCGTCGTCACCGTTTCGAGGGAGACGATAAACAAAAGCAATTTCTTCCGCAGGCACATCCTTTCTTCCGAACTCTCATATATCTTCCAGCCTACAAAGCAGTCGATTCATCAGATTTCTCCCCTCATCGTGGAATATGACAGGCTTGCAAAGATTACGGACAAGTATCTCGACAAGGTAGAGCAGTCTCCGATACTCCTGGCAAGCACGGAGGATTATTTCATCACAAAGATGAGGTACAACTACCGTTATTCCTCACCTTTGGCGTACAGTAACCCCGTTTATTTCTCAGCCACGGTCACAGAGGCGTCCAATATCCTTGCCCTTGGCTATCTCATGGCAGGAAGAAAGTGGAACGAACCCGACAAGACGGCTTTCAAGGCTCCGTTCTCCCAGTTTGTGAAGGCAGAGATGGAATGGCGCAAGACTTGGAGGGTAGGCGAGTATTCCTCGTTCGTAGCCCATGCACAGGGAGGAGTGTTGAAGTGTTTCGCCAATTCGGAAAATGCACCATATTCGGAATATTTCTATGTAGGGGGAGCCAACTCTGTCCGCGCTTTCTCTGCCCGCAGCATCGGACCGGGACGTTCCCACGTCTCGGATGAGAACATGGCGTATCTTACCAACGTGGGAGATATAAAGCTCGTGATGAACCTTGAGTATCGTCCCCGACTCTTTGGCTCGCTGTATGGTGCCCTTTTCCTTGATGCCGGCAATGTGTGGACGTTTGAGGATTACTCCGACCATAATCCTACAGACAATCAGGAAGTGGAGGATTTCATGCAGAGTCTCAGCGGAGGCAGGTTCAAGGCGGGCAAATTCCTCAGCGACCTCGCAGTAGGTGCAGGCGTCGGCATACGTTACGACTTGGACTTCTTCGTCCTCCGGCTCGACTGGGGCATTGCGCTCCATTCTCCTTATCAGACATCCAAGGGAGGATATTTCAACATCCCCGGTTTCAGCAAGGCCCACTGCCTTAATTTTGCCATCGGTTATCCTTTCTGATCAGGCATGCCGATTGACTTTTTTTATCCAAACATTGTACGTTCCCGTATGTCATGATACTTTATCGTATGTCTGAGAGATAATTTCAAATATCGACAGAATACTTGTTTTGTTATACCAAAAACCGCCTCTTGAAACAAAAGAGAAAGTTTTTGGTATAATTTATATATTCCCATAACATTATAATTTCATACTTTTGCAACAAAATCGTAACAATGCCAAAAGTTAAGCAAATATAAATCTATGTATCCGTCCTCTTTTTAAGTCAACTCATGGAGATTTCTTAGTCGATTAGTATAATCGATAGGATTGTTGTACCTTTAGCAATATTGATGTAGGACAAGCAAAGTATTAATCAATAATTAACAACTATTATTATGAACCTAAACTTAAAACAAGCAACACTTGTAGTAGGTCTGTGCTCGGCAATGACTGCAGGGTATCTGCCACAAGTACAGGCTGCAGAAACGGTATTCGCCGTTCCTGCTCCACAAGGAAAGGTAATTAAGGGTGTCGTTCAGGACTCACAAGGTCCTCTCGTTGGTGCTACCATTTTGGAAAAGGGTACAACGAACGGCACAGTGACTGACTTTGATGGTAACTTCAACCTTAAACTGACCAAGGACGACGCTACCATCGTGGTGTCTTACATTGGTTACGTCACTCAGGAAATAAAGGTTTCCGGCAAATCCAATTTTGTAGTAAAACTTGAGGATGAGGGAAGAAACCTTAACGAAATCGTGGTTATCGGTTATGGTACACAGCGTAAAGAGGCTGTTACCGGCTCTGTGGCTTCTGTAAGTGCCGACAAGCTCATGGAGAACCCTTCTTCTAACATCACACAGGCTCTGCAAAACCGTATCGCAGGTGTAGATATGCAGCAGACTAACTCACAGCCTGGCGCAGAAATGCAAATCCGCATCCGTGGTCAGCGTTCACTTTCTGCTTCAAATGACCCGCTTATCGTGCTCGACGGTATTCCGTTCGTAGGTAACCTCTCTGACATCAACCCTTCTGACATCAAGTCGCTCGACATCCTCAAGGATGCTTCTGCGACTGCCATCTACGGCTCTCGTGGTGCAAATGGTGTCATCATCATCACTACAAACAAGGGTACCATCGGTTCTGAGGCAAAGGTGACATACAACGGATATGTCTCTATCAAGACTCTCTTCAATGAGTTCCCCATGATGCAGGGCGAGAAATACGTTCAGATGCGTCAGATAGCTAATAAATATACCAATTCTGTAGATGAGGATAACGCTACGAACACTGATTGGCAGGACCTCTTCTATAAAACTGGTATCTCACACAATCATGACATTACCGTATCTGGAGGAACATCAACAGGTTCCTATAGCTTCGGTGGTAGCTACAACCATGACGAGGGCGTGATACCTACTCAGGAGTTTAACCGTATGACAGTGCGTGCAAACCTTGAGCAGAAGGTAGGCAACTACATCAAGCTCGGACTCTCTTCTACCAATACATACAACACACGTGCAGGTATGCAAATCGGTATGTACGGAGTGCTTCAGATGTCTCCTCTCGTAAATCCTTACGATGAAAATGGTAACTGGAAGCGTTCTGCCAAGATGCCATCTGACGATGTATTCCTTATTTCAAAGGATGTGTTGGAAGATAACAAGGATAATTGGCTGCAAGACAATAAGACGCTTGCTACTTACAATACTGTATATGCAGAGCTTTCATGCCCATGGGTAGAGGGATTGAAATACCGTGTGAATGTAGGTCTCAACTATCGTAATAATAAGGTGGGCGGCTTCACTGGCAAAGGATTCAATACTATCAATACTGCCGAGCTCTCATCTGCCTCTTTACAGCAGAGTGAATATACCAATTACGCTGTAGAAAATGTGCTCTCTTTCGACCGCACTTTCAATGAAAAGCACAATATCAGTGCTGTAGGACTTTACTCTGTAGAGCAGACACGTTACACTCAGAACCACATGAGCAGCCGTGGAGTGCCAGAGTACTTCCAGTACTTCAACATCGGTGCAGGCAAGCAGGACGTTACCGTCAACCCTGCATATCAGAACTACTGGCAGGCAGGTCTTATGTCTTGGATGGGACGTGTCATGTATAACTATGACAACAAGTACATGATTTCTGCTGCTATCCGTTCTGATGCTTCTTCTCGTCTTGCCAAAGGTCATCAGTGGCACACTTATCCTTCTGTTTCTCTCGGTTGGAACATGGCAAAGGAGAACTTCATGAGCGACATCAAGTGGATAGACAACCTCAAGCTTCGTGTAGGTTATGGACAGACAGCCAACCAGGCTATCAGACCTTACACTACTCTCGGTGGTCTCGGTACTGTAAAATACAACTTCGGTGACCTCGGTGATGCCTCTTACGACACTGGTTACTATCCTACAACTCTTGCAAACAAGGAACTCGGATGGGAGTACAGTGAGACTTATAACTATGGTGTGGACTTCTCTCTCTTCGGAGGTCGCCTGAGCGGTACTTTGGAGTATTACTACATGAAGACAAATGATATTCTCCTCAACGTATCTCTTCCAAGTACAGCAGGTGTGGGTAGCTACACAGCCAATGTCGGTTCTACCCAAAACAAAGGTTTTGAGGCTACTGTAAATGGTATCATCTTCGAGAACAAGAACGGCTGGACATGGGAAGCAGGAGTGAATGTTGCTCTCAACCGCAACAAACTCGTATCTCTTTCTGACGGTAGTGAGCGTGATGAAGCCAATGGTTGGTTCGTAGGACATCCTATTGACGTAATCTATGACTATGAGAAAGTAGGTCTTTGGAATAGTGATGACCCAGACTTCCAGTATCTTAACATCCTTGAGCCAGGTGGTAACGAGGGTATGATTAAGGTGAAATATACTGGAGAACGTGATGCTGACGGCAAACCAGTGCGCGCTATCGGTCCTGATGATCGCCAGATTATCAGCATGGAGCCAGACTTTGTAGGAGGCTTCAATACACGTGTGGCATACAAGAACTTTGACCTCAATGTTATTGGAGCTTTCCAGTGTGGTGGCAAACTGATTTCTACTCTCTATGGCAGCAATGGTTATCTCAATATGCTCACTGGTCGTCGTGGTCAGGTAGATGTAGATTTCTGGACAGAGGACAACAAGGGAGCAAGCTATCCTAAGCCAGGTGGTATTCAGTCAGGTGACAATCCTAAGTATGGTTCTACTCTCGGTTACTTCGATGGCAGCTATGTTAAGATTCGTACCATCACTCTCGGTTACAACTTTACAGGTGATTGGATGAAGCAGGCTGGCATCAACAACCTCCGTGTATATGCTACTGTACAGAATCCATTCGTAATCTATTCTCCATATCACAAGGAGAGTGGTCTCGATCCAGAACCAAACTCAATGTCTAATCAGGGTCAGTTCCACGCTGTTACAATGGGCGGACACGCACTTCCTGTAGTGGGAACCAACGCTCCTTGCACACGTAACTTCCTGCTCGGTCTTAATCTTTCATTCTAAAAAACACAGAATACAATGAAAAAGAATAATATATTTCGCATTTGCGGCATAGCTCTTGTCTCTGCGTTGACATTCTCTTCTTGCTCTGATGTACTTGACGAGCAACCACGCAGTAGCTATGACCCGACATATTTCACGACAGAGGATGGTGTAAAGGGTGGTCTTACCTCTCTCTATGCTCACCTTCGTAATCTGTATGGTCAGGCTTACTACCTTACTGCTCTTGAGGCAGGTACAGATGAATATACCTATGGTCACTCTGCTGATGGTAACCAAAAGGATATTGATATGACAGGTGTCGGTGACCTCAACTCTACTTCTGTTCGTTCCGATGCTGCATGGGGACAAGCGTTTACAGATATCAACACTGCAAGTGCCGTTATCGAAAATGCCTCAGCTGTAGGTATTGCTGATAACCTCGTTGCAGAGGCTTATTTCTTCCGCGCTTTCCATTATTTTAACCTCGTCCAGCTTTTCGGCGGTGTGCCATTGGACTTGGGTGGTGGCGAACTTCATTCAAATGATGCCCCAAAACGTTTCTCTGTTCGTAATACAGTAGATGAGGTTTACAACAAGTGTATCTTCCCTGACTTTGAGAAGGCTGTCAACGAACTTCCCGATGAGCCACGCGTTATCGGTGCTCTCACAAAGACTGCTGCTCGTCTCTATCTCGCAAAGGCATATCTTACATACGCTTGGTGGCTGGAAAACCCAAAGAATATCGCTACTTATCCTGCTACCTCTAATCGTGATAAGTCACAGGCTAATGCTTACTACCAAAAGGCATTCGATATGGCAAAGACAGCCATTGCCAACCCAGGTCCTTTCAAGCTACAAGATACTTTCTTCGATGTAAGTTATTGGGCTAATGACCGTAACAGCGAATGGGTGCTCTATGCTGACCATACGGTGAACAGCGACCTTTACAATGGTGGCGGTCTCGGATGGGGCGGTGGCGGTGCTCCTGAAAACTTTGCAGCATGGTTCACACAGTGGAACTATTGCGGTGATATGAAGGGAGTCTTTGCTGATGGTTCTATCGGTAATCCTGTACTTCGTGAGGCTGCTCAGCCTCTCGGACGTCCTTGGACTCGTATGGCTCCTATTCCTGACGCTCTCAAGAAGTTTACTGACGTTGACAAGGACTCACGCTGGGATGGTACATTTACATCACAGTATCGTTGTAACTTCCAGAAGGGTGGTAATCCAAATTCTTACGTAAACGGTGCCAACGGTGCTCAGATAAAGCCGGGAGAGACATTCCTGCACTTCCTCAGCTATGATGACCCGAATGTGGTATATAATGCTGACAATGGCAAGATTAATGCAGGCGTTCTTGCTGGTCATGACGCATTCGTTATCAATATTAGCGACATCAGCCGTCAGACGTATCCTGGAGTATGGAAGAATATCGGACATCGTACTGACCGCGATGTGAATAAGGAACTCGGTAATCCTAATGGTTGTTCTCCACGTCCTTATCCTATTGCAAAGTTCTCAGAATTCTATTTCATCGCTGCTGAGGCTGCTGTGAAGCTCGGAAAGAATGCAGACGCATACAATATGATAAACGTTATCCGTGCACGTGCAGGAAAGTGGAAGGCTGTATTCAATGAGTACAGATACCTCAACGGAGCTACTGCTTATGACAAGGCTGAGGTAGTGAATGATTATAGTGCAGAACTCGTAGCAGCTACTCCTGCTACCATCACTATCGACTATATCCTTGATGAGCGTCTTCGCGAGTATTGGGGTGAAGGATATCGCTGGTTCGACCTCGTACGTACACAGACTTGGGATGAGAAGGCAAAGGTTTATCACATAGCCGATGCCTGCGGTCGTGGTGCTGACGTGAAGGAACATGTGCGTGACTTCAAGTCTCACTATTGGCTCCGTCCTATCCCACAGGGTCAGCTTGACGCACTCCAGATGACAGAAGAGGAGAAAGCCGCATTCCAGAACCCTGGATATTAATCTGGAATTTTTTGTTTATAGAATAATTTCATGGATTCCAAGAGGGCATGTCGGATGTTTCTGACGTGCCCTCTTCCTGTTTGTCTTCCCTTAGTTGATGCCGGGGGGAGGCTGCTTGGCAAGATTCGGATCGACAGCGAAACTGTCGATAACGGTGGCTTTCCGCTGTTATTGCCACTGTATCAAGCGATTTCGTCGCTTGATACTTGCGATTTCGTCGCTTGCTGCTGTATTATCAGCCTTGCTATGCTCAGCCGTCCTGTTTCTTCTTTGCTATCCTTTCAGCCATCTTGTTAAGCTCCAGACATTGAGCCCTCGTTATCGTCCTCTTCTCCATGTGGTATTCCCAGGGGCTGATTTGCAGGAGCAGACCTTTGGAGCAGGCGTCAAAACTCTCGCCTGATGGCTTGTAGTACTTCGGGAAGCCATTCTCCCTCAGCAGTATGATGCGGTAGCCAAGGTTCATAGCCTCACGAAGCACGTTCTTCTCCTTTTGCGAAATGGCGGCACTCACAAGCACGCCACCACGCTCGCCGCACGCCAACCATTCCTCCCGTAGGCGTGCAATCTCCTCGTCCGTATAGCGACGGTGGACTACTACAGCCATCTTGTCGGGAATGTCGAGCAGGAAGCGGTTGCCGACAACTTGGCAATTATGGACGGCTATCTCCATGTTGCAGAGCACGGTGAAGAGCTGAGGGTTCTGTCTCTTTATGAGCAGTCGTCGAGGATTGTCGTCGAGGTAAGCCTTCCAGTTGTCAAGCTGACCTTCATGCAGCAGTATCTTATCGTTGTAGCCTTCCTCAAACAGCCCCTTCCTGGGAGGTTTTTGCATATTGAAAATCCTCCAATATGCCTTGTTGCACCCTGATTTGAATCCTGCCACCGCCATTCCGAGATGCTTCTTCCCGGTCATATCCTCGCTAATCCTCACAATCATGTGGATATGGTCGGGCATGATGCAAGCCTTCCACACGTCTATCATGGGATAGAAACGGTGAATCTTCTGTATTTCTTCATTCAGGATGGTCGAGCCGAGTTCAGACAATTCTACCCGAGGAACGTCACAAGAGCCGGCTGCGGCTTCGGCGCATCCTCTCAACTCGCCAAGCAAGGGCGCACGACCATCCACCGCAAGCGTCAGCATATAGGTACCCTTCCTGTAATAGTCATGCCAAGGACTCCTGCGTTTCATGGAATGCTTTGTCTCCTGCATCTCCATACCCATTGTTGTTGCCTCTCCGAGTGTCATTGTTTTCAATACAAATATGGTGGGTTCTATTAATTCGCTTTGTCATATTTTGGATTTATTTTCGAGGAC
>CALZJQ010000068.1 GCA_945787895.1 uncultured Prevotella sp. | reverse complement strand
TTGTTCTTTGAGTGTGAGGGCTATGTTGTATTTTTCCTCTGTGAGGTCGGAGAAAAAAATCCCTGGTCTTAACATTTGTAAAATTATGTTATTGACAAGAACCGCTTGCTATTGGCACATCGACATGAGGACAATAGAGACTTATCACATTGCTTTCTCCACTCTCAGCACATTGGTGCAATAATCCATTACCGCTGGGCGATGAGTGATAAATATTATGGTATGGTGGTTTGCTGACAAGATATTGCGAAGCAATGTTGCTTCTGTCTGAGGGTCGAGGGCACTGGTAGCCTCATCGAGAAGGAGGATGTTCCGCTTTCGCAGCAATGCTCTTGCTATGCAGATACGCTGTGCCTGCCCCTCGCTGAGTCCCCCACCCTGCTCTGAGCATAGGGTATCGAGAGAATTTGGCAGCGAGAAGACGAAGTCTGCACAAGCGATACGCAGCACTTCCCGCATTTCTTCTTCCGTGGCTTTCTCGTCAGCAATGAGGAGGTTGTCACGTATTGAGCCGCTGAGCAGAGAGTTTCCTTGCGGCACATACTCGATGTTGCATCGTGTAAGAGGAGAGACCGGTATCTTTTCCACCTTATTGTATATATATATATTGCCGGAATCAGGTCTGAGCAACGACTGTATGAGTCGTATGAGAGTAGTCTTTCCAGCTCCTGTCTCTCCAAGCACTGCCGTACATTCTCCTGCAGGAAAATCGAATGTAAGATGCTGTATGACAGGATTTTCCTCGCCATCGGGATAGGCATACGTAACATCCTCAAAGAGGATACCGCAAGGTGACTTCATATTATGGTTCTCCCCCTGCTGTTCAAGTGGTGTTTCCTCAAGCAGCATAAGTCTCTCAGCGGCAGTAAAGACAGCGACAAAGGCAGGCGCTAATTTCATGATATTGCGTGCAGGTCCCTGCACTCTATTGACGAGTTGCAGGAAAGCAGTCATTCCTCCGAAAGAAAGAGTGCCCTCATACATCCTTATTGCACTCCAGGCAAAGGCGAGGAGATAGCCTACAGCGAACCCGAAGTTGAGGATAAAGCGCGAGAAGAGTGAGAATTTGGTACGACGTATGACCCTGTCCTGCAGTTCCTGATGTTGTCCTCCCAGTCTTTCCACCATGAGTTCCTCGCTTTCAAGGGTCTTCATGAGCACTCTGTTCTGCACAGTCTCCTGCAATAGGCTTTGCACCTTACTGTCAGACTCTCTGACCTCTCTCGACAGTTGCCTCATCCTGCGTACATACAATTTGCTGAGCACAGCGAAAACAGGGATAATTGTCACCACTGCAATAGCGAGAATATCATCCATAAAATAGAGATACGCAAATGCTCCGACAAACATAAGCAATACGGAGAGGGCACTGGGGAGAGTCTCCGTAAGGAAAGAGACGACCTGACTGACATCCGATTCAAGGCGGTTGATGACATCACCGCTATGCAGGCTGTCCTTGCCATGCCACTCCGAGCGCAGTATTCTCGATAGCATCTGTCTCTGCATACGGTTCTGCGCCTTGACTCCAAGAATATTTCTCACCCAAACGGAAGATATATTCAGCAAGAACTCGAACAAGATTAATGTTCCCATGATGCCTATTGCTATCAAGAGATTGCCTTCTGCTGTATGGGAAGCTATGTCGATAGCATATTTCACAGTCCATACCATGGAGAGGCTTGCGGCTACCTGCATGACGCCGATGACGGCATTGAGAAATGCCTGCAGCCTATTTCCTTTCCATGATTTCCACAGCCATCTGAGGATAGCGCCGGTACTGTATGTCTTTGACATTGATGAGAGCATATTGTCTGTATGGTTTATTTATCTGTGGTCCAGCCCCCAAGTCATTTTTTCCCTTAACGTAGAGAAATAGCTGCGACCGCTGAAGCGTACGACCTTTATCCTGTAGCCTGCCTTGCGGATAGTAATCAGCGTTCCCTCCGGCAGGCTTTCCGAGCGTCCGTCTATGGCTACGAGGAAATTATGGCTGCGGCTTTCCACCTTCAGCGTGATGACAGAATCGTCGTTTAGGGCAATGGGACGGACGTTAAGGCTGTGCGGGGCTACAGGAGTAAGGCATAGTATATCAGCATTAGGTGCAATGACGGGTCCTCCATTACTCAGAGAATATGCTGTGGAGCCCATAGGAGTAGTGACAATGAGTCCGTCAGCCTGATAGGTCATGAGGTATTCGTCATTCACACAGGCACGCACGGATATCATGGAAGCAGTGTCGCGTTTCAGTACAGCCACGTCGTTGATGGCATAAGGAATGGTCTTGAGCGGCTTTCCTTCCACCTCTATCTGCAGCACGCTATGCTCATTGACCGTGAAGTCTCCGGAGTATATGGCGGCTACGGCTCTCTCCATTTCCGTAGGGTTGACGTCTGCGAGAAACCCGAGCCTGCCCACATTGACCCCAAAGACAGGAATACCCTTGTGTCCGACACGTGAAGCGGTACGGAGCAACGTGCCGTCACCGCCCATTGAGACTGCAAAGTCTGCCGTGAAGTCATCGTCATCGAATATTCCGGCAACGTTCATATCGAGATGTTGTCCTTTGGTAAGAAACTCGTAAAAGGGACGGTCGATATAAATCCGGGCACCATGCTGAGAGAGCAGAGCCATGATTTTTTGCATGGCAGTGGATTTCTTTGCCTGATACTCATTGCCAAAAAAGGCAAACTCCAATGGCTTGTCTGACATATATTCTATACTTTTATCTATATTATTATTTCAAAAAATTTGTATTCTCACAAACATTTCGTATATTTGCAACTGCAAAAATAACATTTTTTTCTTGACATTCAAATATTTTTTACTCAAAAATCACAATATCATGTCAAAAGTTTATCAATTCATAGCAAATGGTTCTGAAGAAATAGAAACATTAACCACCATTGACGTACTACGTCGCGGAGGCGTAGAAGTGACAACTGTCAGCATCACAGGAAGCGAGTATGCGGAGTTATCTCATGGCGTAACGATAAAATGTGACACGACAATAGAGGCTGTAGATATGTCAGATGCCGATATGCTATTACTCCCTGGCGGTCTTCCTGGCAGCGATTACCTGCTGGAGCACAAGGGCGTACGTCAGGCATTACTCGCCCACAACTCTGCCGGAGGCAAGATTGGCGCTATCTGTGCAGCCCCCAAGGTGCTTGGCGACCTCGGCTTGCTCATCGGGAAACGTGCTACATGCTATCCTGGTTGCGAAGCATTCCTTTTAGGAGCAGAATACACCGCCGAACTGTTTACCATAGATGGAAACATAATCACGGGCAAAGGTCCTGCCGCTACCCTGCCCTATGCCTACGCAATCCTTGAGATGCTCGGAAAGAAAGAGGCGGCAGAGGCTCTCAAAGAGGGTATGATTTATAATTTCCTTATGGAAAAAAAGTAAGCCCTATGGAGTATATCATCATCGTAGCAGGCGGTAAGGGATTGAGAATGGGAGGCGACATACCCAAGCAGTTTCTGCCTGTCGGCGGAAAACCTGTACTGATGCGCACGATAGAGCGTTTCCGTGAGTATTCGAAAGATATATGCGTGATACTCGTTTTGCCAAAAGCACAACAGGAATACTGGCACGCCCTGTGTGAAGAATACGGCTTTCATGAAGAATGTCTCATCGCAGATGGCGGTGAGACGCGCTTCCATAGCGTAAAGAACGGTCTCCAGCTCATCCCTGACGACTGCGAGGGAACAGTGGGAGTACATGACGGGGTGCGCCCGTTCCCTTCGACGGATGTCATCAGGAAGTGCTACGAGACAGCAAAGACTGCCAAAGCCGTCATCCCGGTCATTCCCGTAGTGGAGACCCTCCGCCACGTGGAGGAAAAGCGTAATGTGCAAAGGTCGGAATACAGACTGGTACAGACGCCGCAAGTCTTTGACATACAACTGCTCAAGAGAGCCAACAGACAGGAATACAAGGAACAGTTTACCGATGATGCAAGCGTGGTAGAAAGCATCGGGCAGGACGTTACCATGGTGGAAGGAAACAGGGAAAACATCAAGATAACCACCCCCTTTGACATAAAGATAGCAGAAAGCATACTGCAATGAGCGACATACTGAAGCAAGACATCAAATACATCACTGGCGTAGGTCCGCACAAAAAGGACATCCTCAAAAAGGAATTAGGCATAGAGACCTACGGCGACCTTCTGGAATACTATCCATATAAATATGTGGACAGAAGTCACGTGTATTCGATTAGCAGCCTTTCTCTCGACATGCCTTTTGTCCAGATAAGGGGGAAAATACTCTCTTTCGAATCGTTCGACAAAGGAACGGGAAAGAAACGCCTCGTGGCACATTTCGGAGACGGCACCGGCGTGATAGACCTCGTATGGTTCTCAGGCACTCAATACGTCTCAAAAAACTACAAGACCGGCACTGATTACATCGTCTTCGGCAAGCCTACAGTCTTCGGCGGACGGTTTCAGATAAACCATCCCGAACTTGACAAGGCAGAGAACCTGCAACTTTCGGAAATGGGACTGCAACCTTACTATGTCACAACCGAAAGGATGAAAAACGCAGGACTGACCTCACGTTCCCTGGAAAGGATAGTAAAGTCACTGATTTCCAAACTACCTCCACTACCGGAAACCCTCCCCGACTTTATCACCTCACCACTCTTCTTCGTCTCACGCAATGAGGCTGTCAGGGGAGTACATTACCCACACAGCCAACATGAGATGCAGAAAGCGAGAGAGAGACTGAAGTTTGAGGAACTGTTCTACGTTCAGCTCAACATTCTCCGCTACACTGCAAACCACAGACGCAAGTACCGAGGCTACCTCCTGCCAAGAATCGGCGATCATTTCCACAACTTCTTCAGGCATAACCTGAAATTTGAACTGACAGGAGCGCAGAAAAGAGTCATGCACGAGATACAGGCAGACATGAATACTGGCAGACAGATGAACCGCTTAGTGCAGGGAGACGTAGGCTCCGGAAAGACCCTCGTGGCACTAATGGCAATGCTCATAGCCGTAGATAACGGTTTCCAAGCCTGCATTATGGCACCGACAGAAATACTTGCAGAACAGCATCTCGCTACGATAAAAGCGTTCTTGGACGGTCTTGAGCTGCGTGTCGAACTGCTGACGGGAGTAGTAAAGGGCAAGAGACGCAAGGCAATACTCGAAGGTCTCGTTACGGGAGAAGTAAACATTCTCGTCGGTACTCATGCCGTAATAGAAGAAACAGTACAGTTCAGCAATCTCGGACTCGCCGTCGTTGACGAACAACACCGTTTCGGAGTGGCGCAAAGGGCTAAACTGTGGGCAAAGAACGACAACCCTCCCCATATCCTCGTCATGACCGCAACGCCTATTCCACGCACACTTGCAATGACTATCTACGGCGACCTTGACGTCAGCGTCATAGACGAACTGCCCCCCGGCAGGAAGCCAATACAGACAATACACAAATATGACACACAGATGGCATCGCTATACAGCGGCATCCGCCAGCAGATAGCTCTCGGAAGGCAGGTGTATATCGTCTATCCGCTCATATCTGAGAGCGAGAAAATGGACTTGAAAAATCTGGAAGACGGATACGAACAACTGTCGAGAGTATTCCCGGAATTCAAGATGAGCAAAGTGCATGGACGCATGAAGCCCGCTGAAAAGGAAGAGGAGATGCAACGGTTTGCATCCGGCGAGACGCAGATACTGGTAGCGACGACAGTCATAGAGGTGGGTGTCAACGTGCCCAACGCATCCGTAATGGTGATAATGGAGGCGCAACGCTTCGGTCTTTCACAGCTGCACCAGCTTCGCGGACGTGTAGGAAGAGGAGCAGACCAAAGTTACTGCATCCTTGTAAGCGGACATGAGTTGGCAACAGAGACACGAAAGCGACTCGAAATAATGACCGAGACAAACGATGGGTTCCGCATTGCCGAAGCAGACCTCAAGCTGCGTGGGCCCGGAGACCTTGAGGGTACACAGCAGAGCGGGCTTGCATTCGACCTGAAGATAGCGGATATTGCCCGTGACGGACAACTGGTACAACTGGCAAGGGATGAAGCCCAGAAGATAATCGACGACGACCCGGAATGCAACAGTCCACGATATTCAATGCTTTGGCGACGACTCGACGAGCTCAGGGCAGACAGCGTGGATTGGGCTCAGATAAGTTGACGGTTACCATATCTATCCGAATACAGGCAAGTCACCCAAGAAGCAAAGCATAAAAGAAAAGGAAAACAAGCAACAAGACAACGGAACCACCAAACAACTAAACAACAAAAACCACCAAACGTATGCCCTACGAACTTATCACAAGCGTACAAAATCCAAAGATAAAGAGATTGCTTCAACTTCAACAGAAATCTTCCGAGAGACGAAAAGCCGGGCTTTTTGTCGTAGAAGGGCAACGTGAAGTGGAGAGATGTCATGTAAAAGGCTACGAGATAGACAGCATTTTCTTCTGTCAGGAGATAGTCAAGACAGAACAACCAGAACTGAACGACACTATTACCCACCTGCTTGAGAAAGTAAAATGCGAAGCGGGAGCAAAGGTATTTGAAGTGTCAAGGCAGGTATATTCAAAGATAGCATACAGAGAAAGTACCGAAGGCATCATTGCAGAAGTACGGACAAAGGAGGTGACGCTGAAGGATTTAGGCATCGACAGCAAGGGTTTGAAGGACGGACATCCGCCACTTCTCGTCGTACTGGAGGGAGTAGAGAAGCCCGGAAACCTTGGTGCCGTTATCAGAAGTGCCGATGCTTCCGGAGCTGACGCAGTGATAGTATGCGACCCCCGTACCGACCTATACAATCCAAACCTCATCAGGAGCAGCACAGGAGGTATCTTCAGCGTTCCCTGTGTGGCATGTACCTCAGAGGAATGTATTGCCTTTCTCAAAGAAAAAGGCATCAGAATACTCACCGCACAGTTGCAAGACTCATGTATATATTACGACACTGACATGAAAAGTTCTACGGCTATAGTGATGGGAACAGAAGCCACTGGCCTTACTGCAATATGGAGAAAAGCAGCTGACGCTCACATACGCATTCCTATGCTCGGTATCCTTGACTCACTGAACGTATCAGTCAGTGCCGCCATCCTGCTCTTTGAAGCAGTCAGACAGAGGGAATGGAAAAAGTAAAGACATTGACTACGCAATTTCGTCACCACGCAAAAAAATGGCAAAAGCCCGGCAGGCTATATCAGTCTGCCGGGCTTTTGCCGTGTAATGAAGTCTCCTTTTCAAAGAGATATGTGAGAATTACTTATGGAACTGACGGACAGAAGACGTAGAGGGCGGTACACTCACTGAATCACCTTCGCCTGCAGAACGTGTCTTCGCACCCCATGTGCTTCCCCAATAGCCCCATTCGTAATCATTCCAGTTAGGAGATGACGTATGATAAAGCCTGAAATCGCACACTACATTGTCACTGTCATAGAACCATCCCGTGAAATGATTGTCATTAAGGCGGTAATCATGTATCTCAATATAGCCTCCATCCTCGCGGAAATAGATGCAGATGACACCGTTACGTACCTCCCAGCTGATTCGGCTTGCCCACCTATCCCAAGGCGCACGGGAATAATAATCTACCCAATAGCCATAGCCACTGCGGTTGGTAAAGGGGTCGGTAAGAAACTCTATCTGTGTCTTTGAGACGCTGAATGTCTCGCCGTCAATGGTGCATGAGGAATACATCTTGCCTTCCCACGTACCTTCGAGAGAATAACCTATCATGTCATCTTCATCGCATGACGTCAATGTAAGGGCTGAAAATCCAAGGAAAAGGATTGTAATAATGGAATAAAACTTTTTCATATCTTTGGGTTTTTAATGGTTTCTGGTGCAAAGGTAGTAAAAAAAACTTCACTTCATATATGAAATCCCCTATTCTATGCGGGAAAATCCCTAATCATGCTAAGAAGAAAGCCGTCCGGCATATTACTCAATAGTGAGGAAACGGGAGAATCCAGTCATGTCAAAGACCTTCTTTATCTGCGGTTTCACGGCAATGAGTTTCATCTCTCCCTTGCGTGCCGACACCATTTTCTGTGCCTTCAGCACCACTCTCAGTCCGCTGCTGCTGATATATTCCAAGGCATTGCAATCGAATACCAGCTGCGTATCCTTCTCTGCAAGCACCGGAGTAATCTCATTCTCAAACGCTCCTGCATTGATAGTGTCGATTCTGGAACCACACACGATGGTGATTTCGTTACCATTTCTAATGATTTCTGCCATAATATTTCAATTTAATTGTTACGTATATTCTTTTTCAGTGTAAGGACATTCTTGCCGTCCAACCTTTGGTAAGTCACCTCATTCATGATATTTTTCACGATAAAGATGCCGAGTCCACCTATTTCCCTGTCCTCTGCACCGAGGGTAATGTCAGCCTCCTCCACCTTCGTAGGGTCAAACTCCTCTCCCTTGTCGGTAATAGTGAACACGAGAACCTTGTCGTCACTTGATGCCATGACATTGATTATCTCGCTCATCTTCTGCGGATAAGCATATAGAATGACATTGCTTACCATCTCCTCGAGCGCAAGATTGAGATTCATAGTCGTTTCTGCATCGAGATTCAACTGCCCTGACACCTCCTCTACGAAGACAGCGAGACGTTCCAATTCCGCTATCTCATTCTTGATTACTATTTCCTGTTTCATACTAATCTGATATATAAAAATCCATTACCGTGGAAGTTGTTGTTATTTCTTTACGTCAATCCTGACAGCCATGACGGTGAGGTCATCGCTCTGTTCCGCCTCTCTTACAAAGTCTCTGACCGAGGAAGCGACGTGACCGACAAGTTCCCGTGCGCTTACTCCCTGGCTTTCGGTCAGCAATTCGATGAGCCTGTCTTCACCATACTGTTTCTTCTCCATGTCCTCAGCCTCTGTCAGTCCGTCTGTATAGAGGAAAATGGACAGTCCATCTACCGTATCCATCTCCTGCTGCTCATAATCCAATCCTTCAAAGACACCGGCAGGGACATTGGGAACGAGTTCCATAAACGACGCTTGTCCTTGCCTGTTGACGATGACAGGAGGGTTATGTCCTGCATTGCAGTAGGTCATGCGCCCGGAATCCAAGTCAATCATGCCTACAAAGAGGGTGATAAACATTCCGCTCTCATTGCTTTCTCCCATGGTGTCATTGATATTCTTCACTATCTGAGATGGATTCAGCCCCTGTCCTGCCACAGTACGGAAGAGATTACGGCAGACAGCCATGAGCAATGATGCCGGAATACCCTTTCCACTCACGTCACCTATGCAGAAATAGAACCTGTTGTCGAGTATGAGAAAATCGTACAAGTCCCCTCCCACTTCCTTTGCAGGAGTCAAGGAAGCAAAGATGTCGATGTCCTCACGGTCGGGATAAGGAGGGAATATCTTTGGTATCATTCCCATCTGGATGTCGTGTGCGATACGTAGTTCTCCCTCTATGCGCTCTTTCTTTGCCGTAGTGGATTTGAGTTCCTCTACATATTCGACGAGAGAATGCTGCATATCGTAGAAAGCCTTGCTGAGCAATGCTATCTCATCGTTCCCCTTTATGACAGGAATAGCCTTGGTAAAGTTTCCCCTTGCTATGATGTTGGCAGAATGTGCAAGATGTTCAAGCGGTTTCACACGACTGCGGATAAAGATGATGCAGACCACCATCATGACCAGGATTCCTATTGCCGTCATGATGACAAGCGTCCATTTCATGGAGTTCAGCCCCCCATATATATCCTTTTCCGGGCAAACAATTCCCACACTCCACCCCATCTGCTTGAGCGGAGTGTAGAATATGTAAGAATCACCCTCGCCTCCCGTGACATCAGCAGACAGAGCCATCATGCCTCTACCGCCATCAGTCATCCTTTCTCCGAACGACTTTATATCCTCTATGCCGGAATCCAAGTATCTGGTAAAGACCGTATTACTGCCGAGAATAGTAGAGTCGGGATGCACGAGATAGACCCCTCCCCTGCCGAGAGCTATGGTATAAGAGTCCGGATAAGGCTTCAGGTTGCTGATAATCTTCGACAACCATTTCTGGTCAATGTCGATGGTCAGCACTCCCACCGTCTTTCCGTTGTCATCATGAATGGGAAGTCCATAGGAACAAATCTTTTCTATCTGCATCCTTCCAGTCTCTTCGTTCTCATAGACGTCACTGTAAGGGTCAGTCCAATATGGCTGATTGAGGAGTTTCGGTATCTGATACCAGTCCATGTAGAAATATTCATACAGGGGACTGCCCTCCTGTTCTACAGTAACGCTGCCGTCCGTCTCCCTTCCTGCGTATGCAGAGAAGTAATGTCCCTTCTGTTTCATGAAGAAATCAGGCTCGAAAGAAATGGAGCAGCCCTTCACGTTAGGATTATTCTCCACCACCATTCTCGCCAAGGAAAACATCTCATCGGGGTTACTTATATTCTTCTTGATGAACGGCATCAGGTTGCTTGCACACACTTCTACGGAAGATGTGATATTGTGTATTCTGAGGACGGCGTTATCCAGTTCTGCCATAGCCATCTTCTCAGCCTCCTCCTTGACAGCCTTCTGCGCATGATAGAAGTTGGTGGAGTAGCAGATGACGAAGACCAGCGAAGCGATAAGAGCGGTAAAGACGCTCAGTTTGGCAGAAAAAGACTCTTTGAATTTTTTCATATCATCCCATTGGTTGAGTTATTCCGTAATGTCCTTGTAGTTCAATTCATGCCTTATCAGATTGTATTTCCTCAGCATGTCAATCGCCTTGTCTGCGATATTCCTATCCAACACGAAAGAAGGCTTGCCAGTCTTGGGGTTGGTGTTGAGTCGTAAGACCTCGTTGAGCATCAGTCTCTGGATGACTTTGTTGGTCAATATGTTGTTTTTCCTTATATATTCCATTACTATCTCCATAGTCTCCTGTGGATGTTGCCTGCACCACTGCCATCCCCTTTGCGTAGCCCTTGCAAATTTCCTGCAAGTCACGGGATGAGCCTGCAGGTATTTTCTCGTGACATAGAGTCCGTCTTCGGGTATGTCATATCCGTGCTCGGAGAACCAATAGACAGTTTTTCCGCTGAGATAGACATTCGCCTGGCGAAGTTGCAAGAGTTCGTTGTAACTCATTGCAAGCGTGGCATCAAGAGCTCCTGACATGAAAAGCGAGACATTGTTGGTAAAACGAATAAACTGATACTCCTTCTTTTCACGCTGGTTCATCATAATGCTCAACAAAGAAAAGCCTGCATTCCATATTCCCACCTTCGCACCCTTCTTCATCTTCTCTGGATTCTTACCGTTGTACCCTACAAGCACGAGTCCGCTCTGTTGACTTGTCTGCAGGATATTGACGATTTCTGTTCCCTGGTCGATGGTGTATATTGCATCAAGCAACTGTGCAGTGGTAAACTGACAATCTCCGTTCTTTAGCATAGAGATGGAAGACTGGGAATATGTAGGATAGGAAATGTTCACATCCAGTCCCTCCTGTTCGTAGAATCCCTTTTCCTTTGCTACGAAATATCCTGCAAATTGCGCCTGTGCAGTCCATTGCGGGGCAAATGTGACTTTCTCCAATGCCGTGGCAGAGATTGTCACCATCAGAGACATTGCTGCCAGTATTTTCCGTTTGTAGGTCATGGTTGTCTTGTTGTCTGGTTGTTTTGTTGTCTGGTTGTTTTGTTGTTTTGTTGTTTGGTTTCTGTCATGTTGCCGATATTACCTGCATTTCTCAAGCAATGCCGGCAACGAAACGACAGGAATACGAAACAACAAGGAAACATATTTCACTCCTGCCTCTGCGCCAACCTGAAGAAAAGACCTTGCCTTTTCATCAGTTCCTCATAGTTTCCCTCCTCGACAATCTCACCCTTATCGAGGACGATGATTCGCGAACAACGCTTGACAGTGCTGAGCCGATGGGCTATGATGATGCGTGTGCAGTCGAGTTGGTCGAGATGTTCTGCCACCCTCTTCTGACTGATGGTGTCAAGTGCGCTTGTAGCTTCATCCATAAGCAGGATTGAGGGGGATGCAATCAATGCCCTTGCAATGAGAAGCCGTTGCTTTTGTCCTCCACTGAATCCCGTATCGCCCTCATTTACGACAGTGTGCATCTGCATCGGCATTTGCCTTATGTCGTCAGCAATCCCGGCAAGCTCGGCAGCTCTCCACGCATCCTCCATCGTACTGCCCGGTGAAGTGATTGTAATATTGTGGAAAATATCGCTTGCAAAGAGCGAGCCTCCCTGAAGACATGAGCCTATATGCCTGCGCAGGCTTGTCTTGTCACACTTGGAGAGGTCGTAATTATCGTAGAACACGCCTCCGGCCTGCGGATGTTCGAAGCCGAGCAGCAGCCGGAGCAACGTACTCTTTCCGCACCCGGAAGGTCCGACTATGGCTACATACTCACCAGGGAGTATCTTCAGGTTGAAGTGGCGGAAGAGCCAGTTACCCTCATTATTGTAGCGAAAGGAGAGGTCGCTGACCTCTATCGAGCCGCTGAGATAATCCACTTGCGGAGCATCCGGCAGGAACTCCGGTGACGTGGCGAGCACAGGTTCTGCTATCTTGAGCAACGGACTTATCTGCGCCAGGTCCGGGATGATGGCTATGATGGCCTGCAGAGCCGTGGAAATCATGCCGTAAGCCACGGAGAATGCGATAAAATCGGACACTGCCACGTTTTCCTTTATGGCATACCACCATATCACGGCAATGCTTCCTATCTGGCATAAAGAGATAAGGGCTGGCATTATCTTTACTGCCATGGAGGGATTGTAGCTGATATGTGCGCAATGTCTGTACAAATCGAGCCAGCGGGTATAGGCGCGTTTCTCCGAACCCGTCAGTTTTATCTTCTGAATGCCTGAGAACATATCATACTCCATGCCGTCAAGCACAGCCTTGTGCCTCATCAGCTCATGCTCCTCCACGTGCATCTGCACTGCATAGACGGCGAGAAGGACTACCTGAAGCACAAGCATGGAGACAGAAACGAACATCAAGTCCTTGGCATAGAAGAATATCTGCACCACATAGACTACGGAGAAGACCAGCGTGACGACAGTTCCAAGGATCGCATTGTTGGCAAGAGAGCAGAGACGGCGAATGGAAGTCACCCTGTTGGTTATCTCTCCTGACGAGTATTTCCAGAAGAAGGCCGTGTCGAGAGTGAATATCCTCGCCATTATGGCATGCTGAAGCGTGATGCCGAGGACATCCTTCACGCGAATCATCAGTTTGTTGCGCATCACTTCCATCATTGTGCTGCCCACTACAACGCCTACAAAAAGTGCGGCGACAGGATAGAGGTCACGCATGATACCGTTAGGAATTACGTTATGGAATATCTCTTTGTTTATAAAGGGTATGAACATTCCTATCAGGCTTGCCATCAAAGCGGTGAGCATCACTGCAAAAACCGTAGAAACGGGCATGCTGACGACGGCGAAACGTAGCAGGTCTGTCCCCTTCAAAGGACGTGGGGGCAAGGTAGGAAAGAAGTCGAGGGCATCACTCTTTACCTCCTTCATCAACTCCTCATCGACGTTTCTCTCCTCGCCATTCTGGTTGATGCACTTATATCCGAACACCCACTTGCGGGGAACAAACAGCAACATATTGCCATCCTTGTCCTGTCCCAGCTTCGGACCTATTGCCCTGTGCCACCAATCACCGCAGAGAGAAATCCTGCGCTGCATGATTCCTCTGGGCCTGAGTATTCTCTCCAGCTGCTCGTCAGGCGTCAGCAGTCCGTCGTCATCGAGGATATAGTCGTTCACCTTGAGGTATTTGAGCAGACGGTGAAGCACGCGGTTGCCTGAGCCAATGGCGTTGCCGTGGTCTATCTTGAACCCCATATCCCTCGCAGTCTCGCCAAACACCTCCCTCAGTGCCTGCGTTTCACGCTCTCGCCGTTTGCTTATCTGGTCGTCAAATATCATTTGTCATCAATTCCTTGTATATTCCATTGTTCTCCATCAACTCGTCATGAGAGCCCCTTTCGGCTATCACGCCCTTGTCCATGACGATTATCTCGTCGCAGTCTCTGACGGTGCTCAACCTGTGTGCAATGACAATCATTGAAGCTCCGCACTGACGTATGTTCTGCATCACCTCACTCTCCATCACCGTATCAAGCGCACTCGTCGCTTCATCCAGCACAAGGATTATCGGTTCCCTCGCCAAGGCCGTGGCTATCTCCATGCGCTGACGCTGTCCTCCCGAAAAATTGCCGCCTCCCTTGACGAGTCTTGTGTTAAATCCCCTCGGTCTTGAAATAATGTCATTGCGTATTCCCGAGTCGATGCACGCCATAGTCATGGTAAAATCCTCGATGGAGTGGTCCCACATCTTGAGGTTTTCAGCAATGGTATCATTGAAGAGCACCACGTTCTGGTCAATCACAGCCA
>CALZJQ010000067.1 GCA_945787895.1 uncultured Prevotella sp. | reverse complement strand
TCTCCTCAAAACATAACAGAAGGGCATACCGCCTGACCGACGGCATGCCCTTCTGCAAAATAAGGTAGAGTCACGTGGCAAAGACCCGAGAAATCACTGCGCTGCCACCTCAAGAGTCACCACACTATGCTTTGGCAATGTCAGCACGATGCTGCCTTTCTTCACCTTTATATCCTTGAACTCCCTCGGTGCAATAGTGTTGGGATGACTGAAATCATTGTAGTCCCCCACCTTGCCAGAGGTGAGCACCTTGCCTGTTGCCGTCTTTACCTTGACACCGTCCATAGCGAGTGTAATCTCCTGAGCCTTATCGACGCTCATATTTGTCACGCTGACGTGATATACATCCTTGCTGTCACGAGATGCAGTGGCACTGACAGTAGGCACTATCTCCTTGTCATTGACCCTCACACTGTCACAAACAATCGTGGAAGGCAGGTAAGTAGCCTCCTTATGCACCTTATACATATTGAAGATGTGATAGGTAGGAGTGAGCACTATGCCGTCCTCGGGGTTCTTCTCGTTGGTAAGTATCATGGACTGAAGCACGTTGACCACCTGCGCTATGTTCGCCATCTTGATGCGGTCGGTATATTTATGGAAGATGTCGAGGGAGGAAGAAGCCACTACAGCGTCACGCATGGTACACTGCTGGTAGAGCCATCCGGGGTTAGTGCCTTTCTCCACTTCCCACCATGTACCCCATTCATCGACGAGCAGTCCGACCTTTTTCTTCGGGTCATACTTATCCATTATCTTGATATGATCCACGATGCAGCCCTCTATGCCGAGCGACTGTGAGAGTGTCTCATAGTATTCCTGCGGAGTGAAGTTGGTTGCCTCGCCTTTCTTGCCGGCACTCCAGTTTCTTACAGCGTAATAATGCACGGAATAACCAGCCATATTTCTGTTCGGTCCTATCTGCTTCATCAGCACGTCAGTCCAACGTGTGTCAGTGGCATTGGCTCCGGAAGCTATCCTGTAGAGCTTGTTGTCACCGTAATCGCGGGCATACGTGGCGTATCTGCGGAACAAGTCGGCATAGTATTCCGGGCGCATATTGCCGCCGCATCCCCATGATTCGTTGCCTACACCGAAGTATTTCACTTTCCAAGGCTCCTGCCTTCCGTTCTTCCTGCGCAGCTCAGCCATGGTGGAGTTGGTGCCACTGGTCATGTACTCCACCCACTTTGCCATCTCCTCCATCGTGCCAGAGCCTACGTTTCCTGACACATAAGGCTCACAACCGAGCAGTTCGCAGAGATTAAGGAACTCATGCGTGCCGAAGGAATTGTCCTCCACGGTGCCTCCCCAGTTGGTGTTCACCATCCTCGGACGCTCGCTCTGGGGACCGATGCCGTCCATCCAGTGGTATTCATCGGCGAAGCAACCTCCCGGCCAGCGCATTACGGGCACCTCAAGTGCCTTTATTGCCTCAAAGACATCCTTGCGATAGCCCTCGATATTGGGTATCTTCGAATCCTTGCCTACCCACAGTCCGCCGTAGATACAGCGGCCGAGGTGCTCTGCAAACTGCCCGTATATCTCTTTCGGGATAATTTCTTTCCCCTCCTGGGGATGAACTGTGACCGTAGCTTTCTGAGCCATTGCCGTATGGGCAAGGGCAAACAGGAATAATGGTAATAAAAGTCTTTTCATAAATGTTATGTTAGTCAAGTCAGTAAAACATCATGATTTTCGGTTACAAAATTAAGCATTTTCCCCAATATATTGCAGATGAAAGTATTGTAATTACGTTAAATATAGTTAATAAGAATAGTATTTAGGGATAATAATGTAGAAATATAGAACAAAAAGACGTACCTTTGCACCCCGAAACTAAAAAGAATTCTAAGGTATAACAAAAAATGAGAATTAAAAAGATTATCATTGCAGCCGTTGCTGCTCTCTCCCTCACCACCGCAAATGCAGGCGGTTTCCTCACTAACACCAACCAGAATGTAGCTTTCCTACGCAACCCCGCACGCGAAGGTGCGATAGGTATCGACGGCGTATATAGCAACCCCGCAGGCGTAGCCCTGCTCAATGACGGCTTCCACCTCAGCCTCAACTGGCAGGCGGCATGGCAGACACGTACCATCAACACCACCTGCCCGCTGTTCGCCCTCGGCGTGCAGAACAACGGACAGACGACAAAGGAGTTTGAAGGCAAGGCAAACGCACCGTTTATTCCCTCTGTTCAGGCAGCATACAACAAGAAGCGCTGGTCATTCCAGTTTGGTTTCTCCGTCACAGGCGGTGGCGGCAAATGCGAATTTGCCGACGGTCTCGGCTCATTCGAGAGTGCAGTAGGTCAGATAGCCAACGGCATGAAGGCATTCGGAGCTCAGGGCTATGATGCTAACAGCTATATGCAAGGTAAGCAGTTCTACTTCGGTTTCACCCTCGGAGCGGCTTACAAACTCATCGACGAGGAGAAGCAGAAGCTCTCTGTCTTCGGCGGTATGCGCATTCTCTACGGCAATGCCTCATATAAGGCAAAGGTATCAGACATCACCGTGAAGACAGAGAACGGCATGGTACCGTTCAGCCAGTTCCTTGACGGGGCTAACGAATACATCACCACCAACCTCGCAAGCATCGAGGAGAATCTCCCCAAAGTAGATGCAGGCATCGCACAACTTGAACCTGTGAAGACGCTTCCCGGATACAAGGAGCAATATGACCAACTTGTCGCTACAAAGGCGCAGCTCGAAGGCGCAAAGGCTCAACTCGAAGGGGCACGTCCACAGGTCAATGCCCTTGAGGTTTACCGTGACGGCGTAAACCTTCAGGCTGACCAGAACGGCGTAGGTTTCGCTCCTATCATCGGCATTGACTATCAGATAGGCAATTTCAACTTTGCGGCAAAGTACGACTTCCGCGTGAAGATGTCAATGGAAAACGAATCCACCCTCAAGGAAGCTATGGCAATAGAGGCTGTCAACCAGTTCCAGGACGGCACCTCCATACGTGAGGATTCTCCCGCCCTCCTTGCCCTCGGAGCACAATGGAGCATCGTTCCTACCGTCCGAGTGAATGCAGGCTATCATCATTTCTACGACAAGCAGTCAAAGAAATACGCCAACAAGCAGGACTTTCTCTCTGGCGGCACCAACGAATATATCGGCGGAATAGAACTTGACGTCACCGACAGGCTGACCCTCAGCGGCGGTATTCAGGTGACTCGCTACGGTCTTACCGATGAATACATGAGCGACCTCTCTTTCGTCACCGACTCATGGTCATTCGGCGTAGGTGCGAAATACAAGGTATCGGACAAGGTTGCCATCAACGCTGCCTACTTCCAGACCAACTATGACAACTATGAAATGGGCAATCCTGCAACCATCGCCAACGATTTCACCCGCTCGAACTACGTAGGCGGTGTCGGCGTGGAACTGACTTTCTAAGCATTTTCTTACGGTTGTACGGTTATAAGGTTATAAGGTTGTACGGTTATACGGAATATACAAATAGCCTACACATTCTTCCGCATAACCGTATAACCGTAAAACCGTATAACCATAAAACCGTATAACCGTAAAACCGTATAACCTTAAAACCGTAAAAACTTAGAATTTCCACCTTGCCATCAGGTCAATGTCGGTCTGGTATGATGCATCTATCTGACGGAGTGATGAGGAAATGACATCCCTGTCAAAGTATTTGGAGAATCCAAGCCTTGCCGTAAGGAAGAAACTGTCGGACAACCTTGCTTTACAGAGGGCAGAGAAGCGTACTCCCTTTCCGTAAAAGGACGGCATTGAGAACGCACCCTGTATCTTCCTTTCGTACGTATAGAGGCGGGAATCGTAGTCCTTTGTATTGAAATACGCCATCATTGCCGAGAGTTCCATGTCCTTGGGCAGACTGATTGTACACATCTGGCTCAGCATCCATCCGAAAGAGCCTGACGTCTCCAAAGCCACATAGCTCATATCTGCTTGACTTCTCAGCGAAACGACTGTGCCGCTACTCTCCATGACGAAACGCAGACGGTGCTCATACCTGTCATACAAAGCCGATTTTGCAGCATTGTCCCTCTGCTTCAGCCTCATCCTATAGCGTATTGTGTATGTCCGTGACTTACGTTCAAACGTGCCCGAGAGACTGTTGTCCCAGGCATAGGAAGAGTTACCTGTCAGATATTTCATCCAAGGATGGTAGGAAATGTCGGTATAGGCATTGAGAGAAAAGTGCCTGCCAGCCCTCCACAGCAGTCCCACGTACATTCCATTCTCGTTGTTCACCTCTCCTCCATCGCTGAAAGCGTTGGCATGAAGAGCGTAATACTTATAGGAATAAAATCTCTGTACGCCTGTAACCGCAAGGTCATCGTGCAGCTTTATCTTCATGATGTTCAGCGTAGCCAATGCTCCGCATTCGCCTGTTGCCGTCTCTCCATAGAGCGAGAACGTTGGCGTGACATAGCCATAGTCTGCACTAACGTTCCAAAAAGCATTGCCTCGGGGGAAATATTTGCGGAAAATTGCTCCGTCATCAGGTTTCAGAGTGCGGTTATACCAGTCATACACACCGTTTACCCCTACGTGCCAGCATCCCCTGTCATAGGCTATGCCGATGCCTCCGCAGGCCTCTGCCGTGTTATGTTTCCTGTTCATCTCGCCCTCCGTGCGATGATAACCCGACGTTACTATTGTTTTCACAGCGCCGCTATCGCCCAATGTTGCGTCAATATGTCGGTAAGAATAGAATGCTGAGAGAGTCACCTTGCCGTCACCACCTTTCTTCCCGAGGTCAACGACGGCGGCAGCCCCTTGCAGGTAATTGGCATCGGAACGAGTAGAATGCCCTGTGATACGTGTTGCAGGGCGGCTTACAGAAGAAAGCATCATCTGTTTGCCAAAGGAGAAATTGCCGTTCTGCACCAATCCCAGTCCCATCCTTACCCTATAACGCCCCAACACGAGTGACTTTATGCTGCCAAGTCCGTTGACATTGACAAAGAAAGAGTAAAAGTCAAAGCCTTTTCCATTGCCCTTTGAGAGAAAAGGCTCGCCTGCATCCTTTGCACCGATGAGTCCGTACTTTATGTGTTCCGAAAACTTCCCCGTCAGTTTCGTGGAATATTTATACTTATCTCCGAGGTATCCCTCTCTGTCACCTTTACGTGAATAGAGCGGTATTCCCAAGTTTGTCGTAACCTCACCACGCCCTCCTGCAAGAATCTTTTTGAGATTTTCCTTAGAATACCACTCTCCTTTTTCTACAGGTTGTGCTACAAGGAAATGGCAGATAAAGAGTCTCTGCCTTGCACTGATAGAAGGAATCATTGACAATTCTTCGAGAATGGTGAACCCTCCGTATCTGTCGCGGTGTCTTATTATCTCATCTATCTGGTCAAGCGTGAGTCCGGGAATGTCGGAAAGTTCCTCCACCGTGGCTGTGTTGATGTTCATCGGTGAGAGTTCCAGTTCGCATAGCCGCTCATATTCCTCCTCCATCTGCGCCTCATCGTATTCCTCAAGACCGTACGCATCATCATAGAAATAGTCCTCCCAATCATGTCTTTGCTGTGCCTTGGCTGTCAGGCATGACAAGAAACTGAGGAGAATTATTATGCGGAGGAGCATTCTTTTCGCTGGTTTTTGGTTTATGGTTTTTGGTTTATGGTTGTGTTTGCTTTGGAGATTGGGGATTAGGGGTTAGGGGGTGTATTCTTCGACCAGGTCGAAGAACACCACCTTGCATCAATCACCTACCTCTGTCACCCTGACTATACGCGCATCCCTCAAAGGTCGGTCGTACTTATCCGTACGAGATTTCTGTATTTTATCCACGACATCAAACCCAGAAAGCACTTCCCCGAAGACAGTATAGCCACCGTCAAGCCATGGTGTTCCTGCGCGGTTATAGTCCTTGTAGTACTCAGACATAGGCTGATAGGGGGTCTTTCCCACGTTGGCGGGGTATTTTCCCCATACGATATAGAAATGGGAACTGGAACTTGCCAACGTAGGATTGTCGGAATCAGGCTCACGTGCAGCGCACAGTGCTCCTCTCTTATGCAAGAAACGCGGATAAAGTATCTCCGCAGAGATAGTATCCTTGCCGTCCTCCGTCAGCACACAACCGTCTCCGAGAGGCGGTGCAGGATTATCCTCCATTGTCTTCAGTGCATCCTTCGACTCCGGGTCACCACACTGTATCATAAAGTTCTCTATGACACGATGAAAGAGAATGCCCTCCAAGTCGCCGTTCTTTGCCAACCTCAGGAAGTTGGCACGGTGCTTTGGAGTCTCGTTGTACAATTCTACGTAAATGTCTCCGAGGTTCGTTTCTATGCGTACTACCGTTCGGTCGTACCCCTTTATATTGACCTTTCCGTTGTCTATGCCAACCAAAGCGCGCATGATGTCCGTAGGATGTCCCTGCTCATCGAACGCTCCGAGCTTGTACTGCGACGGACGGCACTCAGGCTCCCAGTAGAATACTCCCTTGCATTTGCCATCGGTATCTTCCTTCATGCGGCGTATCAGTTCGGCATAGTCAGCCCTGCCTTGGTGCATCTTCCAAGGGTTCTCCATATCCACCTCAAAGCCTGTCTCCACAATCATCACGTCACAACCATATTTCTTCGACACCTTGCGAATGTTTTTCACGCAGTCGTTGATGGTAACTGCGGCATTATCTTCCTTGCCCGACTGTATAGACCAGTAAGGATAAAGCGACATTCCTATCATATCCCACTTTCCTCCGTTCTCTTTTACAATGTCAAGGTTACGGTTGTAGAGGGCATTGTCAAAACCATTGTCCAGATGTATTATCACGATGGCATCGGGGAAGACAGACTTCACGGCATCATAGCCTGCTCCGATGAACCCTCCGTATTGCTTAGGGTTCTGCTCCACGTGTCCCATAGCCTTGACAATCGTGGTATTCCCGTTCTCGTCTTTCTTCTCCCACCCTGTCACGGGGTCCATTTCGACAGACCAAAGCAGTCCGTTTGTCGTCTCATTGCCCACCTGCACCCATTTTGGTGCGATGCCATTATCCTTCAGGAGTGTCAGTACCTCAACGGTATGCGCGGCAAGAGCCTCTTTCATCTTCCTGTAATTCATTTTTTCCCATGCCGCAGGTATATTCTGCTTTGCAGGGTCAGCCCACCAATCACTGTAATGGAAGTCAATCATCACATCCATACCGAGCGACTTGGCGCGCCTCGCTTTCTCCAACACGTCTTCCTTTGAGCACCAGTTTCCATGCTTTTTGGGATTGACCCACACACGTATTCTCACGGCATTCATGCCCATTTCCTTCATCAGTGCAGTGCTTTCACGCTCCTGCCCTGCCCAGTTGTACCACTTCATGCCTTTCTTTTCCATCTCCGTGTTCCATCCCATGTCCGCACCGATGGCGAAATTCTGTGCCAAAATCGGGCAGACGCTGCAAAGGAGAATGACTGCTGACAAAATAATCTTCTTCATATCCAAATGTTGTGTAATGGTTAATCTCTGTATAACGCTGCCTTTCCGTCGTCCCGGCCCTGCATGGGGAAAGCAGGGGCAAGGCTGCCGGACGGCAAGTAATTCGTTGCAAAGATACGAACAATTCGCTTTTCATCCAAGAAATCCTGCGGGAAAGTATCAAAAAAGGCAGCCCATATTGCAGTCTGTCACTCATTGACCGCAATATGGGCTTTATCATAAGCAGTGGGGAAAACCGCCCCCTGACCTTTCCAAGATACCTTAGAAGCGTGTCCTTCCGCCGCCGAAACCACCGCCACGACCGCCGCCAAAGCCTTCTCTGCCGCCCTCGAAATCACCTCGTCCACCACGCTGTCCGCCGCCGATACGACCTTTCTTGCCTCCGAAATTGCGGAACTGATACACCACGTGGAGCATCGCATAACTGTTCACGGCATTGTATTCCCGGTCACTTCTGCTGTTGGCACTCAGCTGACGGGAGAAATTGCTCTGCTGACCGAGGAGGTCATAGAACTGCAACGTGACGACAAGACGCCTGCGTGGCAGTATCTGCTGCGTAATCTGTGCATTCCATATTATCTCATTGGTGTTGTACGTAGCATCGCTGTAGCCACGGCGCATACTCTGGTTGATGCTTGTATCGATGGTCATGTCCCACGGCAGGCGGATATTAAAGGAGCATCCGTAGGAATAATGCCACGTATCCCTGTTGGCACTGCTTTGCAGGACGTTGCGCGCACTGTTGAGATTGACATCGCCATTAAGCTCGACCTCAAACCAAGAGTTGCGGTATGAGCCTTTGAGTCTCTCCTGAAGCACCGTGGTCTTCGTGGTGTTCTTCTCCGAATTACTGTTACGATTGAGAGTAATATAATTGACGTAGTTGGAATAATTGACGCTCGTTGAGGTGGAGACATTCCAGTTTGCTTCCTTGTCGAGGGCAGAACCGAACATGAAGTTGCCCCTCATGTTCCAGTTGCCGTTGATATTCTCGGGCTGCGTCACTCTTCCGCCCGTATTGTCATCATACGTAACCTTGTTGGAGATGCTGTTGGAAGTAGTGGAGAACGAGACGTTTGCCGTGATACTCTGCCGGCGAGAGTTGATATAATTGTTGTAACTGACGTTCATCGTATTCGTGAAAGCAGGCTTGAGAGCCGGGTTTCCCTTGGAGATGTTCAGCGGATTGGAATCATCGGTGATGTCAAGGAGCTGGGTAATGCTCGGGTGCTGCGTCTGTCCGTGATAGTCAAGATTGAGGGTATTCTGCCTTCCGAAGCGATAACGGAACTGAGCTGTCGGGGTAAGGGTACTGGTATGACGCACTGTATCGACGAAGACACCGCGGTAATCCTGACGGTAATGTGATGACTGCGGCACGTAACGCGCTCCGAGACTCAGGTTGTAACTCTCACGGACTATGCGCAACTGCAAGTTGATGTCATGGATATAGTTACGGTATTCGGAATAACGTGACAGACTCTTAGAGAGATAATCCTCCCTATCGCCCTCCACGCTTGCGAGATAATTCTCGACACTGCCGTATGCCGGCACTATTCCCTCGCCGAAAGCCTCACGTAGTCCTGAGAAATCATACGTCTTTCGGTCGCTGTAATTGTTCCTGTACTGGAAGCTGTAGCTCATCTGCAGGAAGGTATTCTTGATGATAGGCTCGGAGTATGTAGTCTGAAAGGAGAAGTTGCGGGTACGCTGCGGTGTATCATTGTAGCGGTTGGTATAATATACAGAGTCGCTGCCATCCTGCTGCTTCAGTTTGAAGAGAGTCACCTTGTTGCGTGAAATATTATCGCTCTCCGAGTCGCTGTATGAAAATTCCGAACGAAACGTGAGGTTACGTCCATTCTCTCCAAACTTCCTGTTTATCTGGACAGAAGTACCTATCTTGCGATTGAGGGAATAGCTGACACCATTGTTCTGACGACGGTTCACTCTAACCGTATCGGCATCACCCCAATCAGTATCATCATCGAGAGGATTTTCTACATAAAGGAACGGGTCGGCATTGAAACTTGCACTTCCCGAACTCGTCAGCCTGTCGTTAGTCGAGATGCTTGCCGACGGACGCATGAGGATGTTCCATTCCTTTGTAGGCTTCCACTCAATGCGGAAGTCGGCATTCCAGCCGTCACCTCTTGAGAAATTCTGTGACAGGCTGTTGCTGAAAGCACCCGTCTTGCTCACGAAACTCTCGTTGCTCTGCTTGCTCCAGTTGTCCGTATCATCATGTCTCCAATTGACATTGCCGTCCATCTGGAGAGTCTTACGGTTGTCATAACTCATGTTCAGACCCAGTGTTTTCTGGCTTCTGAGACCATTCGAGCCACCACCTCCGCCACCACGTCCACGGTTACCCGCTCTTCCCGGCGTACTTCTGCCGTTGGCGTTGTTGGCATTGCCTATGAACGTGAGCCTCGTCTTCTCAGTAAAGCTGTTGGCAGTCAGCCGCCCAGAGTATCTGTCATGCGTGCCATAGCCGCCATCTGCATTGACATTATATCCGAAGTTCATGCCTTTCTTCACCCTTACGTCAATGACAGGTTTTTCCTCGCCGTCGTCAATACCTGTGACCTTCGCCATATCCGACTTCTCGTTGTAATGCTTCAACTTGTCGATAATGGCAGTAGGAAGATTCTTCAAAGCCGTCTCCATGTCGTTGACAAAGAACTCCTTGCCGTCAAACAGAATCTTCTTCACCTCCTTGCCGTTGATAGTCACCTTACCATCCTCAACCTCTGCACCAGGCAGACGCTCAATGAGTTCTTCCAATACCGACCCCTCCGGCAACCTATAGGCATCTGCATTGTATATCAGCGTGTCCTCTACCTGCTGCACCTTTGGTAGGTTGCCCGTCACCGTCACGCTGTCAAGCAAGAGATTATCCTCCTCCATCTTCAGCAGAGGGATTACCGTATTGCGTCCCGTCACCTTAAACGACTGGTAACGTGGCTTGTAACCTATCATCGAAGACTTTGCAATATACCCTCCCTTTTTGTCCATATACAACAGAAACTCGCCATTGTCGTCGGCCTTGACAGATTTCAGACTCACGCTGTCCTTGCCAAGTATAGTCACAAGGACATGAGGAATCGGAGTAAAATCCTCCAAGGAAACAGCCTGTCCCGTCACCTTATATTGTTGCGCCCGAGTCATCTGAGACGAGAAAATGGAAACGATTATTGAAATTGTTGCAATAAAAAATCGAGAGTTTTGATGAAACATAGTGTTGAGAACACGTTAGTTATGAATAAATGGAAACGTCTTACTTATCAGAAAAGATTATAGAGCCTCGCTATTGCAGACTTGACTTTTTGACGGAAAAGCAGTGACATAGTTTAAGTAAACCCGCATTTTTTCTGCTTTATTGGCGTCATGGCATAACAGCATCCATTAGGAGACAGAGAGACATGAAACGGCAAAAAGCACGCTCGTGAAAAAATAAGGACGCATAAAGATAATTCCCACTAAGAAGCACTTGCCCCGAAAGAAAACAGCTTTTTTTGAATATTATTCTTGAATTATGCGAGGCAATTCTTGCATAATTCAAGAAATAGTTATTCCTTTGCACCGATTTTGACACGTCATCGCTGTCACGCGCTGTCGCTGACGGGTCATAATCGGGAAAGTCATCGGGATGTAGCGCAGTTGGTAGCGCACAAAAAGCTTACATTTCTTGATATTTTACTTTCACCTCTAACGCCTTATATTTCAATACTTTGTAATTTTACGAGTTCTTTTTGATATTTCATCAGTCTGAAACAAATCACACCAAAATCACACCAAGAGTTTTTTTCTTAAGTCCTTTTGAATAAGAGTAAACCTTGACGATAGAATTTCGTTAGTTCAAAGATGTCATGAGTGGAATAGTCAAATAGTGTAAATATGATAACCAAATGAAACTAATTTCATTAAATGTATAAGTTTTTGATTGATCATATGCTCTAAGATTTGGTTGATGCTTGATAACTGTGTTAATTTTGCAAATAATCTGCAAAATATGCCTCATAATACGATTTTTCTTGGTGGAATGAAAGGAAATGTGTAATTTTGCAGCAAAATTCCACAAGTTGACTAAACAAATATCCATAATATGACTAATTGTATATTCTTAAGTTGACTAAACATTAACCCACGAACTGACCAATAATATATGCATTATAGACATAGAATAGCAGATAAACTGTTGGAAAACAAGTTAAAAGGTATGGGAGCTGTGCTGGTTGAGGGAGCCAAGTGGTGTGGCAAGACTACTACTGCAGAACAGCAGGCCAAAAGTATCCTCTATATGGATCAACCAAAAGACAGGGCTATGAACCTACAGTTGGCACAGATTAACCCCGATTTGCTACTGGATGGTGACACTCCCAGGCTGGTTGATGAATGGCAAATTGCTCCTGAATTATGGGATGCTGTCCGCTTTACTGTAGATCATCGTGAGGGCGATGGTCAGTTTATTCTCACAGGGTCAGTAACTCCATTGCAAGATGACGAAGATGTTGAGCAAGGAAAGAAGATTTTCCACTCTGGTGCAGGTCGTATTGCACGTATAACGATGCGCCCCATGACTCTTTGGGAGTCAGGTGAATCTTGTGGACAGATAAGTTTGGAAAATCTCTTTGGAGGGTCTGACAAGATGATTGGCATCAACAGTCTTGAGTTGCAGGATGTGGCCTGGCTGATATGTCGAGGCGGTTGGCCGAGAGCGGTCGATCAGGATAAGAACATTGCCCTGGGACGTGCATTTGACTATTACGATACAGTGGTGAATGTTGATATCAAGGAGCCCGATGGTGTGGAACGTAACCCTGAGCGTGTGAAGCTGCTGATGCGTTCGTATGCCAGAAATCAAGGCACACAGGTATCGCTGACCGCCATCAGTGCGGATATGAAGGCTAACGACCGAGATACGTTGGATGACAGAACAGTATATTCCTACCTAAAGGCGTTGAAAGGTATATTTGTGGTTGAAGACGTGAAAGCTTGGAATCCAAATCTTAGGTCTAAGTCTGCTATAAGGTCCAGTGACACGCGTTACTTCACCGACCCTTCGATAGCTGTGGCAGCATTAGGTGTAGGACCTGCAGATTTGATGAGTGACCTGAATACCTTGGGATTGTTCTTTGAGACCATGTGTATGCGTGACCTGAGGGTGTATGCACAGGCTTTGGATGGTGAGGTGTATCACTATAGGGATTCTGATGGCTTGGAGTGCGACGCAGTGGTGCATCTTAGGAATGGTGCGTATGGACTGATCGAAATTAAGCTGGGTGGTGAGAGGCTGATAGAAGAAGGTGCAAAATCGCTGCAAAAACTCGCCAAGAAGATAGATACCACAAAGATGAAGGCTCCCTCGTTCCTGATGGTACTGACGGCTACCGGCAAGTACGCTTTCAAGCGCGAAGATGGCGTGTGGGTGGTGCCAATTGGTACACTGAAGGATTAGGATGTTGTAATTTAGATCTGGAATTAACCAATTTTCTTATGGAATTATCATTATTTCAAATTATAGGGTTTGCGATTCTCCTAATCATAATAGGAGTCATACTACATTATGTCTATACGATGAAGGATTTGAATAATCTGTTCAAGAAATTACTCGACAATATTATCATCTATTGGTATTTGATTGTATTTTCTGTAACCACCATATTTGTGATTGTGAACTACGATGAGTGCATAAATCTGCATTTTACGAGCGATTTTAATGGTAAGAATTTAATATTCTTATTTTGGCTTGCAGTTATTGTATTCCCTTTTTTTGATAGTTTTGAGGCTTTTGGCGTTAGTCTAAAGAAACGTAAAGAGAACAAAGAAGCTGAAAATATACGAGAACAATACCAGCAAAAAATTGCTAATGCAGAAACTATAAGTTCAAAGAAAGGAGGTAAGAAATGAATAAGCAAGCTTTAGATGATGTTCTGAAGGAAGGTATGCGACTTATAAAAAAAACAGACTTGAGTAATGAAATGGTTGAAATCTGGGCTAGATACTCAATGGATATCATTAATCTTATCTCGCGGAATAATTTCTTAAAGTACCAATACTCTTCGATTGTGGCAAACGCTATGCTTAGTATTGATACCCCCAACAAGAAATTGGATGATTGCCTTAGATTTTTAATCAGTAATTACTCGATAATATAAAGGTGGGTTCTATTAATTATTCACACATATCTGATTTTTTAGAAGTGTTCATCAATTTCATAGTCCCACCGTCAAAATTATTAATTCTGTAGGTTTGACGTTTTGTCATCTTTTGGTTTCTTTTCGGTTCAAATCGTAAGTTTGACCTGCGGTCTTCCTCCTCCTTGCAAGGCATAACTCAAGCAAGCTTGGTTCTGCTCTTGCTTCGAGCGTCGGTTCATCGGTCACGTAGCCCGCTACGCTCCCTCTTCAACTTACAATTTGTCCTCGAAAATAAATCCAAAATATGACAAAGCGAATTAATAGAACCCACCATAAAGGAGATGGAGACTAATCTATTCCGAAAAATGACACGCATGCGTGAACTGGAAATACAGAAACATCTACTCTCAGAAAAGGACATATTCGATAACATAGAAACTGCAATAAAAAGTGCAATATATATGAATTGCATATAAAATTCAATAGCAAACATTCTTTCACTTTGAGCAATAAAATAAGCGACAAAATAATAAAATGTAATATTTTTATAAAGAAAGTTGTCAAAATGTTTGGTAGTTTCTAATAATTATGTTACTTTTGCATCGTGATAATTTTCCATAAACAGTTTTTATTATGAAAAGAATGTTTTTTGACACGTATTCGAAGCAGGCACTACAGGGTCTGCATCGTTACAGAGCGGTCATGTTCAGCCCGACAATGATTTAAGTGTTTTTCTTTTCTTATTATTTTTAAGATGGGTTCTATTAATTATTCACACATATCTGATTTTTTAGAAGTGTTCATCAATTTCATAGTCCCACCGTCAAAATTATTAATTATGTAGGTTTGACGTTTTGTCATCTTTTGGTTTCTTTTCGGTACAAA
>CALZJQ010000066.1 GCA_945787895.1 uncultured Prevotella sp. | reverse complement strand
CTGACCAAAGGGAAGTAATTAATAGAACCCACCTGTAACAAGATGAAATATTTGATAATCAACATATTGTCGGCTTTATTCCCCATCATGGCGATGGCTGGAAGCGTAGGCGAATGGAAGATATATTCCGCATACGGAGAGATAGAGCAGATAGACTCAGTCGCCAAAGGAGACTATTTTGCACTTTCTCTGGGCAACGTCTATCGGGTCAATGAGAAGGACTGGAGCGTAACGTCTTACAACCGCCTTACGGGTATGAGCGGGGCAGATGTGTCATGTATGGCGTGGAACGCTGTCTCACGCTCGCTTGTCATGGTCTATACCGACTCTAACATCGACATCATGGACCTCGAGGGCAATGTGACCAATGTCCCGGACTTGTACCACAAGACAACGACGCTCGACAAGACCATCAACGGCATTGACGTCGCAGGGCGTGATGCCTATATCTCCACTGCCTTCGGAGTGGTCAGACTTGACACGAAGGAGGCGCTGATAAGGGAGTCGTGCAACCTCTCCAAGAGTGTACGCCAGACTTCCGTGCGCGACGGCTATCTGTATGCCTGGTGCAGTGACGGAGCGATAATGCGCATTGCAATCAGTGATAACATGGCTGACCATACGCGATGGACTGCATACGGCGGGTCGGCGGCAGGACTCTTTCCCAGCAAGACCCCTGACAAAGCTTTGGTGGAACGTATCGGCAAGATGCGTCCCGACGGTCCTCAGCAGCCTTATTTCGGTGAGATGAGAGTCGTAGGCAAACGCCTCTATGCCGTGCTTGGAAAAGGATGGGACAACAGAGGAAGCGACGTGCCGCACGTGTATGACATTGAGGACGACAAATGGACTGCCTACACTGACTCCGACGGCAAGATACTGGCTCAGACGGAGTTAAGTGATTACAACAATTTCCTCTGTATCGACGTGGACAAGAGCCACCCGGGAAGAGTGCTCGTGACGGGGCGCGGCGGACTCTATGAGTTCAAGGACGGAGAGTTCGTGAAGTTTTATGGCATGAACAACTCCCCTCTACCCTCAGCTGTTGCAGGCAATCCAAACTATGTGTTGCCTTCGGCGATGAAGGTGGATGATGAGGGCACGGCGTGGATGTTCGCATCCCAGTCTGCTAATGGCGTGGGACTTTTCTCACTTTCCAGTTCCGGAGAATGGAAGTCGCATGAGTATGACGGATGGATTTATAATTCCGTCTCTCTCGCTCACGCACGATGTATGTTCTTCGACAGTGGGGGACGACTGTGGTGGTGCAACAATCACTGGTGGAAACCTTCCCTCAACTGCTATGACCCGAAGACGGGACAGGGATATTCTTACGATACTTTCCTCAATGAGGACCTCAATACGGTCGAAGTGGGCAATGTGCGCTGTGCGGCAGAGGATCGTGAGGGAAATATATGGATAGGCACAAACGTAGGACCTCTCATGCTTGAAAGAGAGAAAATAGGCACGGAGGAGGACCAAGTGGTATGGAATCAGGTGAAGGTGCCTCGCAATGACGGCACCAACTATGCCGACTATCTCCTTGCCGGCATCGACATCACCTCCGTCGCCATTGATGGAGCTGACCGCAAGTGGTTCGGGTCCGACGGCAACGGTGTCTATGTCATTGGGTCAGACAATATCACGCAGGAGCATCACTTCACCTCGGCTAACAGTTCACTCCTCTCTGACAATATCTCTGCCATGGCCATCGACTCTTCCAGCGGCGAGGTGTATATAGGCACGGTGAAGGGTCTATGCTCTTATCGTTCCGATGCCACGGAGCCTGTCACCGAGATGAGCAAGGATGATGTATATGCCTTTCCCAATCCCGTCACGCCTGACTATCGCGGCACAGTCACCGTCACAGGGCTTTCTTATGATGCTGACGTAAAGATAACCACAGCCAACGGCACGCTCGTGGCGCAGGGACGCTCCAACGGCGGATCGTTCACGTGGGACTGCAACGACCTGCAAGGACGGCGCGTGGCAACAGGCGTGTATATGGTCTGCATTGCAACGTCGCAGGGCGAAAGCGGCGTCGTTGCCAAGATTGCCGTCATCAACTGACCCTCATGTCGGCAATATCAATACTTTTACCCAGCAATATCAATGCTTTTGCCCAGCAATATCAATGCTTTTGCCCAGCAATAACACCGCTTTCGCCCAGTAATAACGCCGCTTTTGCCCAGCAATAACGCCGCTTTCTCACACTCTGAAAGCGGTGTTTTGCTTGGATGCTTTTTTTTTAGGGTGTCCAGTTAGTAGTGCCGAAAAGCAGAGCGGCTATCGGTCTTGAAGAAAACAAGGAAAACAGCCTTTGTGTCGTACAGGTCTCTTCGAGCCCTCGATGTAAAGTCTCAGGCTGTGTTTGGTAAGCCTCCCTGTCGATCGGTTTCCCAATGCTGGAACATAACCGCCTCTAACAAAGGAAAGAAAAAGAAATAAAATAATTGATACACAACCATTTACGATGCTTTGCAAATTTTTGACTTTTGACAAAATACCCCATTTTTGCCCTTGTTAGAATTAACACCTTTTTAACACCCCAAAATTAAAACTTTTTGTACTTTTGCGGACGAAAAGAAAACATCGGTAAATAAGCGAGTTATGGCAGAATCAAGAGGCAAGAACAAACGTACCGGCATCGACAAGCACATCAGCTTGCATTGTGCTCGCCACTCCTTTGCCGTGAACATCCTCAACAATGGTGCCAACATCAAGACCGTTGCCAGCCTACTCGGCCACAGCGGACTGAAGCACACCGAGAAATACACCCGTGCCGTTGATAAGTTGAAAGAGAATGCCATCAACAGCCTGCCGGAACTCAACCTATAACATTGATTCATTTACTGGCGAAAAGAGAAGATATTTTTTCCTTTCGCCAGCAATCGTTATTGTTCTGGCGAAAGAAGAATAAGTTTAGTCCATGTTGCGCATATATAGCAAACTCATAGATTAAACTGCATTTTGAGCCTATAAAGTGAGAAGAAAGCGAATAAGATGAACTCAATAGTAAAATAAAGCGGCAAAAACAACCGATTTCCAAAGAAAATGAGTACCTTTGTACCCATATATAATCTATTATCCATTATGGACAAGGAAATAAATCGCATCAAAGTGGTGCTTGTAGAGAAAAAGAGAACGAACAAATGGTTGGCAGAGCAACTTGGCTGCGCTCCTACTACGGTTTCAAAGTGGTGTACCAACGCTTGTCAGCCTCCAATGGAGACATATCTTAAAATAGCAAAGTTACTTAACGTTGAAATAGATGAGTTGCTAAATAAAAAATTTGTTAGTACTTTGAACAAGGATGACTAATGAATAGACGAATAGAATACATAATAGACGAGATTCTAGACCAGTATATGTATGCTGATGTGACCGACCGCCCCTGGATTATTGGTTTCAGCGGAGGTAAGGATTCCACGGTATTACTTACACTAGTTTGGCTTGCTCTTAGGAAAATCAAAGAAGAAAAAATAGTTCCATTTCAGCTTAGGCGCTCCATATATGTGGTTTGTAACGACACAATGGTTGAAAATCCAATCATATCCGCATATGTTGATGATGTATTATCTCAAATAGAAAAGACGGCTCGTGAGGAAGATTTGCCAATTTTCGTTCGAAAGACGGTGCCAAAACTTGAAGACTCATTTTGGGTTAATGTCATTGGTAAGGGTTATCCCGTGCCAAACACTGCTTTCCGTTGGTGTACTGATAAGATGAAGATAAAGCCTACAGCACGATTCATCACTGAACAGGTAGATGAATGTGGTGAGGCTATTATCTTAATTGGTACACGAAAAGCTGAGAGTGCGACTCGTGCGAGATCCATAAAGAAACACGAAATACATGGGCAGCGACTGACCCACCACACAATATTGCATAATACATACGTATATGCCCCGATAAAGGAGTTGATGTTGGAAGAGGTCTGGTATATCATCAATGCCATACCTTGCCCCTGGGGATTTGACAACAAGATACTTTTTAACATCTATTTGGATGCCAGCGCTGATGACTATGAATGTCCCACAGTTGTTACAGACAAGAGCCACGGATCTTGCGGTCAAAGTCGCTTTGGCTGTTGGATATGCACAGTTGTCAAAGACGACAAATCGATGCGCTCGCTCATTAAAAATGGCCGTGAGTGGATGCAGCCCCTCTACGATTTCCGTATAGAATTGGACTCCGAACGAAATGTGATAGAAAACAGGATGCCATTCCGTCGTGATGGACGTCGCGCTGTAAACGACATGGGGCCATACATTTTCAGTTATCGGGCAAAAATCCTTCGCCGATTACTTGAAGTTCAGCATGAGTTACAGCAACGGGACCCTAAAATTAAACTGATTTCAGATCAAGAACTGATTGCTATTCAAGTGAACTGGTACCGCGACTTTAACTTCGGTTATCAGGTGTCAGAAATATACAATTCAATTTATAAAGAGTCTTTCAGTATGGAAGAGAACGAGAAGAACAAGTTAGAAGCAGAACTTATGCGCGAGGTCTGCAAGAATAATCCCGACGAAGGCGAACTGATTGAACAGCTGCTACTTCTCCAGAAAAGCAAGTCGCTGATGCAGCGTCGTCGTGGTTTGAAAAATGAAATCGAGTTACGTTTGAAAGAATTCTTAAACAGTAAGAAGCAATGATTATCAAGTCTATTGAGCTGAATAACTTTCGCATCTATAGAGGGAAAAATAGAATTGATTTAACCCCAGACGGCGAGCAGAACATAATCATTGTTAGCGGTAATAATGGTTATGGTAAGACAACGTTTTTGATGTCTCTAGTATGGTGTCTTTATGGCAAGAATATGGAGAAAGTTGATGAACTCTACAAGAAAGAGATTGACGAAAAGGGTTCATATAGCAAATATATAGGTAACAGTCTGAACTCTTATTCTGCTCAAGATGGTGAAACGAGGTTTTCAGTTGCCGTAACATTTACCAATGTTGAGATACCCAATACCACTTGCACAGAGATAACTATTGTCCGTTCGTACGACAGAGCCACTAGTACCTCAGATGAGTTGGAGATCCTCATAGATGGTAAGGTTAGTGATTTGTTCAGTGATAAAGACGAGGAGGAAATGTTTATTCGTGACTATATCCTTCCTATAGAAATAGCAAAGTTCTTCTTCTTTGATGCTGAAAAGATAGTATCATTTGCTCAGGTGAATACTCCTAAGCAACGTGCAGAACTGAGTCAGGCATATTCACAAGTGTTAGGAATACAGAAATATGCCGAGCTGAAAAATGAGCTAGAAAAACTTCAAGACGACTATCGCAGAGATGCAGCGCAACCACATGACAAGAAGGAGTTTAATGAATTGCTTGCTTCAATAGCAACAGACGAAGAATACATTTCTGACTGTGATAGTCATATCATAGAATATCAAGAAAAAGTATCGCTATTGAAATACGAATGTAACGAACTGCAAGAAAAACTTATCCGTGAAGGAGACTTAATGAGCATTGAACGTCTTAATGAATTGAAGGGCGAGCAGGAACAATATCAGAAAGAAGTTACAGAAGCTCAGGATGGATTGAAGGAACTTTATAATTTTATTCCTTTTGGCCTCGCAGGCAATGTTCTTTCGGAAGTCTCAATACAACTAAAAGATGAAAAGACATTCCGTCAGAATAAATTGCAGTTGGAAGGTATAGAAGAAAAAACAGATGTAATATTGAATGATCTCGATAAAGCTCGTGACTCTTTTAATGGTTTTATTGATGTAAAAGTCAGAAACTTTTATGAAAAAGAAATCAAGCGCTTAATCCTCAAACATTTTTATAATAGTATTGATGTTGAGAAATTTGAGTCGTTTCAAACATTACACGACTTTACAGATTTACAATATGATGATTTCCTTGGACTTCTTACGAAGATAAAGGAGTGTAAGACTTCGTTTGAATCACTCTTCAACAAGTATTCCAAAGCAAAAGCAGAATTATATTCAATAGAGAAGAAAATCAGAGAAGCAGAAAAAAATGCAGAAAGTGACTACATTCAGTCTCTGCGCCTAAAGAAAGAAGGAAAAGAAGGAGAGGTCACTAAACTACAAGAAGAAATTGCACGTTTGAATATCGAAATAGAACGGAAGAAAGATGAAATCAAGGCGGCAAAGCAAAAAAAGAAAATTCTTTCAGATCGAATTGATGTTTCTGCAAAGAACAAGGCCATAGACGAAGAGGCCACCCTTCTTATCCAAACTATACAGCATTTTCTTCTTCGTTTTAAGGACGAGAAGAAAAAAGCTTTAGAGAAAAGGCTAGAGGAAAAATTAACAAGCTTTTTACATAAAAAAGATTTGGTTCACCATGTGGTTGTGGATATCCAAGGAAATGGGGAGGATGTAGACATCAACCTATTTGATGCAAGTGGCAGGAAAATAGATAAAGGCATTTTATCTATGGGAGAGCGTCAAATGTTTGCCTCTGCGCTGCTTGGTGCATTGGTGGAGGAAACTGGACTGGATTTCCCTGTTTTTATTGACAGTCCAATGCAAAAGTTTGATATAAATCACAGTCAGAACATTTTGACAAAGTTCTATCCCAATGTTTCCAAGCAAGTTATTCTCTTCCCACTTTTGATGAAAGAGTTAACGGAAGATGAGTATGGCTTGATAGAAAAATATGTGAAGAAGACATATCTGATTGAGAACACAAAGAATGGCTCTCGTTTCATGGAAGTTGAGCCGAACAGACTATTTGACAATTATAAGCAACAATAATATGCAGATAAATATAAAAACTTCGGCAGCAAATCAGGCCATTGTATCCAACCTTACACAGAAATTACCGGGTGGAGCAAAGGAGAACATTATTGCACGCGTAGCGTTGGGATTCTCTCTGTCAACTGGCAAACGGTTCAAGCAGAATGAATTTAATGTCTACGATTCTCAAGGCAAGGAATATAAGGAACATATCTTGTTTGACTCAGCTAACCGAGAATTTTATGTTGCACTAATATGTCAAGCGTATGGAATAAACAAAAATGATGAGTTGATTCCTAAATATGTTAAGCTTCACATTGACCATGGTTTGGAACAAATCAACTATTTATTTGAGAATCGTCCCCAATATACTTTCTTTGATTTCTTAGTTGAATATCTGGGAAAAGGTATTGATGCTATCGAGGATGTCCCCGTTCCACTTGATGCTGTTAAGAACAATAACCAGCATATCAACAAAACAACCTTCACCGGTCCGATAGACATCAGGATAGGATACAAGCCCAAAACACAGGAGCCGATCACATTCTGCTTTAACAATACGAAAATATACAATAATCAGCACATTGCTGTGGCGGGCAAGTCTGGTTCGGGCAAGTCACAATTTGCATTGGAGTTTTTACGCCAGTTAGTAACTAAAACGCAAGGACAGGTTAACTTCCTATTCTTGGATTTTAAAGGCATTTCTGCGGAAGACAGGAAAAAAATGGAAGATTTCTTTACAGAGACCCATACTACTTGTATTAATGCCCCCGATGCTCCATTCCCTTTAAATCCCCTTTCGTTTATTGATAATATCAATGATAGAAACAAATTGGTCGGTATCAATAAGTTTGTTGACATAATTGCCAAATATTCAAATATTGGTAAGAAGCAGCAACAAACTTTGAAGGATGCTGTACAAGAGGCCTTTATTCAGCAAACAAGTGGCGACTATCCTTCATTGAAACAAGTATATGATCTCATTATTGAACGAGTTGGGGACAATCGAGATACGCTGACAGAAATTATGGGCCGTCTTAGTGAATACGAGCTATTTGCTTCAAAGATTAATAATCCAAGTTCGTTTTTGAATAACAATTACTATTTATCATTATCAGGAGAACTGGATAGTACTGTCCGTTTCACTTCTGTTTTCCTCATTATCAATTACATCTTCAACGTTTTCTCTAACATGGGAAGTACCGAAGTAAATGACAATTATAGAGAAATGCGTTATGTCTTGATGATTGATGAGGCACACGATTTGTTCCGCGAGAAAAAATCATTAGAGATATTAGAGGTTATTCTTAGAAAGATACGCTCTTATGGTGTATCAGTATTCTTGCTTTCGCAAGGAATAGCAGAATATAATACCGCAAACTTTGATTTTTCTCAGGAATGTGAAACTTCTTTCTTGCTACCCATTAATGATATGGCAAACACCAAAGCAATCAATAAATTCTTGGGATTGACTATAAAAGATGGGAATACTGCCATAAGAAACTTGGAAAAACTTTGTAATGGCCAAGCGATTTCTAATATGAAAGAATATCCAAGAACTGAAGTGTTTGATGTTGCTCAATATTGGAAAGAAAAAAAATAGGCATATGAATTGTAAAGTTGATCCCAGAGTAATGAACATAGTTGAAGAGCTATGGCATAGGCTATGCAAACCATGGTGTACAAGTTTTACTTTACACTTTGTCCTAATGGTTGTAAGAAATAACAACTCGTAAGGAAGACCAAACATTTGACTGCAAGAGCATTCAAATAGAGCCGAAGGCATTGGCTGTGCCCATCGTGGCATTTGCCAATGCGGATGGTGGTGTGATAGCCATTGGGGTATCGGATAAGACTACTAGAAAATGACTAGAAAATGACTAGAAAATGACTAATAATAGGATAAATGACTAGAAAAAGACTAATAACGACTTGAAAATGACTAATTGAGAGCCTCTAGTCGTAAAAGTAGTCATTTTTCGATAGTTTAGTCGAAGTATAAAACGAGAAAACAATATACTGATGGATAAGCAACAACTAAAAGAAAGAGAAGCAAGGGTTATAGAACTTGCTACAGCATTTTGCAAAGAGCACTTAGATGATGAGTGCGCAGAACTGTGTACAAAACTTGTGCAGAAATTGGGACGCAAGCGTTCCTGCCCACTGCAATCTGGAAGAGTAGAGATATGGGCTGCCGCTTCTGTATATACCATCTGCAGCATCAATTTCATGTTCAGCAAAAGTTCTCGGCTGAATACATCATCCGCTGAAATCGCAGAACATTTTGGGGCAAGTGGCTCAACAATAGCACAGAAATCAAGAGTCATCAAGGACTTATTGAAGATAAGCAATGTTTTTGACCCTGACTTCTCTCTGAAGGAGATTGCCGATAACAATCCCTTCAATCATCTTGTGATGAGAAATGGATTCATTTTCTTTGATTAGTAAAAGTGCAGATAATGTTATTCGGAAAGAAAATAAGAGAGCTCAGAGACGAGCAAAGCGCGAACATGTAATCAAGCTCGCAGAGTACCTGCATCAAGATGAGAAGGAGATGCTGACGTTGTGGTTAGCAGATAAAGTGCTTGATGCTGTAGGCGATAAGAGCCCACTAATATCCGACATACCCACTTCTCCCGTAATCCTAAAATAGCAGCTTTCCTCAAAGCATATCATTTTGTAAAGGAGTTCGGCGAGGGCTTTGATCGTATTTGTCGTGAACAGGAGGCCAATGGTGCGAATGTCCCATCCTTCAGGACTGATGAGTTCATCTTGAAGATTACAGTGCCAAAGGTAGCAGAAAAGGTGACTGTAAACGTCACAGAAAAGGTAAATGCCACAGAAAACGTCATAGATGCGTCACAGAAAACGTCACAGAAAACGTCACAGAAAACGTCACAGAAAATTATAGACTTGATAAAGGAGGATCCTTATATTTCAACCTCTAAAATGGCTGAAATCATAGGTGTTGACAGGAGAAACATTGCAAGAAACATCAAGAAACTACAAGAGCAAGGTGTTGTTCGTCGAGTTGGTCCAGACAAAGGTGGCTTTTGGGAAATCATTATTTGATGAGGATATATTCTCCATTGCCAAAGCATTTTCAACCAAATACCCATAACCAACAACCAAAAACCTTAAGCAAAACTTTTCCCTTTTTTTCTTTGTAATAATGAATATTATTATTACTTTTGCAGAATTATTGAAAGGAAGTTTTTTTTACAATGGATAATAAATGGAAAGAACTGGGCTACATTGATGAGCCCGTGGCAGAGGGAACTGACCTGAAGGCGGAGATACGCCGTATGTGCGAGGAGAAGAGGGCTGTGGTCCTCGCTCACTATTACACCGTGGGCGAGATACAGGAGGTGGCTGACTTCGTAGGCGACTCACTTGCCCTGGCGCGCAAGGCTGCTGAGACGGATGCGAGGATTATCGTCATGTGTGGCGTACACTTCATGGCGGAGACTTGCAAGCTCCTTTCTCCCGACAAGATTGTTCTCAGTCCTGACCTCAATGCCGGTTGTTCGCTGGCTGACTCCTGCTCCGCTGACGACTTGAGGGAATGGAAACAGTCGCACCCTGACTACATGGTGGTGCAGTATGTGAATACGACGGCTGCCACCAAAGCCCTGACCGATGTCGTGGTCACTTCTGGCAATGCGAAGAAGGTTATCGACCAGCTTCCGGAGGATGCGAAGATATTGTTCGGTCCCGACTACAACCTCGGGTCGTACATCAACAGTGTGACAGGTCGCTCGATGGAACTATGGAACGGCGGCTGTCATGTCCATGAGCGTTTTTCCGTGGCAGAGATAGTGCGACTGAAGGAGGAAAATCCCGGGGCTGTTGTCATGGCTCACCTTGAGTGTAAGGCTCCTGTCCTCGCTGTAGCCGATGTGAAGGGTTCCACTGCGGACATGATTCGTTATGCCAAAGCCAATACCGATGTGAAATATATCGTGGCTACCGAGGCTGGCATACTCCATGAGTTGCAGCGATGTTGCCCCGAGACGCAGTTTATCCCCGTTCCTCCAGAGGTGACGGAGGGAGGGGTAGGCTGTTCTTGCAACGAATGTGACTACATGAAGATGAACACCCTGCGCAAGCTCTATAATACGTTACGCTATGAATGGCCTGCTGTGGAGGTGCCTGCCGACATAGCAAGGGATGCCGTGAAGCCTATCGAGAGGATGCTCAGGCTCAGTTGAGCATTCTGAGCAACATAAATCAATCATAACAATAATGACAATGAAACAGACACTCCTGATATACAACACCCTGACAAGAAAGAAAGAGGCTTTCAAGCCGTTGAACGCAAACCACGTAGGCATGTACGTCTGCGGACCTACCGTCTATGGCGATGCGCACCTCGGTCATGCCCGTCCTGCCATCACGTTCGACATCCTTTTCCGCTACCTGCAGCACCTTGGCTATAAGGTGCGCTACGTGAGAAACATCACCGACGTCGGTCACCTCGAACACGATGCCGACGAGGGTGAGGACAAGATAGCGAAGAAGGCACGACTGGAACAGCTGGAGCCCATGCAGATTGCTGAATACTACACACGCCGCTTCAACAGCGCGATGGAGAAGCTCAACGTCCTTCCTCCGTCCATCGAACCGCACGCCACGGGGCATATCATCGAGCAGCAGCAACTCGTGCAGCAGATTCTCGACAACGGCTATGCGTACGTCTCCAACGGCTCCGTATATTTCGACATCGAGAAATACAACAAGGACTTCAAGTACGGCATTCTCTCAGGACGCACCTTAGAGAATATCAAGGACGCTTCGCGCGACACCCTCGCCGGTGTGGGCGAGAAGAAGAACCAGGCTGACTTCGCCCTGTGGAAGAAAGCGTCGCCCGAACATATCATGCGCTGGCCGTGGCTGATGCAGGGTAAGGACGGCAAGGCGTGCGAGATGCCGCAGGAAGGCTTCCCCGGATGGCACTGCGAGTGCACGGCGATGGGAAGGAAATACCTCGGAGACGAGTTTGACATCCACGGAGGAGGCATGGACCTCGTCTTCCCTCACCACGAATGCGAGATAGCGCAGGCACAGGCTTCCATGGGACATCCCGCCGTGCGCTACTGGATGCACAACAACATGATTACCATCAACGGACAGAAGATGGGTAAGTCATACAACAATTTCATCACCCTCGACCAGTTCTTCAAGGGTGAGCACGAACTCCTCACTCAGCCGTTCGCACCAATGACCATACGCTTCTTCATCCTTTCGGCGCATTACCGCGGCACGGTGGATTTCTCCTCCGAAGCCCTCGAAGCCGCTGAGAAGGGGTACAGCAAGCTGGTCACCTCGCTCAAGGACATCAAGCGCATACAGACGGCCAAGGGTTCGCAGCCGGAAGTGGGCAAGTTTGTGGCAGAATTGGAGCAGAAACTCTATGATGCCATGAACGATGACCTCCAGACTCCTAACGTCATTTCCCACCTCTTCGAGGCCTGCAAGGTCATCAACACCCTCGTTGACCGCAAGGCAAAGATCAGTGGTGCCGACCTTGAGACGCTGGAAAAGGTGATGCACACATGGGTAGAGGACATCCTCGGACTGAAGACCTCAGCGGAAGCTGGCGACCCCAGCCGTGAGCAGGCATTCAGCAAGGTGATGGACATGGTTCTCGACATGAGGGCACAGGCCAAGGCTGACAAGGACTGGGCAAAGAGCGACGCTATCCGCGATGCGCTCAACGAGGCGGGATTCATCGTCAAGGACACTGCCGACGGGCAGGTGTGGAGTTTGTAATTTACGGTTATACGGTTATATGGTTTTGCGGTTGTACGGTTTTGCGGTTGTACGGTAATACGGTTATGCGGAGGTTTGTGAGGGCTATTGGTATATTCCTTAAAACCTTAAAACCGTAAAACCGAAACAAACCTTAAAACCTTAAAACCCCACTTAGAATGAATACATACGAAATAATGGCGCCGGTAGGCTCACGGGAGTCACTGGCTGCAGCTATCAATGCCGGAGCAGACAGTATCTACTTCGGCATTGAGAAACTTAATATGAGGGCACATTCCGCCTCGACGTTTACCATCAGCGACCTTCACGACATTGCAGCAGAATGCAGCAGCCACGGTATCAAGACCTACCTCACGGTGAATACCATCATCTATGGTGAGGACATCCCCGTGATGCACGAGATTATCGACGCTGCAAAGCAGGCGGGTATCACTGCCGTCATTGCAAGTGACGTTGCCGTGATGATGTATTGCAGGCAGGTAGGGCAGGAGGTGCATCTCTCCACCCAGCTCAATATCTCGAACATCGAGGCACTGCGCTTCTACGCTCAGTTTGCCGACGTCGTCGTCCTCGCACGTGAACTGCGCATGGACCAGGTGAAGGCTATCCATCAGCAGGCCATCGAGGAGAATATCTGCGGCCCCAGCGGCGAGCCCATCCGCATCGAGATGTTCTGCCACGGTGCTCTCTGCATGGCTATCTCAGGCAAGTGTTACCTCTCCCTGCACAATGCCAACCGCAGTGCCAACCGTGGGGAATGCGTGCAAATATGCCGCAGGGGATACAGGGTGGAGGCTTACGAGAGTGATGCCGTATATACCGCCACCGACGTGGAGACCGGCAACGAACTGAAGATAGACAACAAATACATCATGTCGCCCAAGGACCTGAAGACCATTCGCTTCATCGACAAGATGATGGATGCCGGCGTGCGGGTGTTCAAGATAGAGGGCAGGGCACGCGGTCCGGAGTATGTCGATGCGGTAGTGAGGTGCTATAAGGAGGCTATAGCGTCAGTCCTTGACGGCACGTTCACCGAAGAGAAGAAGGACGGATGGGATGAACGCCTCTGCCGTGTCTTCAACCGCGGCTTCTGGGACGGATATTATCAGGGTCAGACGCTCGGCGAATGGAACGACTCCTATGGCAGCAAGGCGACGGAGAAGAAGGTGTATTGCGCCAAGACGATAAAGTATTTCTCAAAGATTGGCGTGGCGGAATTTCAGGTTGAGGCGCATGAGGTGCAGGTAGGTGACCGCCTGCTCATCACAGGTCCTACGACAGGAGCCATGTACCTCGACTGCAACGAGATACGCTACGACCTCAAACCCGTGCAGAGGGCAGAGAAAGGATGGCGCATCAGCATCGCCGTGCCGGGTAAGGTGCGCCCCAGTGACAAGCTCTTCATCCTTGAGTAGCTGTGTCTCCTCCGCCTGATGCTGGTATTCTCCGACCAGATTGAAGAACACAAGGAGGGAGAAAAGGGAAGAGGGAGAGCAAGAAAGAAAAAGAAAGAAAAAAACAGAAAAGAAATACCGATGACAATCAACGATTTACAAGAAGAAGTAATAGAAGAGTTTTCAGCCTTTGACGACTGGATGGACAAATATCAGCTCCTCATAGACCTCGGCAACGAGCAGCCGCCGTTGGATGAGCAGTACAAGACGGAGCAGAACCTCATAGACGGCTGCCAAAGCCGCGTATGGCTGCAATGTGACAAGGACGCAGAGGGCAACCTCGTCTTTCAGGCAGAGAGCGATGCACTCATAGTAAAGGGAATAATAGCACTCTTGATAAAGGTCATCAGCGGACATACACCGCAGGAAATCCTCGATGCCGACCTCTACTTCATAGAGCAGATAGGGCTCAAGGACCATCTCTCGCCTACTCGCTCCAACGGGCTCCTCGCCATGGTGAAGCAGATAAAGGCTTATGCACTCGCATTTTCGGTGGTTTAGTTGTTTGGTTGTTTAGTTGTTTAGTTGTTTAGTTGTTTTGTTGTTTAGTTGTTTAGTTGTTT
>CALZJQ010000065.1 GCA_945787895.1 uncultured Prevotella sp. | reverse complement strand
GAAACAGAGGAAATAAAGTATTTTACCCATTAGTTATTATTTTAATTGTAGCTTTTGGTCTATTGTTGCCACTTTTGCTTTTGCAAAAGTACTACATTTTTTTGAAATATGACTCGCCTATACACTTAAAAGATGCTAATTGTATGAAATGTTTGCAAAACTCGTCTATTATACAAAATAATTCTGTAACTTTGTAACCGGTAGTAATATCAAATGTTTTTATAACTATTTGATTTTCACCTGTAAAGATACAAAACATTTGTTAGACTACCAACTTTTTTGTTGACTATCTCTTATCCCGAACTGAGGTGGTATTATCATCATCATCTATCTCTCCTTTAGGTTTCTGCCCTTCAAAGAACCTCTTCGCAGACAGCGGTGATACTACTTGACGGCCTGTCTTGGCTTCCAACTGTTCGCGAGCCACTCTTGCCACATCACCTCCATCGGCGGCACATTGCATATTGTCCTCCAACGTCTGGGGATTCTTGGACTTGGTGATGCTGGTCGTAGAGAGTTCTGCCAGCATGTTTAATACCAGCTCTTCGTTGGTCATATTGTCGCACAGATTCTCTTTCTTCAATCCTTTGAACTGCTTGTATTCCTTGGCTGTCTTGCCTGCCCAATGCTGATAAATGATGTCGGTGAGAGTGGCATACTGGATGCCTTCTTCCACGTTGTGGAGTTTCCATTGGTCGGTCAGGTCCTTGCGTATCTCGATGCTCTTGAGGCGTTGGTTAATCCAATTGTCGGAATATCCAAGCCGCTTGTAGTCCATCATGGCTTGCTGGATGCTCAGCTCGGGGTCTTGCAGTTGGTCGATACGTTCTGACGCTACATGTGCCATCCATTGCTTGATGGGCTCTGCCTTGGGAGATGGAATGGATTGGATGATACGGAAAAGCTGCTCAGTATCAGCAACATCGGTCAGTCTTCGCTTTCCATCTTCAGCCACTAACTTCAACCGGTTACAATTTGTAACCGTTTCATTCCCCTCTATCTTTAACCTGTGTTTCAGCACTTTCCAATAGTTGCGAGCATGTTCAGTATCTGGCTGGTCGGTCAGCGCACCCACCACGTCAACAATAGAGAAGTACCACTTCTCCTGCTCATCATCCCATACGGTACGAATCTTCCTGTCCTCAAACAGTTTTGGTATCTCGCGCTTTGTCATATTGCAATCAGTTTTATTCCTGATTCTTAATCTTGTTCTGCAAATCTTCGAGCCATTTCAGGCCTTCTGCATCCGCTTCTATATATCTTGCCATCGGAGGCAGTTATTAAATAATCTTTAATAACTGAATCAGCATCTAACTCATTCTCTTTTAGAATATTAGCTATATGGTAGCAGATGTTTGGTACCGAGGTCCCAAAAAGGTCCGAAATTTGTGATTGGTTGAGCCACACCTTACCATCACGTGTCATTAACGACACGTTTGTCTTACCATCAGGTGTGGAATAAATTATAATATCATGTTGTTCATTATCCATTTCTGACTAAGATTATATTGTTAATATTTCATTCATCCAGTTGTTGTCGAGCCTCAGCCCGATGTTCTCATCATATTGCGCCCGCTACATAACGAGTTCCAGTCATTAAGACATCTCCTTAATCGAACACTTCCTTGAGGACATCCCACGACTTTAAGGGGCGGAAATCAGGGATATGGAGAGAGTAGAAACGGAGTAACACCTCCACTATATTGTTTCTTTGCGTGCGCGAAAGACGGAAAAGGTGCATATTGGAGGCTGTCATTCGCATCAAAGAACGGATATTGCCCGCCTCATCAGGACGAAGAAAATCACTATGTATGGGCGGAACAGAAGTGAAGAGACCGGCACGAAGATCGAAATAATCACCCTCAGAATAATCATCAATATTAGGATAGAAACCAAGGAAGCGCGACACACGCATCATAAACATAAGGTGAAAATTGGCAACAGCGACAAGAGAAGCATCGTACCAGACAAGACTTCGCTCTACAAAATCATACAGATAAGGATTCCCCTGCTCAGCCCTCGTAGCAAGACACAAGAACTCGGCTATGAAAAAAGCCACGCACGACTTCACGGAGTCAGTCTGCATCGTATCGTAAGGCTCTGCAATCCTCGCCTCCTTCACTACGGGCAGCGAGGTGGCAGAACGGCGGTCGCTGACCACTTCAAGGATGGAAAGGGGCTGGAAATACTGACGGCGCGCGCCTCCCCTACCCTGCTTTGGGACACGCCATACGACGCTCATCCTGCCATACTCACGGGTAAGCAGGTCGATGATGAGACTGCGGTCACCATACTTGACAGTCCTGAGCACTATACAACGACTCTTTATCAGCATTTTCCTGTAACAATAAGGGATTTGTGGAGACAAAATTACGAAATTTTACCGAAAAAGAAAAGAAAATGCTTCAAAAATTTGGAGTTTCAAAATAAATGTCGTACCTTTGCACCCGCTTAGCAGATAAAGCAGGAGAAAAACGCCGATGCAAAGGCAGGAAGGCGGTTGCTCAAGCTCGATGCAAGGCAAGGACGGTCCCTTCGTCTATCGGTTAGGACGAGAGATTTTCATTCTCTAAAGAGGAGTTCGACTCTCCTAGGGACTACTTTCATAAAACCTTATTCGTCATCTCGGTGTGATTCGATACCAGTCATGTTGTCGGATTATTTTTTTATGTAAATAAACGACACACGGCAGGGACAAGGTGGCGAAGGATTTCGCAAGGAATCCGCCAGGGCAGCCTGATAAGCGCAAGACCCAAGGCTGAAAATTATTAACTCTTTAACAAACCATCAAAGAAAATGGCAAATCACAAATCATGCGAGAAGAGAATCCGCCAGACCAAGGCAAGAACTCTCCGCAACAAGTACTACGCTAAGACAATGCGTAACGCAGTTCGTAAATTCCGCGCAACTACTGACAAGGAAGAACTCATCAAGATGCTTCCTACTCTCCAGAAGATGCTCGACAAGCTCGCAAAGAAGAACGTCATCCACAAGAACAAGGCTGCAAATATCAAGTCAAGCCTCGCTCTTCAGATCAACAGCTTGGGATAATCCCATCCGGATAGCGCACTGTCACATCAGAAAAGACAGGAAAATTACAGATTTCTCATAATCTATCAAGTCATATTACAAGACATAACACAAGATTGTTTCCATAATAATTTTTTGTTGGAGGCTGCAGCCCGAGGTGGGTAGCAGCCTCTTTTATTTTCCAAAAACAACGCAAAGCGGGCAGGGGGAAACCAGCATCCAAGCCCCTTCGCCACCCTTGCAGAAAGAGACGCGGAGCATTACCGACGGGGAGAGACTGCAATAATAAGGTTTCTGCGCGCACGCACGCAAGAAAAGCGGGAAAACACTTGTATATTTCCTTTTTTTTTACTACCTTTGCAAAAGAATAAAACCTTTTGAAAACTAAATACAATTATTATCAGTTCAGCTTTCGCAAGCAGACGGCTCGCTCCGTTTGATACGGTTGTGGGGGGGGGTAAGGTATAAGGTTTTACGGTTTTAAGGTTTTACTGTTTTACGGTTTAAGGTTGTGCGGAAATCACAATCAGCCTTACCCAATCTCCGCAAAAACCACAAAACCGTATAACCGCAAAACCATATAACCACAAAACCGTATAACCATAAAACCGTAAAGAAAACCCCAAAACCTAAGAGGTCGATGCCTGCGGAACTTGAACAAATCACAACTATACCACAATGGAAGAAATACAGAACAAAGAAACCAACTATACCGGCAGCAGCATCCAAGTGCTCGAAGGACTGGAAGCCGTGCGCAAACGTCCAGCCATGTATATTGGAGACATCTCAGAAAAAGGTCTTCACCACCTCGTGAACGAGACCGTGGACAACTCCATCGACGAGGCTATGGCAGGCTACTGCACCGACATCGAGGTGACAATCAACGAGGACAACTCCATCACCGTCCAGGACAACGGACGAGGCATCCCTGTAGATGAACACCCAAAGATGCACAAGTCCGCCCTTGAAGTGGTGATGACGGTGCTCCATGCAGGAGGCAAGTTCGACAAAGGCTCCTACAAAGTCAGCGGCGGTCTGCACGGAGTGGGCGTGAGCTGCGTGAATGCACTCTCCACCCACATGATGTCACAAGTCTTCCGTGACGGCAAGATATATCAGCAGGAATACGCAAAGGGCAAACCTCTCTACGACGTAAAAATCGTAGGCGAGACAGACAAGAGGGGTACGAGACAGCAGTTCTGGCCTGACGGCACCATCTTTACCACCACGACATACAAGTACGACATAGTGGCACGCCGCATGAGAGAGCTTGCCTTCCTCAATGCAGGCATCAAGATAACGCTCACCGACCTCCGTCCGGAGCTCGACGAGAACGGCAACGTCGCAGAGGGATGGCAGCCGAAGGTGGAGGTGTTCCACGCACAGGACGGACTGAAAGAGTTCGTGCGCTACGTAGATCGCCACCGCACACACCTCTTTGATGACGTCATCTACCTCAAGACGGAGAAGAACGGAGTGCCTATCGAGGTTGCCATCATGTACAACACCGACTATAGCGAAAACATCCACTCTTACGTAAACAACATCAACACCATAGAGGGAGGTACGCACCTCCAGGGCTTCCGCACGGCTCTCACACGTACGCTCAAGACATACGCCGACAATGAGCCTACCCTCGCAAAGCAGATAGAGAAGGCGAAGATAGAAATCTCAGGCGAAGACTTCCGTGAAGGCATCACGGCCGTCATCAGCGTAAAGGTCGCCGAACCGCAGTTTGAGGGACAGACAAAGACGAAGCTCGGCAACTCGGAAGTGGCAGGAGCGGTACAGCAGGCCGTAGGCGAGGCTCTCACATACTACCTGGAAGAGCATCCGGCTGAAGCAAAGAAGATATGCGAGAAAGTGATACTTGCAGCTACTGCACGAATAGCAGCACGCAAAGCCCGCGAAAACGTACAAAGAAAGAACCCAATGACTGGCGGCGGACTTCCGGGAAAGCTCGCTGACTGCTCATGCCGTGACCCCAAGCAGACGGAGATATTCCTCGTCGAGGGTGACTCTGCGGGCGGTTCGGCAAAGCAGGGACGTGACCGCAACACGCAGGCTATCCTGCCGCTGCGCGGTAAGATACTCAACGTGGAGAAGGTACAATGGCACAAGGTATTTGAATCCGAGTCGGTAAGCATCATCCTCCAGGCCATCGGAGTGCGTTTCGGAGTAGATGGCAACGACACTAAGGAGGCAAACATCGAAAAACTGCGTTATGACAAGATAATAATCATGACCGACGCCGACGTCGATGGCTCACACATCGACACGCTCATCATGACTCTCTTCTTCCGTTTCATGCCGCAGGTGATACAGGAGGGACACCTCTATATCGCCACCCCACCACTCTACCAGTGCTCATTCAAGAACAACAAGGAGTACTGCTACACGGAACAAGACCGTCTCCGCTTCATCGACACATACTGCGGAGGCAATCCTGACGACTCCCGCCTGCACACACAGCGATACAAAGGTCTTGGAGAAATGAACCCCGAGCAGCTCTGGGACACCACCATGAACCCCGAGACACGCCTGCTGAAGCAGGTGACGATACAGAATGCGGCAGAGGCTGACGAGATATTCTCCATGCTCATGGGCGACGACGTGGAGCCACGCAGGCAGTTTATCGAGAAAAACGCCACCTACGCCAACATCGACGCATAAGGCAACACAGAGCGGGCGGTACGGGAAATGTTGTGCGGCAAAGGTCATCCGACTGGCACGCAATACCGCCGACCGTAACGCAGCATAAAACAAAAGACCGCAACCTCACAGTTTCAACACCCTCTACAATGCCATAGAGCACCGAAGGAACACTGTTTCAACCGTGAAGTTGCGGTCATTATATATCACCATGGCGGCCATTGCATACCACCTCCGGCAACTTACCACATTGATTTCAGGAAACCGTTTACATTGAGACTGACACGACATATACTCCTACTGTTACCTTTTCTCCTGCTACCCATCGGCATTACGAAAGCAGAAGGAGGCGGGTTTCTCTGTCATCCGACGGCGGGAAAAGGGGAAGAAGTGTTGTTTCACAGCATATTGACCTCAGGAAGACTGCCGGAAGAGGCTACACTGTCAATCTCCACGACAGGCTACGCTCTCGTATATGTCAATGGAAGGATTGCCATGACGGAGACGATATGGCCGTACAGACCCGGAAACAGACGGGGAAAGGCAAGCAGGGAGATTGACATAAGGGAATTCCTGTCCGTAGGACGCAACGTCATCTCCGTATGGTATGCACCATGCATCGCTTCATGGGACAGGCAAGACGACACTGCGGACAACGCAAGGGGAGAGACAGGGGGACAGATTTCAGTGGCAATAACGACCGTCACCGACGGAAAGAAGGAGGAGAGGTGCAGCACGGAGAAAGACTGGCTCTGCACCATAGCGGCAGGAAAACTGACGGAAAATGGAGAAAGCTATGACGCAACGGCTTATCAGAAAGACTGGAAAGACTTCATATTCGGCTTTTCACCGGCATGGATAGGGGCAGAGAAAGCGATACCTTCCATTACCGATTTCTGCGACATCCCAAACACCTCACTGCGTGCCTGCAAGACATTTGAAACCATTTCCATCTTCCAAGGTAATGACACTACACGATGTTATTTCCCCATGGAAGCAGAAGGACAGATAAGACTGACTATAAGAGGTGCGAGAAAAGGGCAGAAAATTGCCATCAACGATATGCAATACCGCTGTCTCGGCATTGATGATGAACAATTCTTTACACGTTTCTCCACCTACCATACAGACTCACTGATAATCACAAGGCAAGACGACAGACCGCTTCCCACTGTCACAGGGGCTGAAATCATCATGCTGAAACCGTCAGATACAGAATAAAAAACGACAACAAATCTAATGGAAAAGATAAAAGACTTGAATCTGGACCGTATCCGAGAGAAAGCGGAAGTGCCATCAATAGGCAACGACCTCTTGGTGTTCAAGGACGTGAAGGCTATCCCGCAGCTGGATGAACCAAGGAGAATGAACTGCCTTATCGTAGCCGTATGCACAAAAGGCAGGGGAGGCTACGTGCTCAACCAGAAGGAATATGCGATAACCCCCGGAGATGCCATGATACTCACCGACGGACAAATCGTGGAAAAAATATGGATGAGCGACAATGCGGAAGGCATGGCTCTGCTCATATCCAACGCCTTCATCTTCGAGATACTGAAAGACATAAGAAATCTCAGCATCCTTTTCCTCCTCACACGCAACCACCCCGTATTCCCTATACAGGAAGACGAGATACGAATTGCGCAAGAATATTTAGACATGATCCACGAAAGGGTGACCAGAAAGGATTACATTCTCCGCAAGGACGTGCTGCGACTGCTTATCGTAACGATGATTTACGACCTGGGAAGCGTGTTCTACCGCGTGATGAATGCTACGGACAATCACAGCTATGACACAAAGAGCGAAAAGATATTCGTGGAGTTTATACAATTAGTAGAAAAGCATTGCCGCAGGGAACGTCGCGTCAGTTGGTACGCACAACAACTGAAACTTACTCCCAAGTATCTGTCAGAGATAATAAGCAGCGTGAGCAAATGCTCTCCCAATGCATGGATTGACAAATACGTGACCAACGAGATACGCATCATGCTGCGGCAGACAGACATGAAGATATGCGACATCGCCAAGGAACTGCACTTCCCCAACCAGTCGTTCCTCGGCAAATACTTCCGTGAAAACGTAGGCATCAGCCCCATAAAATACCGCAAGGGCATGGAGGGAAAATAAAAAAGGCAGGTCTGAGGCAGGGGGCTTCATCCCACTCCTCAGACCTGTCCTATGACAATCTCGACTTATCCAGTTGATTTGCGCACTCCTCCAACCATGAATACCACTCACTTCCGAAACGTCGGATGAGTGGTTCGCGAAGGAAACGCCATACGGGCATCTTCAACTCCCTGCCCTTTTCCCGGGCACATTTGCAGACGCTCCACTGATTATAGTTGAGCCCTACAAGTCCATTGCCCAACTTTACCTCACGTATAGGATAGAGGGCACAGCTGACAGGCTTGCAGAAAGAAGACTTTCCTGCACGATAAGCCTTCTCTATGGCACAGAGACAACAGTTACTGATACACTTCCCATCAATCTCTATGTCGTCATAATACGTGAAAACACAATCCTTTCCTCCCACGATACTTGTCACGAGGTCACCCTCCTCATCGGTATAGGCAACTCCCTGCCTGTCTATTACAGCCTGAGCAGAGGCACTGAGGTCGTCCCAGACGATGTCAAGTGAGTCCTCAAGGGATGAAACTTCTTCAACAGTGACCGGCGCACCGGCATCGCCCTCGATGCAGCACTCACCCTTGCACTTCTCCAAGTCACAGCAGAAATATTCCGTAAATATGTCGGAGGAGAGGATAACGTCTCCCACCTGTATCATTGGTGTCATGAGAAAAATATGTCTTTGTATGAGAAAAAACTAAGATAAACAGAACGCTTGACACGTGATTACCACCTTATCGGCTCCCTTCCGTTAGCCTGCAGGTAGCTGTTACACTGAGAGAAATGATGATTGCCGAACCATCCTCCACGGTTGGCTGAAAGCGGAGAGGGATGTACAGACTCCAAAACAAGATGCTTTCCCCGGTCAATCAGCTTGCCCTTGCCGCGCGCATATCCACCCCACAGGATGAAAACGACGTGAGACTGCGTATCTGAGACCTTGCGTATGACGGAGTCGGTAAACTCTTCCCAACCTTTTCTCTGATGGGAACCAGCGAGGTGCTCCCTCACCGTCAGCGTAGCATTGAGCAGAAGGACACCCTGCTCCGCCCACCTCCTGAGACTGCCATTGTAAGCCCTCACGCCCCTTGCGGCGGCTGCGGCAGACAATTCCGGCACTGAACCCACGTCATCCCTCACCTCCTTGAAGATATTTATCAGCGAAGGAGGCAACGGAACGCCATCCTTTACAGAGAAACAGAGGCCCTCTGCCTGTCCCGGACCGTGGTAAGGGTCCTGTCCCAACAGTACCACCTTTACCTTATCCAACGGACAAAGGTTGAAGGCATTGAATATCTCGCCTGCCGGAGGGTAGCAGGTATGATGGCTATACTCCTCACGCACGAACGACGTAAGCTTAAGAAAATAATCCTTCTCAAACTCCTCAGCAAGGGCCTTGCTCCATGATTCTTCTATTTTTACCATAATATGTTGCTTATATTGGGGCAGAAAGCAGTCATGTATAAGGGAAAAGAAAAGAAAAATGTGCATCCCATCATCATGAGATGAGATGCACATGATTATGATTTTGTTTCCCAATCTTTTACGTTAGTCAACGATAAGGTTCTCACCAGTCATGTCGGCAGGCTTCTCAAGTCCCATGATATGGAGGATAGAAGGAGCCACGTCAGCCAGACGACCGTCCTTTACCGTAGCAGAATTATTGTCTGTCACATAGATGAAAGGAACAGGATTGAGGGAGTGGGCGGTGTTAGGAGTGCCGTCGGCATTGATTGCATTGTCAGCATTGCCGTGGTCTGCTATGATGATAGCCTCATAACCGGTAGCCTTTGCAGCCTCAATGACCTCACGCACGCAGTTATCCACAGCCCATACAGCCTTGGCAATGGCATTATAGACACCCGTGTGACCTACCATGTCACCATTGGCAAAGTTGACTACGATAAAGTCATACTCATCCTTCTTGATGTTCTCCACGAGCTTGTCCTTGACCTCGTACGCAGACATCTCAGGCTTCAAGTCGTAGGTAGCCACCTTTGGAGACGCCACGAGCACACGGTCTTCATTCTCGTACGGAGCCTCACGGCCACCATTGAAGAAGAATGTGACGTGAGCGTATTTCTCAGTCTCAGCGGTATGCAGCTGCTTCTTGCCCATGCTTGAGAGGTATTCTCCGAGAGTATTCATCACATTCTCCTTCGGGAAGAGGATGTCAACGCCCTTGAATGAAGCGTCGTATGGAGTCATACAGTAGTATTTCAGTCCGGGAATAGTCTTCATGCCCTGCTCCGTGAGGTCCTGCTGAGTGAGCACCTGAGTAAGTTCCTTTGCACGGTCATTACGGAAATTGATGAAGATAACCACGTCACCCTCCTCTATCTTGCCGTTGACGGCAGAATTGGTAATAGCCTTCACGAACTCGTCCGTTACGCCTTCATCGTAGCTTTCCTGCATGGCCTGCACCATATCCTCAGCTTTCTTGCCAACTCCTGCGGTGATGAGGTCGTATGCCTCCTTGACGCGCTCCCAACGCTTGTCGCGGTCCATGGCATAGAAGCGGCCTATAATGCTTGCGATGGCAGCGTCGTTAGCCTTACATACCTCCGTAATCTGCTCGATAAAGCCCTTGCCTGAGCGTGGGTCAGTGTCACGGCCGTCCATGAAACAATGCACGAAAGTCTGGTCCTTGAGGCCAAACTCCTTTCCTACCTCGATGAGTTTGAAGAGATGGTCGAGAGAAGAGTGGACACCGCCATTTGAAGCAAGTCCCATGAGGTGGAGCTTCTTGCCTGTCTCCTTTGCGTATGTATATGCAGCGACGACCTGCGGATTCTGTGAGATAGAGCCGTCCTTGCATGCACGGTTAATCTTCACAAGGTCCTGATATACGATGCGTCCTGCACCGATGTTAAGGTGACCCACCTCAGAATTACCCATCTGACCTTCGGGAAGACCTACATCTTCGCCTGAAGCCTGAAGCTGAGAGTGAGCTGATACTGCTGTAAGATAGTCGAGATAAGGTGTTGGAGTGTTGTAGATTACATCACCATTACCATGCTTACCGATTCCCCATCCATCGAGAATCATCAAAAGAGCTTTCTTTGCCATGTTACTTATATGTTTACGTTTCTGATTTTCAGAATACAAAGTTACGGTTTTCCCATGAAAGGAGCAAGAAAATAATCATTGTTTTTTCGCCCAAGCTTTAATTTTTGTCCTAAGATAAGCAATGAAAGCTTTGTCGCCCGTCACCTCAATATCATCGTAGAGTCCGAGGACAAAACGGCCGATACCAAGATAACTGCACACCTCTGTACGGAAAAGCCATCTGCCATCTTCCTGCAAAGCCACGGAAGGCAGGGCGTCGGGATATTCCTCAAGGAGGATATTGTGTGACAGTTGTCCGAGTTTCATCTCCACTATCATGCGGTCTTCGCCCGAGAAATTGAACAGGTCTGTATATATTTTCTTGTGCTTTTCCTCATTTTCCCACGACACATCGAGCATCTTCACATCAGTCATGCGTGAGAGTTTGAAGGTCTTGTTCTTGCCACTTGCCAGTTCATGACACCGCACGTCGTTGTTGTTGTTCATGAACAGGAATGGCTCTACAATACGGTCGGTGACCGTTTTGCTGTGGGGAGAGGAATATCCTACGAGACAAACCGTCCTTTTCTGCTTGACAGCCTCATGGAGCGTGCTCATGATGCGGCTGATATTCTTTCGCATCTTCTCGTCCTGCAGGATGCGGAAGTCGTAGAAACGCTCCAGTTTCTTGGACAGTTCCTTCATCCTCAATGTCTTTATCTCGCTGTTGTCGAGGAGGTCACGCATCAGCACGGCCTCTTCGTCAGTAAACATTACGAGGTCGAAAATCTCCTTGAAGAAAGGCGATTCGCGTGAGATGAAGTAATACATTCCGTGCTTCTCCACGATAAAGCCCGCATCACGCAGGAAGTCGAGATAGTAATACAGCGACCGTCGCGATATGCCAATCTCCTGACATATCGCCTCCGTCGTGTAATGTCTGTTCTGTATGAGCAGCAGGATAAGGTCCAGTTCTTTCTTTAGGTGGTCGTGTCTCATTCGTTTTCAAAGTCAATAGTCAGCTGTCGTTCCACGACTCCTGCAAAAGTGAGTCGGTGATAAGGCGAAGGTCCGTGAGTCCTGATAGCCTCATAATGAGCCTTTGTGGGATAACCCTTGTTCTTTTTCCATTGATACACAGGATATTCCCTGTCAATCTGCTTCATATAATCATCACGATAGGTCTTAGCCAGGATGGAAGCTGCGGCAATAGCGAGGTACTTGCCGTCACCTTTGACTATGGTAGTGCTCGGAAGAGGCTTCGCAGTATGGGGATTATTTCCTCCTGAAACAGACAGGGCTTCACTCTCCTGCCCCGGTAAGGCGGCGAAAGGAACATAAGGCTTGAATTTGTTTCCATCCACGATTACGGCCTCTGGACGCAGGGTCAGCCTGTCAAGAGCCCGGTGCATGGCGAGTATCGAGGCATTGAGTATGTTGATACGGTCTATCTCCTCAGCCGTCACAACGCCGACAGCCCATGCGAGCGCATCACGCTCTATCTGCTCACGGAGGATATACCGTTTCTTCTCAGACAGTTGTTTGGAGTCATTGAGAATCTCATTGACGTAATCATCAGGCAATATCACGGCAGCAGCGAAGACAGAGCCTGCCAGACAACCTCTGCCAGCCTCATCGCATCCAGCCTCAATCATTCCATCGTAATATTTGTTTTTCAGCATAAGTAGGTGACAATCCTTGGTTCGGAACGGGGAAAAAACTAAACCACAAACGTCCAGATGACGATACCTGCAGTGGTTGAGACATTAAGGGAATGCTTCGTGCCATACTGAGGTATCTCTATACAGCCGTCGCATTGGTCAATGACCTCTTGGTGTACGCCCTTGACTTCATTGCCGAGTATGACGGCATATTTCTTTCCTTCTACGGGACGGAAATCATTGAGCATTGTAGAGCCATGACATTGCTCTACTGCGAGAACTTCATAGCCTTGCCCCTTGAGGCAACGGAGAGCATCAAGAGCAGTAGGGAAATATTTCCAGCTGACACTTTCCTCTGCTCCCAGCGCCGTCTTGTGTATTTCCTGCTGCGCTTTCAGCGTACATTCCCTTGCGCTCTCCAATGCTGACGGCATCGTGACGTGCAGTTCATCTACTGGTTGAGGAGTGGCTGTAATGCCACACAGGTAGATACTCTCTACCCGGAAAGCATCGCACGTGCGAAACACGCTGCCTACGTTATACAAAGACCTCACATCGTCAAGGACGACGACAAGGGGGAGTTTCTCTGATTCATGAAACTCCTCCACCGTGAGACGGTTCATTTCCAAGATACTTATTTTCTGCATATCCTAAAACATTCTGCTTACTCTCTCGATACCTGCAACGAGAGCATCTACCTCTTCCTTCGTGTTATAAAGGGCAAACGACGCACGCACCGTGCCCTGAATGCCAAGCCGTCGCATGAGCGGCTCTGCACAATGATGTCCGGTACGCACCGCAATGCCAAGGCGGTCAAGCAGCGTGCCCATGTCAAGATGATGGATATCACCGACAAGGAAACTGATGACTGCATCCTTGTCAGGAGCCGTACCGAAGATTTTCATGCCCTCGACAGCCTGCATCTTCTCCATCGCATAGCGGGTAAGTTCACGCTCATGAGCTGAAATATTGTCCATACCGAGAGAGAGCATATAGTCTATAGCCCGTGCAAGCCCATGTGTCGCCACGTAATCAGGCGTGCCAGCCTCAAACTTAAACGGCAGGTCAGCGTAGGTAGTCTTCTCAAACGTCACCGTTCCTATCATCTCTCCTCCCCCTTGATATGGCGGCATACGGTCGAGATATTTCTCTTTTCCATAAAGCACGCCGATACCTGTAGGGCCATACATCTTGTGACCGGAGAAGGCAAAGAAGTCACAGTCCATGTCCTTCACGTCGATAGCAAGGTGCGGAGCGCTCTGGGCTCCATCCACAAGGACCGGAATATCACGCTGATGGGAACGGCGAACTATCTCCCTGACTGGATTTACCGTGCCGAGGACATTGCTTACATGGGCTACGCTGACCAATCTCGTACGCTCAGAAATCAAAGAATCGAATGCTTCGAGGTCGAGTATTCCCTCGTCACTCATTGGAATGACACGCAGGACGATGCCTTTCTTCTGCGCCTGCAGCTGCCAAGGAACGATGTTGGAATGGTGCTCCATGGTAGAAACGATGACTTCGTCGCCTTCGTGCATGAAAGCATCACAGAAAGAACTTGCCACAAGGTTCATGCTCTCCGTGGTGCCACGGGTGAAGATAATCTCTGATGTCTTGTCTGCATTGATAAACTGACGCACTTTCTCACGTGCAGCCTCATGCAGGTCAGTAGCCTGCTGTGACAGATAATGTACTCCGCGGTGCACGTTGGCATTGACATTGAGGTATTCCTCACGCATCGCATCAAGCACGCAAAGAGGCTTCTGCGTCGTAGCACCATTGTCAAGATAGACAAGCGGCTTGCCATAGACCTCACGGGAAAGAATGGGGAAATCTGCTCTTACCTTATTAATATCGTAATGTGACATGGGTTGATGGTTTCGTTTTATTGTTGTTGCAAAGGTACTTATTTTTTTGCAAACAGCCAATAAAAATCAAGCTATCACCGAGAGAAGTGGTAAGATTAGGGAGCATAAATGAGCAAAAAGAGGAGATTTTGGTTAAATAAAGTTAAGCCTTAACTACATTTAACTATAAAAATATTGCACCGAACTAATTGTGCACAGTCACAAGCTAACTTTGCACCCAGATAGAAATATCGTATGCAATAACAGAAAACAAATAAAAACATAAAGATTATGAAGAAGAATGTTACAGTTCAGATGAACAACGGTGTTATGGTGAATGCAAGAATGATGGCTTATGTCATGAACATTGCAACAAAAATGTGGAGCTATGCCAAGGAAATAAGCAGCAATGTCAAGAATCTGCATAGCAATG
>CALZJQ010000064.1 GCA_945787895.1 uncultured Prevotella sp. | reverse complement strand
CCGCCGTTGAACAGATAAACGCAAAGGAATACGCATCAAGGTTCGCACTCGCAAACGTACCCGTCGTGAAGGTCGGCATCAGCTTTGACAGCGAAAGGCGGACCATCGGAGACTGGAAGATTGAAAGAGAATAACTCCAAAACAATATTAAAAATCCCTGTTACCAGTCCACACATTTGCAATATACAAACATAATTACGGCCCCACAGCATGAAAAGGAAAGAATATCTCCAACTTGAGTTACCGTTTGACAACCCTCAATACAATGAAAATGGAGAGAATGAGGAAAGTATTGTCACCCCTTTGCAGAAGAAAGGAGAAAATGACGATATGCGTCAAAGAGCAAAGCGTCGCAGGATAAGAGTTACATTTGGAGATGGTACTGTCTGTTGCGATGTCAGTGCTACCGTCACTATGATTCAGGCAATCGAGAAAATCGGCGTAGAACGTGTAGCTTCACTGGGTATGGAGAATTGTCATATTCCGTTGATTTCCAAAAACTTTGTAGAAAAATATGCAGAATGGACAAAGGAAATGTCAGACGGATGGTACCTGATGGCTCAAAGCGATAGTGACCAGAAGTATCGTCAGTTGAAGCATATCATCACGTCGCTCTCTGTGGATGCAACCATAGAACTTGGCGACTACGAGGCTATAACGACAAAAGAAAATGCCAGAAAGGGAGATACACGCAAGCACAAGTCAAAAATTATCGTCACATTACCCAACGGAATGGTAATTTGTGGAGACAACCCGCTGCATACCTTCAGGCAGGTAATAAACCATATTACTATCGAAAAGGTAGAAAAGACAAATCTAAAGATTGGGGGCAATCCAATAACTACTCCCATTAAGAGATACAACAATCAAGTGCAGCTCTCCGCAAACAAATGGCTTACAGTACCATCTACGGTAAAGAACAAATGCAAAATCCTTCGCATCATATCAGCCTTGACCTGCACTCCTTTTGAAGTAAAGATTGTGGAGTAAAGACAATAACGATTATTGTACTGCGAGACTTGAGCACAAAAACAATGGGTTCTACCCTCTCAAACGACAATATATACCCACAAAAAAAGAAATATCGGCTACAATCACTGACAACTAACTTACAATTGTTTTCTCGCACAGATGGAAAACCATCCAGCAAACAAAAAGCAAAATAACAACTAACCAACAAGCCTAACTACAAAAATGAGACACAACTCTCACAGATGGTTACTGATACCTATACTGTTCCTTTCCTTCTCAGCAACAATAGCACAACCGAAATTGGAGCGGAGAGGGAGCACAGCAAGAATAGTTGCCAACGATAAACCCATGCTCATGATAGGAGGAGAGATGGGAAACTCTTCTGCTTCGACAATTGAGGATGTAAGCAAACATTTCAAGCATCTTCGCCATCTCGGACTGAACACCGTCCTCACTCCCATATCATGGGAACTCATCGAGCCTGAAGAAGGCAAGTTTGACATGAGCACACTGCGCAACATCCTTACCGAAGCTCAGAAGAACGATTTGAAAGTCGTGCTTCTCTGGTTCGGTGTATGGAAAAACTCCATGAGCTGCTATGCTCCCGAATGGTTCAAACGTGACACGAAACGCTTTCCAAGGGCACATACTGCCGATGGAAAGCCGGTAGAAGAAGCAAGTTCACTCAGCAGGAACGTCTTGGAAGCAGACAAGAAAGCATTCTGCAAGATAATGGAATACCTGAGAGACAATGACAAAGAGCAGACCGTCATCATGGTACAGGTAGAGAACGAGATAGGCATGATAGAAGTGCCGCGTGACTATTCTGCTGACGCAACAAAGCTTTACCAGTCACCTGTACCCAAGACGCTGTCCGATTACCTTGACAAAAACAAAAGGAGTCTTCACCCATATATGTCAGAAAAGTATAATCCGAAGGGCAAGAATACATGGGCTGAAACTTTCGGCAACGACATATATGCAGAAGAAATATTCCAGACGTGGACGTATGCTACCTACGTTCAGGAAATAGCCTCAGCAGGACGCGATGTCTATGACATTCCCATGTACGTCAATGTTGCGCTAAACAGCAGAGGACGCAAGCCGGGAGAATACCCGTCAGGCGGACCTTTGGCTCATCTGATAGACATCTGGCATGCCGCTGCACCTGCCATTGACGTGCTTGGAGTAGATATATATGACAAGGGATATGAGGACTGGGTGGCAAAATATCATCTTCACAACAATCCTCTTTTCATTCCGGAGATACGCCTTGAAGACAAGGATGCCATGTATGCACTCTATGCTTTCGGACATCACGGAGCAATGGGGTTCTGTCCTTTCAGCATAGAGGATTATCCACTTTATTCAAAGGCGGAAGGAAACGATTGGGGAAACATGGACCTATCACAGGATGACCAGCTGAATGCTTTCTCTGCAAAGACTGAAAATCTCTCGCCTCTTGCAGCCTCATACAGGCTGTTGCGGCAAGCAGAGCCCTACATTCTTGAACGGCAAGGCAGCGATGACATGGAAGCCGTGCTTCTGACCAACGACAGACGAGAGCAAGACTTAATCACTCCCGACGGCATCCGGCTCACCGTCAAGCACAGTTACTCGCTCGGATGGGAACCTGGAGCAAAAGAAGCGACATGGCCTGAAGCCGCCTGCATCATCATACGTCTCCAGAAAGAGGACTATTTGGTATTAGGCAGCGGAGTAGTAATAACCTACACCGATGCAAAGGCAGAAAAAAGATGGAAGAAAGGGGACAAACGCATTGGACTCGCAAAATGCGAAACCGTGGACATCGAAGGTGGGAAAATGTCAGTTGTGCGTCATCTGAGTGGAGACCAGACACATCAAGGTCGTCACATCCGCATACCAGTAGGACAATTCGAGATCCAGCACTTCAGGCTATACAGATACTGAAAAAAGGTCTTTACGAGCCTGAAGGGGGCGGAAGGATTTCTGACAAAGGCTTCATTACGAAGTCACGTTCCTGCATAAGAGGATGGGGAATGGTGATTTCGTCGGTATGAAGCGAAATGTCGTCATATAGTAGGATATCAATATCGATGATACGATCGTGGTATTGTCCTTCGGAAGACTTGGATGTCCGTCCCATCTTTCGTTCAATATCCTGTGTGACGGTAAGAATCTGAAATGGTGAGAGAGTGGTCTCATAACAGGCACAGGCATTAATGAATGAATTGTCAGAGTGAAATCCCCACGGTTCTGTAACATGAAGAGCAGATTGGCGCACAAGGCAACCGACCTGCTCTTCCATCATTCTCAGAGCTTCTTGGATATTACGTTCCTTGTCTCCAAGGTTTGTTCCAAGGCTGAAATATACTGTATGTTTATCAGTCATTGAGTATAAGCAATGCGTCACCGAAGCAACCGAATTTGTAATCGTGCTCCAAAGCGAGTTGATAAGCCTTCATGACGAGGTCATAACCTCCAAAGGCTGCCGTTGACATAATCAACGGAGACTCAGGATGATAGAAATTGGCCATCATGGAGTCTGCAAGTCCGAAGTCGTATGGAGGGAATATGAACTTGTTTGTCCATCCATCATACTCTTTCAGCAATCCGTCTGTTCCCACAGAGCTCTCTGTCGCTTTTATTACACTGGTTCCGATAGCACAGACGTGATGTCCTGCCAACTTTGTGTCGTTGACTATCTTGCAAGCCTCTGCATTGATGTGCATCTCTTCCGAGTCCATTTTGTGCTTGGTGAGGTCTTCTACTTCTATTTCATGGAAATTGCCAAGTCCGCAATGCAGCGTGATGAAGGCAGTGTTAATGCCGAATATTTCCATTCTTTTCATCATCTCGCGAGAGAAGTGCAGTCCTGTGGCAGGTGCTGTGACAGCACCTTCCTTGTCGGCAAAGACACATTGAAAATCCTCGAAATCCTCCTCGGTAGGTTTCCTGTCATACTCCCCATTCTCGTTCTTATGGTCGATGATGTATCTTGGCAATGGTGCTTCTCCGAGTTTATACAGTTCCCTCTTAAATTCATCATGAGGACACTCATACAGGAAACGTAGCGTGCGGCCGCGGCTTGTGGTATTGTCTATGACCTCTGCCACCATCGTACTGCTGTCGTCAAAGAAGAGTTTGTTGCCTATGCGTATCTTCCTCGCAGGCTCAACGAGTACGTCCCACAGCCGCATCTCTTCGTTGAGTTCACGTAGAAGGAACACTTCTATTTTGGCATCTGTCTTTTCCTTTGTACCCCAGAGACGGGCAGGAAACACCTTTGTGTCATTAAATATGAAGGTATCTCCTTCCTCAAAATAGTTGATGACGTCCTTACAGGTGATAAACTGCTTGTTTCCATCAGCATCCTTTACAGGATTTCCCTCTTCGTCAGAGCGATACATCTCAATACGCTGTGACTTTTTATGTAATACCATCATCTTAGCCTCATCGTGGCGCTTGAGGGAGAACACAGTAGTTTCACCTGCTGAATTAGTCACCTTCCTCTCTATAGAATGAGGATAAAGAGCTATCTGGCTCTCTGGTAGTTTGAATCTGAAATTTGAAAGCTTCATTATTGAGTTGGATCTTTTTTTTTTGTGTGTAAGGTTTATTATTCACACTTATTCTTTTTCCTACGATGTCTTTTCCTGTTCTTGCCGGTTCCCGGTGGATTCTGCACGCATTCTACGTACTCAGCTATGTCCTGCCGGTCAAGCCATTCCTGAAAATTGTCCATTGTCAAGCAGTCCTCAATCCTCACGTCGCCTACACGAGTGCGGCAAAGAGCTGTCAGGAATGCTCCTGACCCCACGGCTTTACCGATGTCTCTTGCAAGAGAGCGTATGTATGTCCCTTTACCGCATACTACGCGTATTGATGCTGTCTTGGCATTATCATCAAAGTCTAACAGTTCTATTTCCTCGATATGCACTGTCTTGGCTTGCAGTTCTACCTCATGTCCCTTTCTGCCAAGCTCATAAGCACGTTTGCCATTCACATTGCAGGCTGAGAATATGGGTGGCACTTGCTCGATGTCTCCTACGAACTTCCTCAGCGTCTCCTCTAACAATTGGCGGCTGATATGATGTTTCGGATAGGTAAAATCTACGGTGTATTCCTTGTCATAGCTCGCTGTGGTAGCTCCAAATTGTAATGTTGCCACATATTCTTTGTCGTGCAGCATGAGAGTATCTATCTGCTTTGTGGCTTTCCCCGTACATAGTACCAACACTCCTGTAGCCAATGGGTCAAGAGTTCCGGCGTGACCGGTCTTCACTCTCTTTGTTCCCACCTTCTTTGATATACGCGTACGCACGAAGGCGAGGGCACCGAAACTCGACATCCTGTACGGTTTGTTGAAATATATGAACTCTCCTTTTTGAAAATCTAACATTATCTCTTGATTTAGCAGCAAAGGGCAATGATGCCGACTACTGCGCAATAGATGGCAAAATAAATCAGTTTGCACTTTTTCACGAGGGCTATCATCCATTTGCATGCGAAACAGCCGCTGATGAAAGCAGCGATAAATCCTACGACAAGTGACGAAACCGGCATCGGTGACTCGATAGCGTGCGTGGCGAGATACTCTTGGGAAGGTGCGAAAATATGCTTGAAGTCAATCAATGCCTCACCCAATATTGGCGGTATCACCATAAGAAAAGAGAACTGAGCCAATGTTTTCTTGCTATTTCCGAGAAGCAGTCCGGTAGCTATCGTCGAGCCAGAGCGTGACAATCCAGGCAATACAGCGAAAGCCTGTGCTATGCCGATGATAAATGCGTCGCGGGGAGAGATGCGCTCTTTTTCCTCAGGCTGATAGAAATGCGTCAGTGAGAGCAGTGCGGCCGTTATGAGAAGGCAGCACCCCACCACTGTTATTACGTTGCCTTCAAACAGAGCTTCCACCTGATCTTTGAAGAACAGCCCCACTATTCCTACGGGTATCATGGAAATGAGGATGTTGACTATGTAGCGTTGCTCATCATTCATCTTGCCGTTCCATGAGAAAAAGCCATTAAACAGCCATCCCACTTCCTTCCATAATATCACGAGGGTGCTCAATACCGTTGCTACATGCACTACGATATCGAATGTAAGTCCGCCAGCTTCTGCCTCCGGGCCGAGTATTATCTTTCCTAATTCCAAATGTCCACTGGAACTTACCGGCAGATACTCCGTCAGTCCTTGTACGAGACCGAGAATTAATGCTTGTATCTCATTCATGATTTTATAAATGATGGCGTATGATTATTCTTTCGTTTCTATTGTCTTGTCTCCCTTGTTTTTTGGTCGATACATAATACCTGCTATGATAGAAACGAAGCCAATAAAGCAGACTACTGGAGCTATTTTTATTCGCATCGGACTAAAGATATCCGGATCATACTTATTTACATCGGATGAAGAACCACTCATCATGATGAAGCCTATTACTACAATGACCATGCTTATTGCCAGCATGATAAAGTTTACTTTTCCTAAAGCAAGGTTTTTCTTTTCCATTTGTATGTCATTTATTATTCTTCCATGATACAGAAGAACGCTGTTATCGTTGCTTTCTCAATCACCAACAACCCACAACCAACAATCCATAACCCACAACCAACAACCCACAACCAACAACCTAAAGCTTATAAAGGTCATTTGCCTTCATGCGAAGGAAACGATTGACGCTGAAATATACACAGCAAGTAGTGATTAATATACCGAAAAGGAGTACAGATACTGCAGTGATGACAAGCGTTTCTATCGTCACTACGTTCATGATATCTGGCTCATAGTTGTATAACCCCATGAAGCATCCGGCAAGGACGACATCTGCAAGGATAGCAGCAAGAAACCCTTCTACGACTCCCATCTTGATAAATGGCGCACGAATAAATGACCATGAGGCTCCTACAAGCTTCATGGTATTTATAGCAAACCTTCTTGCAAATACACTAAGCCGTACGGTATTGTTGATGAGCGTAAAACTGACGAACGTCAATAGGACTGCCAAAGCAATGAGTATGAACATAATCTTTCGTATATTATTGTTCACACTATCCATTAAATCCTGCTGATATGTCACCTCTTCTACTTGTTTATTGGCTTTCAGTTCCTTGATTATCCATTTCAAAGAGTCTGCATTTGCGCAATCTGCCTTGAGATAGACTTCTGCCGAATGAGTAAAAGGGTTCTCTCCCAGAAACTCTGAGGGGTCAGTGCCGAGAGCTTCAGTCTGTTCTTTCAAAGCCTGCGTACGACTGATAAACTCCAAATGATTGACATATCTTTTATTACGTATTTTGTAACATGCCACCTTTGCCTGCTGGTCGCTGGTATTACCTGCAAACATTATGGTGACAGTGAGGTTTTCTTTCACATATTTGGAGAGATTGTGTGCCGTCAATCCTGTAAACACTACCAATCCAAGCAATATAAGGACAAGACCCGTACTGATGCAAAGTGTGACAACCTGCAATCCTACACGTCTGCCCCCTGATGATTTTTTCTTTCTTTTCATCTGCTGTTCCGTAGAAACATTTTCAGTAAAATAATAAAAAATCCGGCGCATTTGCATACAATACACCGAATTTCGTTGCAAAGTAACTAAAAAAAAACGAAATATGGAAGTATTTAACTATAATTAACCGTCTCTTTTTGTGAATATATTAGAATATCTTAAAATGCGCTCCAGTCTTTGGGTTTTTGATGAAAAAGAGATAACTTTGTAGATTGGAAAATTGAAATAAGCATCACTCTATCCACGACAATGCAAGACTTTATTCATCTTCACGTACATACATACTACTCCATCTTGGATGGTATGGCTCCTGTAAACAAACTCGTTGACAAGGCTGTTGCCAACGGAATGAAAGGTATGGCTCTTACAGACCATGGAAATATGTTCGGAATAAAAGAATTGTTCGACTATACAAATAGTGTCAACAAGAAACTGAAAGCCGACGGAAAGCCCCCTTTCAAGCCGATATTCGGATGCGAGATGTACGTTGCTCGTCACAACAAGGAGGACATGGTACGTGCGGATGGTGACCTTGGAGGCTATCATCTGATTGTACTTGCAAAGAATTTCAATGGTTATAAAAATCTCATCACATTGGTATCACGCGCCTGGGTCGATGGTTATTATGGTCGCCCCCGTACTGACCGTAAGGATTTGGAAGCATATCACGAAGACCTTATCGTGTGCTCTGCCTGCATTGGTGGCGAGGTGCCACGCAAAATCCTTGACGGCGATATAGAGGGAGCTCGTGAAGCCATAGAATGGCATAAGAACCTCTGGGGAGATGACTACTATCTTGAGTTGCAACGACATGAGGTAAAGAACCCTGGCATCATGGCTAATCGTGAGACATTCCCTCTGCAGCAGAAAGCAAACAGGGTGATTATCGAATTGGCAAGGGAGTATGGCATCAAACTTATCTGTAGCAATGACTCTCATTTCGTGGATGAAGAGAACGCAGAAGCTCACGACCACCTGCTGTGCCTATCTACAGGAAAAGACCTCGACGACCCTAATCGCATGAGGTATTCCAAGCAGGAGTGGTTCAAGACCCGTGAAGAGATGAACGAAATCTTCGCTGATATCCCCGAAGCACTGTCCAACACCCTTGAAATCTTAGACAAAGTAGAGACCTACAACATCGAGAGCGACCCTATCATGCCTTTCTTCCCTATCCCCGAAGAGTTCGGTTCGGAAGACGAATGGCGCAATAGGTTTTCGGAAGACAGTCTCTATAAGGAATTTACTTCTGACGAGTATTGGCAAAATCAGCTGCCTGAGGAAGAAGGAAAGAGCAAGATTAAGAAACTTGGTGGCTTCGAAAAGCTGTATCGTATCAAGTTTGAAGCAGACTATCTCGGAAAACTCGCATATGAAGGTGCATCACGTCTCTATGGTTCCGGATACGAAGTAATTCCCTATGACAAGGCTCTCCAGCCAGATGAGTTGTCAGAATGGGCAGTAGGGCATGGTATCAGTAAAGAGGTGGACGAACGGATACGCTTCGAACTGCACATCATGAAGACGATGGGTTTCCCCGGTTACTTCCTCATAGTGCAGGACTTTATCAATTCTGCGCGTAAAGAACTTGGAGTCTGGGTAGGTCCAGGACGTGGTTCCGCAGCAGGCTCCGTAGTAGCCTACTGTCTTGGAATAACCAAGATAGACCCTATGAAGTACGACCTGCTGTTTGAACGTTTCCTTAATCCCGACCGTATCTCCCTTCCTGATATTGATACAGACTTCGATGATGACGGGCGTGGCAAGGTGTTGCAGTGGGTAATGGACAAGTATGGACATGAGAACTGCGCACATATTATCACCTACGGCACTATGGCAGCGAAGAATGCTCTGAAGGATGTGGCTCGTGTAGAAAAGGTTCCTCTCCCTGTTGTCAATGCGTGGTGCAAGGCAATGCCCGACCGTCTGCCAGACGGAATGAAGTCAAAACTGCCCAATTACCTCAAGCTCGACTCCAACGGTAACCCTGTCTGCCCGGAACTTCGCAATGCAGAGGCTTCGACAGACCCACGCGAGGCGAACACTATCAAGTATGCCAAGATGCTGGAAGGTACGGTAAGAGGCACTGGCATCCACGCTTGCGGATTCATTATCTGCCGTGACCCTATCTCGCAGCACGTCCCTGTCTCCACTGCAGACGACCCGGATTTTCCAAATATCAAGACTGCCGTGACGCAATACGACGGTCATGTCATAGAGTCAACAGGACTTATCAAGATGGACTTCCTTGGGCTCAAAACGCTCTCGGAGCAGAAAGAAGCCTGCAAGATAGTCAAACAGACACGTGGCATCGACATAGACCTTGACCATATTCCTATTGATGACCCAACGACATATAAACTATATCAGGAAGGAAAGACAATAGGCACGTTCCAATTCGAGTCGGCAGGTATGCAGAAATACCTGCGGGAACTGCACCCTACCGTCTTTGAAGACCTCATTGCGATGAACGCTCTTTATCGTCCGGGACCGATGGACTACATCCCGTCCTTTATTAAAAGAAAGAATGGACTGGAGCCTATCACCTACGACATACCATGTACGGAGAAATATCTCAAAGACACCTATGGCATCACCGTCTATCAGGAACAAGTGATGTTGCTCTCACGTCAGCTTGCCAACTTCACAAGAGGCGAGAGTGACGCATTGCGTAAGGCGATGGGTAAGAAGAAAAAGGACATCGTTGACAAGATGAAACCGAAGTTTATCGAAGGCGGTGTCAAGAACGGGCATGACCCTCAGGTGCTTGAAAAGATATGGGCAGACTGGGAGAAGTTCGCTTCCTACGCCTTCAACAAGTCGCATGCCGCCTGCTATTCGTGGGTGGCATACCAGACTGCTTACCTCAAAGCCAACTATCCTGCGGAGTTTATGGCTGCCATCATGACGCGCCGACGTTCCGATATCAAGGAAATCACAAAGTTGATGGACGAATGCAAGAACCTCGGAATAAGCACCTTGGGTCCTGATGTCAACGAGTCAATGGACGGATTTACCGTCAATAAGCATGGAGAGATACGCTTCGGACTTTCAGGTATCAAGGGTATGAGCGACGCTGCCGTGACGGCAATCATCGAGGACCGTGCAAAAAACGGACCTTATGCTACGGTATATGAACTGGTGGAACGCATTCCTTCTTCTGCTATGAACAAGAAAGCATTGGAATGTCTTGCCATTAGCGGAGGGTTGGACGTCTTCGGCTTCTCGCGTGAGCAGTATGTCACAAAAGACCAGCACGACATCTCTTTCATAGATCAGCTCAGTCGCTACGGCAATCAATACCAAAAGACTAAGGCGGAAGCCAGCAATTCTCTCTTTGGAGACTTTGGCGGGGTAGAAATAACTAAGCCAAAACCTCCTGCTGCAACATCATGGAGCACGATGGAGCGACTGAACAGAGAGAGGGAACTGGTAGGTATCTATCTCTCTGCCCATCCATTAGACGATTATGCCGTAGTATTAAGAACTTTATGCAATCGTACATGCCAAAGTATCGGGCAGGATTCCAATAAGGAAGAATTGTCGCAACTTGACGCTGTGACTATCGGAGGGATAGTAACAGGCATGAGAGAGGGATTTACCAAACGGGGAACACCGTATGGAATCGTAACGATAGAGGACTATGACGGTGCCGGCGAACTTGCCATCTTTGATGATTGGGGACAATGGCGCGGTATGTTCATGGAGGGAAGTGCATTGTATATCAAACTGAAATACGAGAAGAAATACCCTACGAGCACATACATCAGCATGAAGATTCTAAGCATTGAGCAGCTTTGCGACGTGCGTGACAACAACATTGACAAGATTACCATCATGGTCAATGTAGATAAACTCGACCCTTTGATTGCTGAAGAATTGACAGAAAAGCTCACGAAGTGTAAGTTGGTCACAGATGAAAATGCTTTCAATGGAAGAGCCATCAAGGGGGCAAGTATCTATTTCCAGTGCAATAGTGCAAGTTGTCTCCGTCCGTCAAACCTTTATACATCGGCTTTCACGATAAAGATTGACAAGGAATTACTTGACTATCTTGACGTGACAGAATGTTTTGAGTATAGGATAAACTGACAATTCAGTAGGTGGGGTGCAGAAATCATCACCTACCTTTTCTTCATAATGATATAAATAATGACGGGAGCACCAAACAAGGGTGTTACTGCATTAAGAGGAATTATCATCTGTTGCGGAAGAATACAGATGATATTGCAAAGCATTGCTATTGCCGCACCTGACATGAGGGTAGCAGGTATCAGTGCTCTATGGTCCTCGGAGCAGATTATCAGTCGTGCAATATGTGGCACAGCAAGACCGATAAACGATACCGGACCGCAGAAAGCTGTGGTCACTGCCGTCAGGATGCCTGTGGAGATGAGTACCATTCTACGTATATTCTTGATGTTGGCACCAAGATTTTCCGCATAGTTTTCTCCAAGTAGCAGCATGTTGAACGACTTGGTGAGCAACAGGGCAATGGCTATTCCCGCAGAAGATATGCAGCAGAAGAGAGGCAGTTGTGCCGTTGTTACATTACTGAAACTACCCATTCCCCAGCTGACAAAGCTGTGAACGTTCTCCACGGTGGCGAAGAAATTGAGCAACGTGACGACGGAAGAGGTCAGGTAGCCCACCATTATGCCGAGGATTAGGATGACAAGATTGTTCTTTATGAAGTTTGTCACGACGAGATAGAGTGCCGTGACAATCACTGCCCCGATGAAAGCAGCAAGTATCACCATCATGCTTCCTGAGAAATGAAGACCGTTTCCCATCTGCCCTCCGGCGCCGAGAGTGCCCCCGAGAGCCAGCATGACGATGGCAACACCGAGCGATGCACCGTTGGAGATGCCGAGAACGGATGGTCCTGCCAGCGGATTGCGGAAGTAAGTCTGGAGCATAAGTCCCGACACTGCAAGGGAAGAACCGCAGAACACCGCAGTCATTGCCTGGGGCAGTCTCGACTGAAGGACTATGAAATCCCATGTAGCCTTTCCCGAACTCTCTCCAAGGAGTATCTGCATGACCTGACCTATCGGAATACTTACCGACCCGAAAGCCAGATTGCACAGGAATAGTATTGGCAGGCTCAATGCCAGGAGCGTCATTTTCTTCCTCATCTCACCACCTCTTTGTAATATGTGTTTTCAACATTCTCCGTCAAGACACCAGGGTGAAAGATATTGACATACTCACGAAGCAGGCGTTCCGGATGAAAGGGAGTGGACATATAGAAGTCTGAAGTCTGGAGGTTCACCATGTAAGTTCTGTGGTTCTTGAATGCTTTCAGCCTCGTATATCCCTCCCAGTCTCTTGCAAGGTCGTCATAAGAGAGGGGTCTGTCGCTGTAATATTTCAGCATCCAGATGTCTGCCTCGGCACCTTTGTCGAGGACTGTCTCCGGACTGTACGGCACAGCTCCGCTCGATTTCTCATCGTCGAAGACATACTTGCCTCCTGCATCGGCTATCATTCTTCCCACAGTACTCTCGCTTCCTGCCACATACCAAGTGGTGTTGATTCTCTTTCCATCAAGTACTGTAGGGCGCGACGGCAGATTTCTCACCTTTTCTTTCAATCCGTCATACTCTTTTTCTATTGTGGCAAAGATACTGTCTGCCTCCTTTCCCTTTCCTGTCAGCAGACCATAGAAGCGCATCCACTCTGCCCTTTGCAGTGGACCAGTCTCCATATAGTCCGCACATTCTATCACGGGTATGCCCACATTGAGCAGTTTTGCGTAGCTGTTGTTGTCCTCCATGGCAGAGATGATGACGGCATCTGGCGAAAAGTCGATTATCTTCTCCACCTCCACCGCCTTGCTCGTGCCGCAGTCAAGCACCTTGCCTTCCTTTATCCTCTCCTGCAGGCGCGGGATTGACATGTATTCTCCGTCCCCCACTGCCCCTATTGCATCTACGGATCCAAGCTCATTGAAGAGAGAAGCGTGGACAGCGACGTAGCACAACATTCGGGAAACCGGCGTGCGGACTATGTCGCCTTCGGGTAAGGCATCGGGTATCTCACCGTCTTTCGGCACGAGCACATAGCGGTGAAGCACCTTTGTCGAGTCCCATGGATTGCGTATCTCGGCTGCTGTGTAGCCTTTTCCTTCGGTAATTGAAAGCAATGTGGCATGGCGCATCGTGATTTCATTGCCTGAAACGGCAAAAGTGATGCCGCCCTCACATGAGATGAGGGACAGCATCACCGACATTATTATCACAATACTAAAAAACTTAGGTTTATTTGAAGTCATAATTGAAAGAGATTGCTGCAGGACCTACACCCGTAGTAAACCTGTTTACCTTATTTCCTTGCAGGTCGTATGTCACACAATAGCCGTCCGTGCTGTAGCTGACATATCCATCCACGAGGCTATTTGAGGTGATATATACGCGATTGGTCTTCGTATCTACGGCAATGGCACTTGGTGAGGCGATGTCGGCACCGTCGATAAAGGTCTTTGTTTCGCCGGTCACGATGTCGGTAACGCTGAATGTCGGTGTCGTGGCAGGGTAGGTATAGGGAGCATCAAAGGAATATATCTTGCCGTCAGCCATAGCCATGCCTGTAGCGGCACACAGCTTCTTGGATGTTCCGTCGGCGAGGAGTTCGTATATTCCCTCGCCTGACTGATTCCAATTCTCGTCGTATGAACCAGAGTCGAGATAGAAGAGGCGACCGTTGTAGGTCTTGATGTCAACGGCATTGACAATCTTTTCATTCTTGATAGTCTCGGTATTTCCTGTATTGAGGTCAATCTTTGATATGGAAGCGTTGCCCTCTGCCTTGCCGTAATCAGAGTCAGCGGTGTAGAGGTGGTCACCTACGACAGCCATTCCTTCTGTATAATTGCCACAGTCGAGTGTGCGGACGATGCTGAGGCTGAGAGTGTCAATGTCGAGAACCTTATTTCCGTAGGTGGAGATATAGACGTGACCACGGTGAGCCACTGCATGACGTGGAGTGATAGCCTCGCCGTTTACCTGCGACTTGATGCTCTTCACAGCCTTCATCGTCGTACGGTCGGCAACGAACACTGTGCTCTCGTTAGAGCCTACGATATAGATTTTTGAGCCGTATGTCAGGGCATCGTTCACGGTACGTCCGAGTGATGTGCCGTTTACTGTCTGATATACGCGTTGTGACACCTCTCCCGTCTTGTTGTCAACGTAAGTCACACTGCCTTCGATACCGGCTGACTTGTTACCTGCATTGAGGACATAGACACCGTCGGAGGATGTTATTACGTCGTAAACTGGTTCGTCATCGTCGTCACTGCATGAGGTGAAAGCGACGGTTGTGGCAAGCATTGATGCTAAGAAATAGATTTTTTTGTTCATGATTATTGTTTTTTTGTGTTAAGTAGGTGTGCAAAATTATTATTATAATGATTGTATTGATTAGTGATGCATAATCAGTATGTGACATAAAGGAGTG
>CALZJQ010000063.1 GCA_945787895.1 uncultured Prevotella sp. | reverse complement strand
TTGTGCTTTTTTATTCATACTGACTTATAATTCGGAAATTTTATGTAAATTTGTAACCTATTTTGAGTAAAACTAAAACAAACACCAAAAATAAGACTATGAGATTCTCACTTTCGAGCTCTGCCCTGAGCAGCAAACTCAACATTCTAAGCAAAGTCATTAACCCAAAGAATGCGATGGCAATCTTTGACTGTTACCTGTTTGAGATACAGGATGGAAAACTCATCATCACCGCTTCAGACAGCAGCAACATGATGAGACTGTCACTCGATCTCATCGAGCACGACAGCAACGGAGCGTTCTGCGTACCAAACAAGATAATGCTCACATCCGTAAAGGAACTGGCTGAGCAGCCTCTCGTCTTCGATGTCAACACCGAAGACTACAGCATAGAGATGAACTACATGAACGGTTCCTACCACATCTATGGACAGAACCCTGCAGAATATCCCAAGATGAAAGGCATAGAAGGCGACTACACGTCCACCACCATTTCCTCCGAGGTATTGCTCAACAACATCAACCGCACGCTCTTTGCCACAGCACAGGAGGAACTGCGCCTTGTGATGAACGGTCTCTGCTTTGACCTGAAAGAAGACTACCTCGCCATCGTGGCGAGTGACGGTCATATTCTCGTCAGAAACCGCCTGTACGACTGCAAGAGTGATTTCCCTGCATCCTTCATACTGCCCAAGAAACCGGCCACACTGCTGCGCTCCGTACTCGCCAACGACCCTTCCGACGTTACGATTAGGTTCTCAGAGTCAAGTGCTGAGGTGCTTTTCAACAACGGAATACTCTCATGCAGGCTCATCGAAGGCAGGTATCCCAACTACAACAGCGTCATCCCCCAGGACAATCCCAACCGCCTGACAATAGACAGGAAGGCTTTCATCAGTGCACTGCGACGCATCCTGCCTTTTGCAGGCGAGAGCACACAACTCGTGAAACTGCGCATAGACTACAACAACATGGAGATTAACTCTGAGGACATTGAGTTCGCCACCAGCGCACGCGAGAACCTGGTTTGCGAATATGGAGGAATGCCTATGAGCATCGGTTTCAAAGGTTCATCCCTGTATGAGATTTGCAACAACCTCACCTCCGACGATATTGTCATCGAACTGGCCGACCCGGGACGCGCAGGCATCATCACTCCTGCAGAACAGCCAGAGGGCGAAGACGTCCTCATGCTTATCATGCCTATGCTGCTGAATGATTAATCTTTGTTTAGAAGGCGCGCAGTAATTATTTGGAAAAAAAGATTAAAGGTGGGTTCTATTAATTCGCTTTGTCATATTTTGGATTTATTTTCGAGGACAAATTGTAAGTTGAAGAGGGAGCGTAGCGGGCTACGTGACCGATGAGACTTACGATTTGTACCGAAAAGAAACCAAAAGATGACAAAACGTCAAACCTACATAACTAACATTTTTGACGGTGGGAATTAATAGAACCCACCTAAAGACAATAATGAAACTCAATCTCAAGAAACCGCTCATCATCTTTGACCTTGAAACGACTGGACTCGACATCAGCAAAGACAGGATTATCCAGTTGTCATACATCAAAGCGATGCCTGACGGAACGGAAAAGCGTGGCAACCATCTCATAAACCCGGAATGCAGGCTCCTACCCGTGATTACGGAACTGACAAGCATCACTGACGAGATGCTGGCAGACAAGCCCACATTCAAACAGCTTGCCGCAACCCTCGCCAAGGAATTTGAAGGCTGCGACTTCGCTGGCTTCAACTCCAACAGGTTCGACATACCGATGCTGGCAGAGGAGTTCCTGAGGGCTGGACAGAACTATGACTTCTCACGATGCCGACTCATCGACGTCCAGACCATCTACCACAAGATGGAACGGCGCAACCTCGCCGCCGCATACAAATTCTATTGCGGACGCAAGATGGAAGATGACTTCCAGGCACACCTCGCCGACCAAGACACTGAGGCTACGTACCGCGTACTACAGGGACAACTTGACATGTACGCTCCGGGGAAACAGGAAGAAGAGGAAAGGCAGTTGGAGAATGACATGGACGTGCTCCATGAGTTCTCACGCATGAATGACAACGTGGACTTTGCAGGCAGGATGGTATGGGGCGACGTCAAGGGACCTGACGGCAAACCTCTCTTGGACAAAGATGGTAAGCCGCGAAAGCAAGAGTATTTCAATTTCGGCAAATACAAGGGATATACCGTAGCAGATGTTCTCAGGCGTGACCCTGGGTACTACAGCTGGATTATGACCAGCGACTTTCCTTTGGAGACAAAGATGTGGATGACACGCATCAGATTGCGGGAGAGTGGGAAGTGAATCTTGTTGTCTTGTTGTCTTGTTGTCTTGTTGTCTTGTTGTCTTGTTGTTTGTAACGAGATTGATTCACATAATGGAGACAAACGACAGGACAACAAACAACTAAACAACTAAACAACAAAACAACAAAACAACTAAACAACTAAACAACTAAACAACTAAACAACTAAACAACAAAACAACTAAACAACTAAACAACAAATTGACAAACAAACAGAGATATAAAGCATTATCCCGTGCCATCGCCATCGTGGCGACGGTATGGTCGTGCGTTGCATCTGTCCACGCACAGGAATTGGCGGCCAAGATAAACATCAACCATAGTGCTGTGCAAGGCACCGAAGTCACGGTATTCGAGAAATTCAAGGAGAGCGTAGAGAACTTTATCAACAACAAGCAATGGACCAACCTGCAGTTTCTTGAGCATGAAAGAATACCATGCACATTCAGCATCAACGTGAAGAAATATGATGCAGAGACGAATATCTGGACCTGCTCCACTATCATACAGGCTACGAGACCCGTATATAACAGTTCGTACACGACAGCCTTTTACAGCAACACGGACAATGACTTCTCTTTCGAGTTCTCACAATTCGACCAGATAGAGTTCAACGAAGAGGTAATAGACAACCAACTCACGGCGCTGCTCGGATATTATGCCCTGCTCATCATCGGTCTCGACCTTGAGACATTCTCTCCCAAGGGAGGAGAAGAGATACTGCAACGCTGCATGAACCTCACAAACAACGCACAGAACCTCAACTTCCCCGGATGGAAAGCCTTCGACGATTCACGCAACCGCTTCGCAATCATCAACGACTACCTCGACGGTGCCATGTCCTCATTCAGAGACCTGCAATATGACTACTACCGCAAGGGACTGGACGAGATGGCAAACAATGCCGAAAGAGGTCGTACGGAGATAACCACCGCCTTGGAAAACGGACTCAAGAAAGCTCACGAGGACCGACCCCTGTCGATGCTTCCACAGATATGGACCGACTTCAAGAAAGATGAACTGACCAACATATACAAAGGAAAAGGCACGCCAAAAGAGAAAGAGACAGTTTACGAGATACTGCATTCCATCAATGCATCACTCAACAACTACTGGGAAAAAATCAAACAGTAACAATGTTAAAGGAACTTCATATAAAGAATTTTGCCCTCATCGACCGGCTCGACATCAGCTTTGACGCCGGTTTCTCTGTCATAACAGGAGAGACAGGTGCAGGAAAAAGCATCATTCTCGGCGCAATAGCGCTGCTGATGGGACAAAGGGCTGACACCAAAGCCATCAAGACAGGTGAGGGCAAGTGTACCATAGAGGCACATTTCGACCTCGGGAAATATGGTATGGAGACATGGTTTGAGAATAACGACATCGACTTTGACCCTGACGACTGCATAATACGCAGGGAACTGACAGCAGCGGGAAAAAGCAGGGGCTTCATCAATGACACGCCGGCATCCATACACCAGATGAAGTCGCTTGGGGAAATGCTCATGGATGTCCACTCACAGCACCAGAACCTTCTCCTGCAAAAAGAGGATTTCCAACTCAATACCATCGACATCATAGCCCAAAACACGCTGCAACGGAAAGCATATACTCAGGCATTCCAGGCATTCCATGATGCAGAAAAGGCTCTTCAGGAGATGAAGAGACAGATAGAGGAATCACAGCGCAACGAGGAGTTTATGCGTTTCCAACTCAATGAACTGACCGAGGCGAACCTGAAACAGGGCGAACAGGAGGAACTCGAACAGGAAGGAAGAAGCGCATCACATACAGAAGACATCAAAGCCGCACTTTACGAGGCTGACGAAATGCTCTCCGGAGACACGAATGACATAGTGGGCAACATAAAAAACGTATGCTCGCGCATCAACTCCATTTCCAGCATTTACCCAAAGATCGCTGCGCTTGCCGAAAGGCTCGACAGCTCTTACATCGAGATAAAAGACATAGCGCAGGAGATAAGTGCGGCCTCAGAGGACGTGGATTTCGACCCCGCAAGGATGGAATATATCAACGAAAGGCTTGATGTCATATATTCCCTGCAGCGGAAATACGGTATGGACACGGTGGAGGCACTGATAGAAGAAAGGGAAAGGTTGCAAGGCGCAATCAGCATCATCGACAATTCTGATGAAGAACTCCACCTACTTGCCGAAAAAGTGGAGAGTCTCCGCAAGGAAGCAAAAGAAAAGGCAGACACCCTAACGGCTACAAGAAGGAAAGCCGGCAAGGCAATAGAAAAGGAGATACACGACAGACTCACCACTCTTGGAATGCCTAACGTGCAGTTTGCAGTAGAAATAAAGACCGAACTCCTCGGCAACGACGGACAAGACCACGTGGCATTCCTCTTCTCTGCCAACAAGGGCATGGCCCTGCGGCCGGTCTCACAGGTAGCTTCGGGAGGAGAAATAGCAAGGGTGATGCTCTCACTGAAGGCCATGATAAGCGGTGCAATCAAACTGCCCACCATCATCTTCGACGAAATAGACACTGGAGTCAGCGGAAAAATGGCGGAGAAGATGGCTGAAATCATGCTGCAAATGGGAAAGGCCGACAGACAGGTGCTCAGCATCACACACCTTCCTCAGATTGCCGCAATGGGAATGGCTCACTACAAAGTAGAGAAACGCGACACGAAAGAAGGCACTACCTCCATCATGAGGCGACTCACTGATGAGGAACGAATACAGGAAATAGCACAGATGCTCAGCGGAGAAAACATCTCAGAAGCCGCCGTCATCAATGCAAAAGAACTGCTTAACCGCAATAAGAAACAAGACTGAACGACAATACAAATGAAAAGAATTATCTCACTCTGCATTATCATAGCAGCCATGTTACCAATAATGGCTCAGTCATCACAGGTCAAGAAGGCTGCAAAGAACATATTCAAACTGACTACCTTCAACGCAGAAGGAAAACTTCTCAGCACCAGTTACGGCATTCTCGTCGATGCTGACGGCACTGCCCTCAGTTCATGGAATCCGTTTGTAGGTGCTTCTTCAGCGAATATCATAGATGCGCAGGGAAGGAAATACGACGTAGATTGCCTCATAGGCGCAAACGAAATATACAATGTATCGAAATTCAGGGTTGTCGTACCCAACGAAAAGAAGATGCAGATTGCTCCCGTCAACATCACTTCCGAGACTGTTCCCGTAGGAGGAGAATGCTGGATGGTAGAATATGGCATGAAGAACCCCGCGATAAAGCGTTTCTCTCCATCCATAGTAGAGACTTTCGCAGACAACCTGCCCTACTACACCTTTGAACAGACAGCCTCCGACGACCTTGCCGGCTCACCGTTCCTCAATGCCTCCGGCGAACTGATGGGACTCATGCAGCCTGCCACCAAACGCACAGACCTTTACTGCCCAAGTGCGCAGTATGCAATGTCAATGACAGTCAATGCCCTTACTGCCAATCAGGCTACTATCAGGCAGACCAATATCCGCGTCGCATTGCCCGACACTTACGACCAGGCCCTGCTGGCCCTCATGATGGCTCAAAGCCGTAACAATCCCGACAACCTGATAGCTATGGGCGACGAGTTTATCAGACTGTTCCCCAATGCGTACGAAGGTTATAATGCAAAGGCTTCCGCATACACAGACAAGGGGGAATATGCGCAGGCTGACGTGGTGATGAGGGAATGCTTGGAGAAAAGCGACAAGAAGGAAGAGGCCCACTTTGCCTTCTCACGCCTTATATATAATAAGGTGGTGTTCACCGCTGACTCTTCTTTCACGGAATGGACTCTCGACAAAGCCATGGAAGAAATAAAGGCTGCTTACGACATAAACCCGCAGCCTACCTTCATCCTGCACAGGGCAAAAATTTACTTTGCACAGCAAGACTACGACATGGCATACAAAGACTTCATCGATGTCACGAAGACTAATATGCGCAGTGCTGAGTGTTTCTATGATGCAGCCCAGTGCCAGAAAAACCTTAAAGCTGAGAAGGAGACGATAATTGCCCTGCTTGACAGTGCCGTAGCCTGCTTCACTGAGCCATATACCGCCGATGCAGCCCCGTTCTTCCTCGCACGTGCGCAGTATCTGGACGAGGCAGGTCTCACTCGGAAGGCTGTCAATGATTTATATACATACGAGAAAATCATGCAGCAAAGACTCTCTTCCGGATTCTATTATATGCGTGAACAGATGGAACTGCGTTGCCGCCTGTACCAGCAAGCCATAGATGACATTGAGAAAGCCTGCCTCATGGCACCGCAAGAGGCAACCTATCTCGCAGAGAAAGCCATGCTGCTCGTGCGGGTAAACAAGCTCGACGATGCACTTAAAACCATCACAGAGTGCATAAGGCTGTTCCCCGACAATGGAGATGCGCATTCCATACTCGGACTGACCCTCATACAGATGGGTAAGAAAAAAGAAGGCATAGCCGAACTGGAGAAAGCAAAGGGACTCAATTCCGAGATGGCACAGCCGCTTCTCGACAAATATGGAAAATAGACTTCTTTGCCTTGACACAGTTGTGTTGTCATATGGCTTGTAATGTCAATGACTAAACTCAATCACAACAACAACCAACAAAACAACAAGACAACCGAACAACTAAACAACAAAACGACCAAATGGAGATAATTTCATCACAATACAAAATCAGTTCTGCCAAAATATCACAGTGTCCAAAAGACAACATGATGGAGTTTGCATTCATCGGAAGGAGTAACGTCGGCAAGTCAAGTCTCATAAATATGCTATGCAACCACAAAGGACTTGCCAAGACATCTGCTACTCCGGGAAAGACTCTGCTCATCAACCATTTCATCATCAACAATTCATGGTATATCGTTGACTTGCCGGGATATGGATTTGCCAAGAGGTCAAAGAAGGTGCAGAAAGAAATAAGCGATATGATTTCCTCATACATCCTCTACAGGGAGCAGCTCGCAAACGTCTTCCTGCTCATTGACATCAGGCATGACCCGCAAAAAATCGACCGTGAGTTTATGGACTGGCTTGGAGAGAACGGAGTTCCCTTCTGCATCGTCTTCACGAAAGCTGACAAAATCGGTCCGGTCAGGGCAAGAATGAATGTTGAAAACTATATGAAATCCCTGCTCGACGTTTGGGAAGAACTGCCTCCTTACTTCATATCTTCATCAGAAAAGAAACAGGGAAGGGAGGAATTGCTCGACTATATAGACTCTATTCTCCACAACAGTGACTCCAACGACGACACGGAAGCAGCAGGGAACGAGTAAGAAAAGTCACAAAGGTTATACTGTTCATAAAAAAAAAACGACAGCCGGCATTATGCAACCACTGGTAGATATACAGAACGTCAGCAAGAGATTTGGAGAGAGGGTGCTCTTTGAAAACATCTCCTTTTCCATCGGAGAAAAACAGAAAGTAGGACTCATAGCACAAAATGGAACAGGAAAGACGACTCTTCTCTCCATGCTTACCGGGGAGGAAGGCTGCGATTCCGGCTCCATCATCTTCCGTAATGGAATAAAAATCGGCTATCTCAGGCAAGAACCAAAGTTTCCTAAAGATGCCTCCGTACTCGAAGCATGCTTCCACGGCATTGACTTTGACGATGATGCACAACTGAAAGCAAAGCAAATACTCACCCAACTGAGGATAAAAGACCTCAACCAGCCAATTTCTCAACTCAGCGGAGGACAGCAGAAAAGGGTGGCTCTGGCGCAGACTCTCATTTCCAATCCTGACCTTCTCATTCTTGACGAACCTACCAACCACCTCGACCTTGAAATGGTAGTATGGCTGGAAGGCTTCCTCTCAACGGGAAACCGCACCCTGCTCATGGTGACGCACGACCGTTATTTCCTTGACAACGTCTGCTCAATAATCCTCGAGTTGGACAACAAGACGATTTACTCATACAAAGGTTCTTACTCTTACTATCTCGAAAAGAGACAACAGAGAATAGATGCCACGCGTGCAAATATCGAGCATGCCAACAATCTCTACAGAAGAGAACTGGAATGGATGCGCCGCCAGCCACAGGCTCGAGGGCATAAGGCACGTTATCGTGAAGAGGCTTTCTACGAACTGGAGAAAGTAGCCAAGCAACGCATCGAGGAAAGACAGATAAGACTCAAGGCAAGCAACGTATATATCGGTTCAAAGATATTTGAATGCCGGTATGTTTCAAAGGCTTTTCCTGCGAGGGAAGGAACTTCTGGAGAGGGAAAGACCATATTGAAGGACTTCTATTACAACTTCGCCCGCTTTGAGAAGATGGGTATTGTCGGTAATAACGGAACAGGAAAGTCCACTTTCCTGAAGCTCCTGCTCGGCATTGAGCCTGTAGATTCAGGAAAGTTTGACATAGGAGAGACGGTAAAGTTCGGATATTTCTCACAGGAAGGTCTGCAGTTCGACGATAATCAGAAGGTCATTGACGTCATCAGGAACATAGCGGACTATATTGACCTCGGGCAGGGAAGACATCTCTCGGCATCGCAATTCCTGCAACATTTCCTGTTTACTCCCGACCAACAATACAATTATGTATATAAACTGTCTGGAGGAGAGAAACGAAAACTGTACCTCTGCACAGTCCTGATGCGCAATCCTAACTTCCTCGTCCTTGATGAGCCGACCAATGACCTTGACATCAAGACGCTTCAGATACTCGAAGAGTACCTGCAAGACTTCCCCGGATGCGTCATAGTAGTCAGCCACGACCGCTATTTCATGGATAAGGTAGTAGATCATCTGCTTGTCTTCAAGGGAGAAGGGGAAATAAAAGACTTCCCCGGCAATTACACTCAGTATAGAGAATGGCAGAAATTAGAGGATAAGAAAGAGGCTGAAAAGAAAGAAACAACGCAAAAATCTCCTTCCAACAACAAAGGCAAGGACTGTCAGACTTCAGCAACAACAGGCAGAAGTCAGCGTGACCCCAATGCCGCTCCGCAAAAACGCAGGATGACCTACAAAGAAAAGATGGAGTTCACACAGTTGGAAAAAGACATCGAAGTCCTGACTGCAGAAAAGACTGCAATAGAGTCAGCACTGAGTTCGGGCAACATCTCCGTAGAACAAATCACGGAAATGAGCAAACGCCTGCCATTACTCAACGCAGAACTTGATGAAAAGGAAATGCGCTGGTTAGAACTATCAGAGATATAACCGATAATTCAGGCACAAAAAAAACCGTTGGTGCGATGATCACATCGTTCCAACGGCTCACTCTTTACTGTTCGTGTCGAGCTAATTACTCAGCAACAGTAGTATCAGCAGGAACTGCAACAGAATCAGCAGTATCAGCAGGAGCAGCTGTTGTATCTACTGTATCCTCAGCAGGAGCAGCCTGCTCTGTCTTCTGACCACATGATGCGAAAGAGATAGCTGCGATAGCTACGAACATAAAAACTAATTTCTTCATTTTCTTTGCTTTTTTAATATGTAAAACAATCTATGTTTATTAAAACACTGCAAAGGTACGCATTTTTCTAATACTACAATCATTTTTTTATGACTTTTTTTCATGTCTTTTTGTAACTTTTTTGTATATCATTAAATATCAATACATTACATAATGTGAATAAAGGTTAAATCTTTTTCAGAAAACAAATATATCCATTTTTTAACACTTTTCTACTGTTTGCGCACACAAAAACCTTGGTGATTTACTTTTTATTTTGTACCTTTGCAGAAGACTATATATAATAAGGTGGTTGTGGGTTTTGGGTTTTGGGGTTGTTGGTCTATGGTTGGCATTACTTCCTGACAGTCCAACGACATTGGACAACAAAACAACAGTTTTAACAAGGCAACGGCATAATGATTGACACTTCAGCTTTTCAAGGCAAGACAGCAAAATATTTTACACTTGGCTGCAAACTCAACTTTTCTGAGACATCTACCTTTGGACAAATGTTGCAGGAAATGGGCGTAAGGACAGCCGAGAAGGACGAGATTGCAGACATCTGCTTGATAAACACCTGCTCTGTCACGGAAGTAGCAGACAGCAAATGCAGGCAGGCTATCAGGAAGATGATAAAAGAAAATCCCTCCGCCTTCGTTGTCGTGACCGGATGCTATGCGCAGCTGGAGGCAGAGAACGTGGCAAAAATCGAAGGAGTGAACCTCGTACTCGGCAGCAATGAGAAAGCAAACCTCATTGATTATCTGTCAGACGCATGGAGCAACAACTACAAAAACAACGACACGAATGAAAGACAATGTGGAGAATACCACACTGTAAAGACAAAGGATATAAAAACATTCCAGCACTCATGCTCCCGCGGTAACAGAACACGCTATTTCCTCAAGGTACAAGACGGCTGTAATTATTACTGCACATACTGCACCATACCCTTTGCGCGGGGCAATTCCCGCAATCCAAGCATAGAGAGTCTCGTAGCCCAAGCACGTGAAGCCGCACAGAAAGGAGCTAAAGAAATCGTGATTACGGGCGTAAACATCGGCGACTTCGGACAATCTACGGGAGAGAAATTCATCGACCTCGTCAAAGCTCTCGACAAGATAGAGGACATAAAACGCTACCGCATCTCAAGTCTGGAGCCTGACCTCATTGACAAGGAGCTGATAGAATACTGTTCCAAGAGCCGTGCATTCATGCCACATTTCCACATTCCCCTGCAATCAGGTTCTGATACCGTGCTGAAACTTATGCGCCGTCACTACGACTCTGCCCTTTTCGTTGAAAAAATCCGACTCATAAAGCATCTGATACCCGACGCCTTTCTCGGTATTGACGTGATGGTAGGCACAAGAGGGGAGACACCTGAGTGCTTCGAAGAGACATACGAGTTGCTCAATAGACTTCCCGTCACGCAGCTGCACGTATTCCCATACTCTGAAAGACCAGGAACAGCAGCATTGAAGATACCATACATCGTAGAGCCCAAAGACAAGAAAGCAAGGAGTCAGCGGCTGATATCTCTCTCAGACAGCAAGACACAGGCATTCTATTCCGACCATATAGGCAAAGAAAAAGAGGTACTGTTCGAAAAAGCATCACGCGGTAAAGCCATGCACGGATTTACAGACAATTACGTAAGAGTGGAGTTGCCGGCAAACAAGGCTAAGGATGAGTACGACAACAAACTGACAAGAGTTAGGCTTAAAGGCTTCAATCACGACAAGACGGCACTGATTTGTGAGATAGTATGAAACAGGTAGCGATAGTAATACTCAACTGGAACGGGGCGCACATGATGCGTACGTACCTGCCTACGGTGATAGGACATTCTGAAGAAGCAGAGATTATCATTGCAGACAACGCATCGGACGACGACTCCCTGAAGATGCTTGAAACCGATTTCCCAGCAATAAGAACCATAGTCCTTGACAAGAACTACGGTTTTGCAGAAGGCTACAACAAAGCCCTGAAACAGATAGATACGGAATACTACCTATTACTCAATTCTGACGTAGAGGTTCCCGAAGGATGGCTTGCCCCGATGATTGAGTTTATGGAAAGCCATCCCGATGTTGCCGTTTGCCAGCCAAAGCTTTGCGCCATAACGGACAGGGAGAGCTTTGAGTATGCTGGTGCTGCAGGAGGCTACCTCGACAGATATGGCTATCCTTTCTGCCGTGGCAGAATCTTTGACACCGTGGAGAAAGACGAAGGTCAATACGATGAAAACGCAGAGATATTATGGGCTACGGGAGCCTGCATGATGATCAGGTCAAAGGACTATTGGGAAGCAGGAGGATTGGACGGTCGCTTCTTTGCCCATAATGAAGAGATTGACCTTTGTTGGAGAATACGACTAATGGGAAGAAAGATATATTGTATTTCCAACAGCATAGCGTACCATCTCGGCGGAGGAACATTGCCAAAAGGCAATCCACGGAAGACATTCCTCAACTTCCGCAACAATCTCACGATGCTATACAAGAACCTCCCCGAGAGCGAACTGAAGAAAGTAATGCGAATGCGCCTCTTCCTCGACTGGCTTGCAGCATTCCAGATGCTCATACTTGGGCGCAGTTACGGCGACTTCAAGGCTGTAATCCGTGGCAGGAAAGAGTTCAACAAGTGGAAGCACGACTTTGACAAAGACCGGAAACGCATCAAGGCAATGAGAAAGACGGATGACATTCCCCAGATTTTCAGCAAGAGCATACTATGGGAATACTATGCGAAAGGAAAGAAAAGATTCCGTGATTTAGCGTTTTAACGGTCAAGGTTTGACAGATATTTGTTTGTTTTCGACTTTCAACCAATGAGTCAAGACAAATATCCGAACAACAAAACATCCAGACAACAAGACTCCCGAACAACCATCCCACAAGAAAAGTCATGAACAAAAAGGAAAGATACTCATTCATACTCGATTACTTTCGACGCAACATGGGCAGCGTATCCTCCGAACTTAACTTTGGAAGTACGTTCCAATTACTTGTTGCCGTGGTACTCAGCGCACAATGTACAGACAAACGCGTCAACATGGTCACTCCCTCACTCTTCCGTGACTATCCTGACGCAAAAGCAATGTCAGAAGCGGAAGAGAGCGAAATTTTCGAATATGTGAAGAGTATCTCCTACCCCAACGCAAAAGCAAAGCATCTTGTGAAGACTGCAAAGATACTCGTCAATAACTACAATGGGGAGGTACCGTCAGAGATGAATGAGCTTCTCAGACTACCAGGCGTAGGGAGAAAAACTGCCAATGTAATTCAAGCCATAGCCTTCCGTAAATCAGCTATGGCCGTAGATACTCACATTTTCAGAGTTTCTCACCGTCTCGGACTTGTCAGAAAAACTGACAACACTCCATATAAGGTCGAGATAGAACTAACAAAGCATATCCCAAACGAAGACATTCCAGATGCTCATCATTGGCTTCTGCTACACGGAAGGTATGTATGTACGAGCAGAGCACCAAAATGTAAGGAATGCCCATTTATGGAAATATGTCCCAATTCACAGCAATCCATCAGCTAACCGCCCCCAAAAACTACTTTCTTTTCGAAGTTCTGCAGAAAGGCAAATACATCAACTACTCGCACATATCATTGATTGCGATGGCATTCTCCTTAATGATTTCTTATTTCCAACGCAGGCACAGCATGGTAATGTCATCACTCTGCTCATTTCCATCTACAAAGGCTTTAACGGCATCAAAGACTCCATTTGACAAATCTTCCATTGTCGAATCTTTTAGAATATCGACAATTTTTAGAGTATTCTCATCACCAAATAGCGCATTATCCCTATTCTCAGCCTCTGTAACTCCGTCAGTGTACAGAAACAGAGCATTATTTCTCTCTATTTGCATACTTTCTCCCTGATAAGGGAAATCAGCGAGAATACCAGTTGGAAGATTAGTGCATGGTTTCATATACTCTGCCCTTCCTTTATTAATGAATATCGGAGCATTGTGACCTGCGTTGCAATAATCCAGTTTTCCCGTTTCCATATCAAGGACACCACAGAAAAGTGTGCAGAACATATTCTGTTCGTTACCCTCTGCAAGTCCATTATTTATACCAGAAACAATGACAGAAGGATTGTTGCTATACCTTCCAACATTGCGGAAAAGGTGTCCTACTACCATCATGAACAGAGAAGCAGGCACTCCTTTTCCCGAGACATCACCTATCATGAAGAACAGTTTCTCATCCTGGATGAAGAAATCAAAGATGTCACCTCCCACCTCTTTAGCAGGAACGAGAAGTCCGTGAATGTCTATGTCATTTCTTTCAGGAAAAGCAGGGAAAGACTTAGGTATGAGACCATTCTGTATCTGAGCGGCAATATGGAGGTCACGCTCCATACTTGCCTTCTTCTCCGTGGTAGTGCGCAGGTCATCAATGTATCTTACGAGCTCTCGCTGCATAACGACAAAAGAATCCCTGAGGTGTGATATGTCAGAATGTCCACTAACTTTTGGCAACTTATTATTGAAATCACCTCCTGCTATGGCATCAGCAGCATCTGCAATACGTCCAAGAGGTCTCAGTTGCCAATTGACAGTCAATATGATACAAGAGATTATGGCAAGGAAAAGAAGCACAAGCATCACAACTACAAGAATGCTTATAATCATAGTCATCTCATTATTGTCACGCAGCGGCACGACACATTTTACCCTCCATCCTGTCTTGTCTATGACATTCGCTATCTTTGCATCGTTATCATTATCCTCTCCTATCGAAACCGAACCGCTCAAATATCCTACCACTCTGCTACTGTCAATAGGTATCTGCGGAACATCGACAATGTTTTTCATTATCTTTGTACTGTCACGATTATAAAGATATATACCGTCTTCTGTCGTCACAGTAACATATGCCTCTCCCATTCCGACTTCATCATCAGCTATATCTTTCAGCCAGCGAAGGTTGACATTTGCACAAAGCGTTGCATATATCCTTCCTTGCGGGTTGCGAATAGGAGTGACAAACGTTACGACAGGGTATTTCTTTCCATTCCTTACTGCGTAATGAGGATTGCTCCAGACATTTGAAGCTGTGACGATTGCTGAGTCAATACAGCTTTCAATGTCTGGATTTTTTTTATTCGAATAAGCCACAAAAACAGTATCTATCTCTTCTGTCCTTTCTACGATACTGTCACATACCAATGCAGAATTGGCTTCTGTCAGGACTTTTTGCCTTGCAGAAAGAGCTGCGGTCATCATGACACTTTCCACATGATTTACATTTCCCTCGATATTTGTCTTCACCACTTTTGCCATAGTGGACATCCTTGCCATGTTGCTGATGCCGCTGACGAGCATAGTCATGACCTTAGTGAATGACCATCCAAGGACAGCCATCACTACGATGAGCACCAGATTGATGCGGAAAGACATTGAAGATAAAATCCCCCGCCTTTTAGACTTTTGTTTTTTCATGTCTGCAAATTTACAAAAAATTCTGAAAATATCGCAAACAGACAGAAAAAAAACAAAGATATGATTTCTGACAGATATATTACGAAAATAAAAGAACGGAAACCCGTTGGCGGAATTAACTTAGCGCATATTTAACTCTGCCTATTGGGCGTTCA
>CALZJQ010000062.1 GCA_945787895.1 uncultured Prevotella sp. | reverse complement strand
CCCACAACCTACAACCCGCCCCAACGGTTTTTCCTGTTTTTTTGTGCTGTTCTGTTTTTCTTCTACATAACAGCAATATATTTTTTTGTTCATTCTAATGAGCGGTTGAATACCTGTTCAAACACATCCATTTCTCGCTTGGCTATACCTATACGAGTGGCAATCGACTTCCAATGCTTCACACCAGCCTTCACTTCTTCGATGATACGCGCGGCTTCGTCTTTGCCTATCATATACTCCTCCGAGGATTCAAGCAATACCTGAAGGTCAGCATGATTCGTTGTGGAATTGATGAGCAAAGCCTGGTATTCATTCAGAGTCGGATTCATGTCGTATGCCGGTGAGAGCGTCCAGCCACGTGGAGTCAGCAGGAATCCGTGATTGCGGAAATGATCATCACTATTGCCGATAGCAATATTGAATGCCACTCGACGATATAGCTGAAGAAGGTTCTGCTCCACGTTACAACAGTTCTGGAGGATGAAATCCACAATGTCCAGGTAGCCGTTGCCCGTCTTGGCATCACAGCCATCATTCAAGCCCAGCAAGGTCAGTGCTGATGCAAAATGCTTTCTTCGTCCTTCGGCTGTCCGGTCGAAACGTCTGGAAAGTAAGGCGTGGTACTTCTCGCTCGTCTCAACAACATTCGTCTCTGCAGCAATGACTCCAGCCTCTTTCGCCAACAGATGACTGTGGTGCTCCCAAAGACCTACATCATAGTCGTCGTTCCTTGATGGGAACTTAGCTACGCAAAGCAGGCCTTCATCATTCATTACTCCTGCCTTAGGACGGGCACCGCCAAGCGAAGTGCCAGGATGAACGAGTTGCAAGAGCCATTTCTTTTCAGGCAACTGATTCTGCTCCTCACACTTTTCAATCTTCATACTGGCTGCCACCAATGCCCGTATTTCGGTCAAAGGGGGAATACGAAGCGATTTCTCACAATTGATGTACCCTCCATCTTGATTTTCTTTAAAGCGGAAACCACCGATGCGAGAATAGTCATCTATACCAATGAGGTAATCAAATGACGAAAGCTTATGTATCGGGCGTTTCTCTTCCGTGGCAAGAATTTGTTCTCGACGGTTAAGTAGCAATCTTCCCCAACGGTCAGGCAAGGCGTCGCTGAAGCAGCCGAATATGTCCCTATCCAGCTGAGTGTATTGCTGACCGGGATAGTTGTTGATGTCGGCACTCAGAAAGAGGCTGCCATACTGACGGAGCCATTCATTGTCATACTTGAAAGAATAGGAGTCTGAGCCACGAAGGGATTCATAGCCAAGTTCACCGACAAGCATTGGTTCGTCAAGCCAGTCGAAATCCGCATATACATACAGCCTCTTCATACCTTATTACTTTTTAGAGGCACGTTCACGAAGTTTCAGTGCAAGATCCTGTAATGCCCTACCCATTTCATCCTTTTTAGCCAACAACAAGATGTCATCATCCAGCTGGAGGGCATAGAGCACACGGAGATAGATGCCGATAGCAACAGTTGGCGCACCTTTCTCTATCCTGGCAATGGTCATAGGTGAGCAGGTTGCACGTTCAGCCACCTGAGCAACACTAAGATTACGGCGCAATCTGGCAAGTCTGATTTGCTCACCAACCGTCTGCATCTTCTGTTCCAGTTTTCGGGGCAGTTTATTACCCATCGTTGTTTTACTCATATAGGGATATAATTATGTATTACGAGTGCAAATATAATGCTTTTTCTCTATTTTATGTTATGTTAGCGAAAAAAATATTCGTTTTACAAGGCATTTTTAACAATTCAAGGCATTTGCGGCAATTGTACGACACAAAGGTGTTTTTTTTATGTTTTCTTCTCTAATATTGTCGTATGGTTGTTTTGATTTATGTAGTTCTATTGTCAGAGGATGTATCTCAAAAAGTAAAGACGCTATTCTATCTCCACGACCGTGATGCCGGCTCCACCAAACTGTATGTGCTCATCCTTGGCTGATAGGATGTTGGGGACGGTATTCAGGTATTGACGGATGAGTTGGCGGAGAATACCGTTGCCCTTGCCGTGGAGGATGCGCACGCGTGTCATGCCTACGAGGATGGCATCGTCGATGAAATACTGCACGGCGGTCAGAGCCTCGTCGCCACGCATACCGCGCACGTCGATGTCCTGATGGAAGTTGGCACGACGGTTGTCGATGGTCTCGCGTGTGGTGCGTGAGGAAGCGGTATATGAGGAGGAGAGGGCAGAGGGGCGGTCCGCCTCCTTTGGCGCAGTGGCGTGCTCCAGCCTGTCAGTGCGCATCTTGGTGCGCATATCTCCGAATATGACCGTAGCCATCTTGCCGTTGGCATCCACCGATTCGATGCAGCCTATTGACTTCGTGCCCTTTATCCTTACCGTGTCATCCTTGGAGAAAGACAGGGTATCGTCACTCCGCTTGCTTGCCGCCGTGGGGGAGACATCCTTCGGGGAAGACGGTGAGGTCTGCGATGCCTGGGCTTTCTTCTCCGCCTTACGCTTCTCCTTGCGCTCCTTGCGGGCCTGAATCTGCGCTATCTTGCGTGCTATCGCCTCGTCGTTGGCTGTGGAATCCACGTCCTGCACCTCTGCTTCGAAGGCCTTCATCTCTTCGCGCAGACGGCGTGTAGCCTCCTTTTCCGCCTGAGCCTCGCGTATCTCACGGATGGTGTTCTCGATGCGTTTGTTGGCTTCACGCAGCAGTTCTTCTGCCTGTTCCTTGGCACGCCGCAGGATGTTCTTGCGTTCCTGCTCCACCTCGGTCAGTCCTGCCTCATACTTGGAGATAGTGCGCTCGATGTCTTTCTCACGCTGGTGTACCGCCTGACGCTTCGACTCCCAGTATCGTTTGTCGCGTACTATGTCCTGAAGATATTTGTCACTCTGGATGTAGTCCTGACCTACTATCTCCGAAGCATCCTGTATGACGACCTCGGGAAGCCCCGTCTTGCGTGCTATCTCGATGGCAAAGGAAGAGCCGGGGCGACCTATCTGCAACTGGAACAGGGCGCGCATCTCGTGACGGTCGTAGAGCATGGCACCGTTGGCGATGCCTTCGTGGGAGTCGGCGAAATGCTTGAGGTTCTGATAGTGGGTGGTTATCACTCCGAAAGCCCCGTGCTCACAGAACTGTTTCAGCACCGCCTCCGCTATGGCACCGCCGATGCCGGGCTCCGTGCCCGAGCCGAACTCGTCAATGAGAAGAAGAGAGTGGCGGTGAGCCTGACGTATCATGTTCTTCATGTTGAGCAGGTGGGAGGAGTAGGTGGAGAGGTCGTTCTCTATGCTCTGTTCGTCGCCGATGTCAATCATGATGTCATGGAAGATACCCATGGTGCTTCTCTCGCTGACAGGTACGGAGAGACCGCACTGCAGCATATACTGTATGAGTCCCGTAGTCTTGAGACATACCGACTTGCCGCCGGCATTGGGTCCGGAGATAATCAGTATGCGCTTCTGCGGAGTGAGGGATATGTCGAGCGGCACAACTTTCTTGCCCTGTCTCTCCAGCGACAATTTTAGCAGAGGGTGCTTGGCCTCTATCATGTCCACCATGGGTTTCATCTTGATGTTAGGCTCTATGGCGTTGAGATATTCGGCAAGAGAGACCTTGGCGTTGATGAAGTCGATGGCGGCGAGGAAAGAATAGGAGTCGTGCACCATGCGCCACCACGGACGTATCTCGGCTGCTATCTCCTTGAGTATGCGTATTACTTCGCGCCTCTCGTCGTTCTCCAGTTCGCGCACCTTGTTATTGGCTTCCACCACCTCCGCTGGTTCGATATACACGGTGCGCCCCGAAGCACTCTCGTCGTGCACGATACCTTTCAGCCGTCTCTTCATGGCGGGAGCCACGGGGATGACGAGTCTGCCGTCACGCAAGGCAGGAGCGGCATCCTTTTCCACGAGCCCTTCCGCCTGTGCCGAGCGCAGTATGCCGTTGAGTATGCGTGATATGCTTCCTTCGGTCTGTGCCAGTTCGCGGCGTATGCGTGCAAGGTCGGGGCTGGCGTTGTCGCGCACCTTGCCGAACTTGTCGAGGGTGCGGTCGATGAGTCGCACTATCTCGGGGAACGTGGCCGTGCCGTCAGCAAGGCGGTATAGGGCAGGGTAGTGCTTGCCGTAGCCGAGAGCCTCCTTGGGTGTGGGCGAAGAGGAGACGTCCTGATTGCCGTCATGGCTTTCATCCCTATCGCTCTCTCTGACGAGTTTGACGAGTTTGTCGATGGTGTCAAGGGAGCGACGCAGGTTGAAGAGTTCTTCCTCCTCCATGTGTGTGCCTTCGAGGCGCATTCGTGCGATGCTTTCCCTCATGTCGTAGAAATACTGTATGGGCAGGTCGTCATGCTCCTCCTTCATGTGGCGGAAGTCCTTTATCTGCGTGAGCCATTCGCTTATCTCGCCAGCATCTTTGGAGAACGACATCTCGGTCACTCTCTCCTTGCCTAAAGGCGACTGGCAGCGTTCCTGGAGTAATGTCCTTATTTCTTGGAAGCCTATTTTCTGTTCTATGTTTTTGGGGTAGAGCATTTTTCTTCTTGGTTGTTGGTTTTGGGTTGTTTTACTCTTCGACCTGGTCGAAGAGCACCAGATTTTTGGTTTTTGGTTTTCGTTTTTGGTTTTGGTTTTGGTTTGTTGGTTGGTGCAGCTTTTTCTTTAGAGAAGACTCCATTGGAAAAACATTATTACCCCACAACCAAAAACCTACCCCCGCTTCCTCACTATCTCTCCTACGAGGAGGACGGAGGCGGTGGCTATGGTTATGATGAGCCAGTCGGTGAGGGAGATGGGGACCACGTTGAAGAACTGGCCTGCAAGATTCATTATGAACAGTTGTCCGATGATGATTGCTGAGGCTATGCCTACGAATCCCTTACAACCACGGAGATGAAACGCTGAGCGACCTGTGGAGAAAGCGCGGGCGTTGAAGAGATTCCAGAACTGGAACATGATGAACGTGGTGAAGAGCAGTGACAACTCGTATGTCGTAGGAGCGCGGTGTGCACCGAGGCTGCAGCCGACGGCGATAAGGTCGGTCATTGACTGCACGTCAAGAGTGCCGTGCTCAAAGACGTACAGCATGGCGACAAGTACGAGGAAGAAAGCCATGCCAGTGCCTATAATGCTCATTCCCATCTTCTTGTCGATGATGAACGCCTTGCGGTTGCGTGGAGCTTCCTGCATGACCGAAGCGGAAGGCGGGAGCGATGCGAGAGCCATGGCAGCGAAGGTGTCCATGATAAGGTTCACCCACAGCATCTGGGTCACGGTGAGGGGTGACTCCGTGCCCATGAATGCACCAGCAAGCACTATGAGGCAGGCAGCCACGTTTACCGTAAGCTGGAAGAGAATGAACCGCTGTATGTTACGATACAGCGAGCGTCCCCACATCACGGCACGCCCGATGCTTGAGAAAGAGTTGTCGATGATGGTGATGTCCGATGCTTCCTTTGCCACGCTTGTGCCGTCGCCCATCGACAGTCCCACGTGCGCCGCTTTCAGAGCCGGTGCATCGTTTGTACCGTCGCCGGTGACAGCCACCACCTCTCCGTTGCGCTGCAAAGCCTCCACCAGGCGCTTCTTGTCCATTGGGCGTGCGCGGGCTATAATCTTTATCTCATTGACGCGAGCGGACAGCTCCTCGTCGGAGAGGGCGGCAAAGTCGGGCCCCGTGATGATGTTCCTGTCAGTATCGTTGTCTTTCCACAGACCTATCTGCCTGCCTATCTCACGTGCCGTAGCCGGAGTGTCGCCCGTGACAATCTTAATCCCGATGCCGGCATCAATACATTCACGTATGGCATCGGGCACGTCAGCACGCACGGGGTCGCTGATAGCCACTATGCCGAGGAAACGCTTGTCGGCAGCGAAGCCCAGAGTGCGCATACCCTGCGACTGATATTTCAGCAGCTGCTCTTCGATGTCCTTCCTTGCAAAGGCAGAGTCGCTGCACATATCGAGGACAATCTCGGGAGCACCCTTTGTCAGACACACCTCACGGTCACCGATGACCACCGTCGTCTGCATATACTTCCTCTCGGTGGAGAAAGGCACTTCCTGCGTAATGCGAGCCGCACTGCGCATGGCGGCATAGTCCTTGCCCTGCGAGCGCAGATAGAGCAGCAGTGCGCCCTCGGTAGGGTTGCCAAGGAGAGCCTCTTTTCCCTCGCTGTCGCAGCCAATGACGGCGGTGCTGTTCACTGCCATGTTCTGATAAGCCAGTTCGATGTCGTCTGCATCGAGCATAGCCTCTGTCACCTGCATCCTATTCTGGGTGAGAGTGCCCGTCTTGTCCGTACATATCACCGTCGTCGCACCCATCGTCTCGCAGGCGTGCATCTTGCGTACAAGGTTGTTGGTCTTCAGCATCCGGCGCATGGAGAGAGCCAGGGAGAGGGTCACAGCCATGGGAAGCCCCTCAGGCACGGAGCATACGACGAGGGTCACGGCAATCATTATCGACTGGAGGATATAGGGCACGATGTTCGGGTCGCCCAAAGGGTCGGCATTGCCACGGCAGAATGCAACCATCCTTCCTGCCACCACGATGAATCCGATGGCATAGCTTGCGAGGGATATGACCAGACCGAGGCGGTCAAACTGCTCGTCGAGGGGAGTCTTCACGTTATTGTCTATCTGTGCGGCGGTGAACACCTTGCCGTTCTCCGTGCCGTCACCGACGGCGAAGACACGGCAGACAGCGTGCCCCTCCATCACTTTCGTGCCGCGCATGACGTGGTTGCTCGGGAAGGTCGCTTCTTTATCATAGAGCTCAATATTGGTAGTCTTTCGGCAGATAGGCTCACCGGTGAGAGAAGATTCGTCGATGCTCAAGGAAGAAGCCTCTAAAAGTTCTGCGTCGGCAGGCACCTCCTCTCCTGTAGAGAGCATCACGATGTCGCCCACCACGATGTCACGCTTGGGTATGCTGGTCACCCTGCCGTCTCTTATCACTTGGTAAGGCTCGTCGTCATTGACCTGATTGAGCAGTTCAAACTCCCGCCGTGCCTTAGTCTCGAAGAAGAAGGAAATGCCCGTGGCGAGGATGATGGCGAGGATGATGCCGACAGGCTCGAAGAATACCTTCGTGTCGTGAGTTGCCGCGAGACCAAACAGTCCGTAGTATTCCGATATGGAGATGGTGGCGGAGAGGAGGGCGGCTATTTCGAGGATGAAGACGAGGCTGTCGCCGTTGCTCCATCCTGGTATAAGATGTCCGAAAGGTCCTGTCAGAGTCTGTACAAATTCTTTCCACAGCGAATCCTTTTTGGGAGGAGTGAGAATATTGTTGCCGTGCTTTTCTCTGCTGTACGTTACTTCTTGTGCTGTCAATCCTTTATACTTCATAAATACCATTGATTATCAAAATCTTATAGGGCGTTTCAAAAAAACACCCACTGTAGATAAATTCTATATACATTCTCAGAGAGGGTAAATAGAATCCAAATCTGTCAAGGTGGGTTCTATTAATTCGCTTTGTCATATTTTGGATTTATTTTCGAGGACAAATTGTAAGTTGAAGAGGGAGCGTAGCGGGCTACGTGACCGATGAGACTTACGATTTGAACCGAAAAGAAACCAAAAGATGACAAAACGTCAAACCTACATAATTAACATTTTTGACGGCGGGAATTAATAGAACCCACCTCAAGGCTAATATATGAGAACCACCTTACAAAGATAACCATTAATTTCTCAAGATAGCACGTAGGAATGGAAAGATAATGAAAAAAGGTCACTTTTTGTAAGAAAGATTTTGTCATTCCAAAAAAAAGTAGTACCTTTGCAGCCAAATGTTTAGTTTAGAGACCTTAAGAATAGATTTGAAAGCATTCAAGGAAGGCTCGATAGAGAAGAACTGGATGCTTGGCGATGACTACTTCTTGGCATTGGAAGGTGCTGAGATACAACGTGGTAGCGTCAATGTCGGGGTGACTTTGCGTAAGGCGGAGAATTACTTCGATATGCAGATTTGTACTGAGGGTTTTGTCGTTGTGACCTGTGACCGTTGTCTTGATGATATGGAGCAATCAGTAGAGTCAGATAATAGGTTTATAGTAAAACTGGGCATTGCAGACAGTGAAGATGATGATACCATTACAGTGGACGAGAACGAAGGAATGCTCGACCTCTCATGGGTCATCTATGAGTCAATAGCGTTGTCGTTGCCCATTAAGCACGTTCATGCACCTGGTAAATGCAATACTGCGATGACGGAAAAGCTCGATGAGTTGTCAGCCACCCGAAGTGGTGATGGAGATGATAATACAGCCGTTGACCCACGCTGGAGCAAACTTACAGAATTAAAAGAAAAGAATTAAAACATTAAAACAAAATGGCACATCCTAAAAGAAGACAATCAAAGACACGTACTCTCAAGCGTCGTACACATGACAAGGCAGTAGCTCCTACACTCGCAGTTTGTCCAAACTGCGGTGCTTTCTATGTTTACCACACCGTATGTCCTACTTGTGGCATGTATCGTGGTAAGGTGGCTATTGTAAAGGACGAGGTTGCAGAGTAACATTTGAATAATGAAAAAAAATAATGCTGTAATCACTGGTGTCGGCGGATACGTACCAAGCTATATCCTCAATAATGAGGAGCTTTCACGTATGGTAGATACCAGTGATGAATGGATTACCACTCGTGTGGGTATCAAAGAGCGTCGCATCCTTACAGAGGAAGGACTTGGTTCCAGCTATCTCGCTCGTAAGGCTGCAAAGCAATTGGTAAAGAAGACCGGCGTTGACGTGAACACTATCGACTGCGTCATTGTAGCTACCACCACGCCTGACTATCCTTTCCCCTCCAATGCCTCTATCGTAATAGGTAAGCTCGGCATGAAGAATGCACACGGCTTTGACGTATCTTGCGCCTGCTGTGGCTTCCTATATACTGTAGATATGGCCTGCGCTTTCATCCAGAGCGGAAGATACAAGAAAGTGATGGTTATCGCTTCTGAAAAAATGTCAAGTATGGTAGATTATCAGGATCGCCAGACTTGCGTACTCTTCGGTGATGGCGCTGCCGCTGTACTCATAGAGGCTACAACAGAGGAAGGCGTAGGATTTCAGGACTCTTTCCTGCGTACCGACGGACAAGGTCTTCCTTTCCTACACATGAAAGCCGGTGGCTCTGTTTGCCCTGCTTCACGCTACTCTCTCGACCATCGTATGCACTACATCTATCAGGAAGGCAGAACGGTCTATCGCTATGCCGTGACAAGTATGTCAGACGATGTAAAGGAGATAATGAAGCGCAACGAGCTTGAAGAGAAAGATGTCAACTGGGTTATCCCGCATGAGGCTAATCTCAGAATTATCGAGGCTGTCACCAAACGACTTGACCTCCCTATGGAGAAGGTTCTGGTCAATATCGAGCACTATGGTAATACCAGTGCTGCTTCTATCGCTCTCGCTCTTTGGGATTTTGAAGAGAAGCTCAAGAAGGGTGACAATGTAATCATTACTGCATTCGGAGCAGGTTTCGTACATGGTGCCGCTTTCCTGAAATGGGGCTACAACGGTGCTGAGGCTGTAAAGAATGCGTAATGCAGGCTATGCCTTAACATATATTCCATAAAATATCAATCAAGAAAAACGCACCCCTTATCACACAGGTATAATGGGTGCGTTTTCTTCTTATAGATTGGCTCTGTCAATCCGTCTTTCATCAACTATGCACAAAGCAGGATTCGTAAATATCGTAGGTAATCCCAATGTAGGAAAATCCACCCTGATGAACCAACTCGTCGGGGAACGTATCAGTATTGCAACATTTAAGGCTCAGACTACGAGGCACCGCATCATGGGTATCGTGAACACTGACGACATGCAGATAGTGTTCTCTGACACTCCAGGTGTCCTGAAGCCCAACTACAAGTTGCAGGAGACGATGCTCGCTTTTTCCGAGTCGGCACTAAAGGATGCTGACGTGCTGCTCTACGTTACCGACGTGGTGGAAGACCCGGAGAAGAACCGCGACTTCCTCGACAAGGTGGCCCAGCAGACCATCCCCGTCATCCTGCTCATCAACAAGATTGATGCCGTGCCGCAGGACGATAAAGGCAAGGAACAGGCAAAGGGCAAGCGGGATGCCAACAACGAATGGCTCGGACAGATAGTGGCTAAATGGCACCAGCTGCTCCCGAACGCTGAGATACTTCCAATATCAGCGAAAAACAAATTTGGAGTGGATATTCTTCTCAGACGCATCAAGGAACTGCTGCCCGACTCACCTCCTTATTTCGACAAAGAGCAGTTGACAGACAAGCCTGCCCGCTTCTTCGTCTCAGAGATAATACGTGAGAAGATACTTCTATACTATGACAAGGAGATACCTTATTCCGTAGAGGTACGTTGCGAATCATTCAAGGAAGATGCCAGGCGAATACACATCACGGCTACAATATACGTAGAGCGTGACTCGCAGAAAGGTATCATCATCGGGCATCAAGGAGTGGCCATCAAGAAAGTAAATACAGAAGCAAGAAAAGCCCTTGAGAAATTCTTTGATAAAAGTATTTTCCTCGAAACTTTCGTCAAAGTGAATAAGGATTGGCGACAAAGCGACAAGGAACTGTCACATTTCGGTTATTACGATATTTGAGGCGGTTATGCGGTTATGCGGTTATGCGGTCGCTTCGCTTTTGCGGAAGTTACGCTATATTCCTTAAAACCTCAAAACCTTAAAACCTTAAAACCGTAAAATAGAAAAAATCCCCAGAGTAATATAAACCCAGTATAAGATACTGAGCAAAAAGAGAAACCCCTAAAGGAGGGGAAATGAAAAATGGGAAATTTAGTAGCAATAGTAGGACGCCCCAACGTAGGCAAGTCAACACTTTTCAATAGGCTGACACAGACACGTCATGCCATAGTAAGTGACGTAGCAGGCACCACACGCGACCGCCAGTATGGCAAATGCGAATGGTGCGGAAAAGAATTTTCAGTAGTAGATACAGGAGGATGGGTAGTCAATTCTGACGACATCTTTGAGGATGCAATACGCCAGCAGGTGCTTATTGCTACCGAAGAGGCTGACCTCGTGCTGTTCCTCGTAGATGTACAGACAGGAGTGACCGACCTCGATATGGACGTGGCAGAGATATTGCGACGTACCAAACTGCCTGTCATCCTCGTATCCAACAAGACAGATAATGCTGACCAGCAGTTCTATGCCGCAGAGTTCTACTCACTCGGACTCGGAGACCCTTTCTGTATCAGTGCTGCAACAGGCAGTGGTACTGGTGATCTTCTTGACGAAGTGCTCAGCCGCCTGCCAGAGAAATCAAAGGATGATATAGAGGAAAACATTCCGCGCTTCGCTGTCGTAGGACGCCCTAACGCAGGAAAGTCAAGTCTTATCAATGCTTTTATCGGAGAAGAACGAAATATCGTGACAGATATTGCAGGCACTACACGTGACTCTATCTATACGAGATACGACAAATTCGGATTTGATTTCTATCTCGTAGATACCGCAGGAATACGCCGTAAGAATAAGGTGACAGAAGACCTTGAGTTCTACAGCGTAATGAGAAGCATACGTGCCATAGAGAATTCCGACGTCTGCATACTCATGATTGATGCTACGAGAGGTATAGAAGCGCAGGATATGAACATATTCCAATTGATACAGAGGAACAATAAGTCGCTCGTCGTAGTGGTCAATAAGTGGGATCTCGTACAAGAAAAGTCACAGAAAGTCATTGACACCTTCGAGAATGCTATCCGCGAGCGTATGGCTCCGTTTGTAGATATTCCGATAATCTTTGCTTCCGCATTGACAAAACAGCGTATCTTCAAGGTCTTGGAGACTGCAAAGCAGGTTTATCTCAACAGAAAAGCCAAGATTGGCACTGCAAAACTCAATGAGGTAATGCTTCCTCTCATAGAGGCTTTCCCCCCGCAGTCTGTCAAAGGAAAGTATATTAAGATAAAATACTGTAACCAGATACCTGATACACAGATACCGTCATTCGTGTTCTACGCTAATCTACCGCAATATATTCGTGAAAACTATCGGCGTTTCCTCGAGAACAAGATACGCGACAATTGGACTCTCACAGGCACTCCTATCAATATCTTCATAAGGCAGAAGTAAGAAAAGGGGGTGGACTGAGAGCGGACGCAGATCCGGTGTAGGTGAAATAGGCCTTCAACCTTCACGACTAAAATATTTTTTATGAAAAAATACATCATGCTGTTATCCCTTCTCGGCATCTTTTGTGCTTGCTCAAAGAAGGAAATCAAGCCGGAGGAGATGGCCCTGAGGATGGCAAAGGTCTATTATGAGCAGTTGCTGTCCGGCGACTATGCCTCTTTCGTCGATGGTATGAGCTACAACGATACCGTCGTCCCGGCCTATCGTGAGCAACTGATAACCAACATGAAGATGTATATCGGACAGCAGGAGAAGGAACATCAGGGCATAAGACAGGTGCTTCCTCTCCGGGCTGTACAGGATACCGTCAGCCATACGGTCAATGCTTTCCTCATGATGTGCTACAACGACAGTACCAAGGAGCAGGTCGTAGTGCCGATGGTGGAGAAGAATGGCATCTGGATGATGAAGTAATGATGTGCCGTTGCCTCTACTCCTCACTTTGAAAACCAATATCTAACTATACTGACTATGAAAAGACTAAACCTAATCTTAATGGCATTGGCTCTCTCCCTTTTAGCAAATGCAGCGGAAAAGACCTTTACGGTAAAGGTCACCAATCCAGCTTCGAGGGAGAAGAAGGCTGTGCCAGTCGTAATCACTCTCAATGAAGAGGTCGCCTCGGCTTTGGTAAGACAAGGAGACAAGGAGATTCCCTGCCAGCTCGATGACCTCAATGACGATGGCATCTACGATGAACTCGCCTTCCTCACCGATATGAAAAAGAAGGAAAAGCAAACCTTCACCGTGACTCTCTCTACGGAGGGAGAGCCGAAAGCATATACCAACCAGACTTACGGCTACCTCGGCATAAGGGACAGAAGTGCGAAAAACCAGAAACACCAACAGATAAAATCAGTCACTTTCCCAAAAGAGACCAACCCCTATAATTACATCTACCCGCATGGAGCCGTCATGGAGAATGACATGGTAGGCTTCCGCGTCTATTGCGACCATCGCCAGTCACTCGATTATTACGGACACCGTCAGCACAAGATGGACGTAAAGGAGACAGGATTCTATACTACGGACGAGCAAAGGGCTGCGGGATTCGGAGAAGACGTGCTCTATACGGGAAGCACTTACGGTTGCGGAGCACTGCACGGCTGGGATGGAAAGAAGGCAGTCATGTTTGAAAACGTGCGCAACCGTACGCAGACCGTCGTCTGCGAAGGACCCGTACGCTGCATCCTCGACATTTCAAACAAGGCCTGGAGACCTTACGAGGGATGCAAACCCGTGGATATTACCACACGATACATCCTCTATTACGGACACCGTGACGTGGAGGTACAGGTGAGATTCTCACGCAACGTCCCTGACGTGCCGCTATCTACAGGTATCGTGGATATAGTAGAAGGCTCGGAGGAGTATTCTGATAAGGCAGGACTCCGCGGCGACTGGGGAAGAGCCTGTGCAGGAAACAATCCCCAGGTCTATGACACCATCACCGTAGGTCTTGGCATCTACGTGCCAAAGCAGTACTACAAGGCAGACAGCCATTTCACGGACGGCAAGGAACGTCTCCCCAATCAGGCGTATGTCCTCGTCTTAGGCACTGAAACAGACAACCTGCACTATTGGTTCAATGCCACCTGTGACATAGAAACCTTTGGCTTTGAGGGTAAGGAAGCATGGTTTGATTATCTCAAGGAGTGGAAGAAAGACCTTGAAAAGCCCGCCCTCATCAGTATGGAAGGCTATGCCGGGGCAGATAAAAACAAATGAAAAAAGAACCTAAACTAATTAACTAAATAGAAATAATGGAATCAGTATTCTCGTACATCATCGGCCTTGGCGCCGCTGTCATGATGCCAATAATCTTCACCATTCTCGGTGTCTGCATCGGTATCAAGTTCTCCAAAGCTTTGAAAAGCGGACTTTACGTCGGTGTCGGCTTCGTAGGTCTCGGTGTCATCACCGGACTTCTTACGTCAAGCCTCGGACCTGCATTGGAGCAGGTAGTGGAAATCTACGGACTGTCACTGAAGGTCTTCGACATGGGATGGCCTGCTGCTGCCTCAGTAGCATACAACACTACGGTGGGAGCGTTCATCATACCCGTATGTCTCGGTATAAACCTTCTGCTGTTGCTGCTCGGATGCACAAGAACGGTAAATATTGACTTGTGGAACTACTGGCATTTTGCATTCATCGGAGCCGTGATATATTTCCTTACCGACTCAATAGGATGGGGATTCTTCGCTGCCATCATCTGTTATGTCATAACTCTCGTCATGGCAGACCTCACAGCAAAGAAGTTTCAGTCATTCTATCCAGGAATGGAGGGAATCTCCATACCACAGCCTTTCTGCCAGGGCTTCACTCCTTTTGCCATCGTTATCGGAAAACTTCTCGATAAGATTCCTGGATTTGACAGACTGAATATTGATGCAGAAGGAATGAAGAAGAAGTTCGGACTATTCGGAGAACCACTCTTCCTTGGTGTCATAATCGGTATTATCATCGGCTTTCTGGCTTGCAAAGACACAGATGAACTTGTTGCCAACATCCCTGCCACGCTCGGACTTGGTATCAAGATGGGAGCCGTGATGGAGCTTATTCCACGTATCACATCGCTATTTATCGAAGGTCTCAAGCCTATTTCTGAGGCTACACGCGAATTGATAGCAAAGAAATTCGGTGCAGACAAAGAGTTTTATATCGGTATGTCACCAGCACTTGTCATTGGTCATCCTACTACACTCGTCGTATCATTGCTGCTTATTCCTGTTACACTCGTTCTCGCTGTGGTGCTGCCAGGCAATCAGTTCCTGCCTCTTGCTTCGCTTGCTGGTATGTTCTATGTATTTGTAATGGTATTACCTTACACTAAAGGCAATGTGGTGAAGTCATTCATCGTAGGATTGATAGTAATGGCTATCGGACTATATTTTGTCACTCTCATGGCAGAAAACTTTACTTCTGCTGCATCAATGGTGGCACAGGCGCATCCTGATGACAAGGCAGTGCAAGTACCAGAGGGATTTATGGCAGGCTCTCTCGATTTTGCATCTTCTCCTATAGCTTTCCTTATTTATGCTTGCATGAAGTATGTCTTTACTTGGATAGGTGCAGCAGTGCTGACCGTCATAGCTGTTGCCATGCTCGCATGGAATAGAATGCGGATAAATAAGAAATAACAGGTATTCTTCGACTAGTAGTCTGTAAAGTCTAAAAGTTGACAAACCACTATATCCCCGATAGTAA
>CALZJQ010000061.1 GCA_945787895.1 uncultured Prevotella sp. | reverse complement strand
TTATTGATGTATGTTCCCATAACTGCTGTTTCTCAGATTTCAGGAGTGGTATGCCTGTAATCATCTGCAAAGATACATATATTTCTTTTTCTAACCAAACTTTCAAGACAAAAAAGGGGTATTCCGAGAATCTGCCTGTGCTCTGCCGAGCATGGAAACAGATTCTCAGAATACCCCTTTGGTATGGGTGTTATGCGCGATTAGTCAGCGAGCTTTGCGCAGATATACTCGCGGTTGAGTCGTGCGATATTTGCGATAGACTCGTTCTTTGGGCATACAGCCTCGCAGGCACGTGTGTTGGTGCAGTTACCGAAGCCGAGCTCATCCATCTTGGCAATCATAGCCTTGGCACGCTTGGCAGCCTCTGGGCGTCCCTGTGGGAGGAGTGCGAGCTGTGATACCTTAGATGAGAGGAAGAGCATGGCAGAGCCGTTCTTGCATGCTGCTACGCAGGCACCGCAACCGATACATGTGGCGCAGTCCATAGCCTCGTCGGCATCCTGCTTAGGTATGAGGATAGCGTTGGCATCCTGTGCCTGTCCGGTACGTATGGTGTTGTAACCGCCGGCAGCGATAATCTTGTCGAAAGCGGAGCGATCGACCATGCAGTCCTTGATGACTGGGAAACCGGCAGAACGCCATGGTTCTACGACGATGGTGTCTCCATCGTGGAAGCGACGCATATAGAGCTGACAGGTAGTAGCTCCCGTGGATGTCTTTCCGTGCGGAGTACCATTGATATATAGTGAGCACATGCCGCAGATACCCTCGCGACAATCGTGGTCGAAGACGAAAGGCTCCTTGCCTTCGCTAATCAACTGCTCATTGAGCATATCGAGCATTTCGAGGAAAGAAGTGTCATCAGGGATGTTCTTCATCTCACGCTCTTCGAAATGACCCTTCTCCTTAGGACCATTCTGCTTCCAGTATTTTATTGTAAATGAAATGTTGGACATTTTTTATGTTGTTTTGTTGTTTTGTTGTTTTGTTGTTTTGTTGTTTGTCGTGTGGTTGATTATTTCTCTATGATTCTCCTAATCTCCGTTTTACGGAAGTAATCAGTGAGTTAATCATTTTTGAAATGGTTTTGGCTTGAAACTCCAGTTCCTCAGCAGTCTCTGGGTCAATATAGCCGAATCGTTGACTGAGAATAATCTGAGTGTCCAGTTCTGCGATAGAGCCTAATGATATATATAGAAATCGAATAGTGTCTCTGTCACTTCCACGTCCGTAGCCTTCTGCGATATTCATAGAGACTGATGTTGCCGCACGTCGCATCTGCGACACCATAGCAAACATCTCGTCCTTTGGAAACGTCTTTGTTATCTTATGGATTTCAACAGCTAAGTCGATGGATAATTTCCAGACATTCAAATCTTTGTGAGACTGCATACTATCAACCAAACAACTAAACAACTAAACAACCAAACAACTAAAACATTAGTTTTTATAATTTCTAGTCTGTACCTTGATTATCTCATACTCCAGAGGTTCCTTGTTGAGGACTGGAGTTGTGTCGTCGTTGCCTTGATACTCCCAGGCACCTACGTAGAAGAAGTTGGCATCGTCACGCTTTGCCTCGCCTTCCTCTGTCTGGTGCTCCTCACGGAAGTGTCCGCCGCATGACTCCTCACGGTGAAGGGCGTCGTTGGCGATGAGCTCACCCATGAGGATGAAGTCACGGAGGTGAATCGCCTTGTCAAGCTCGATGTTGAGACCTTCCTTGGTGCCCGGCACGAAGAGGTTGGTGTTGAACTCCTTACGGAGAGCCTTCATCAGTTTGAGACCTTCCTCAAGTCCTGCCTTGGTGCGTCCCATACCTACGTGCTCCCAAAGGATGTGACCCAGCTCCTTGTGGATAGAGTCAACGGAGCGCTTGCCCTTGATGTTGAGCAGACGTGAAAGCTCTGCATCGACAGCCTTCTCTGCCTCTTCAAACTCTGGCAGGTCGGTAGAGAGACGTGGCCAGATAGCCTGGTCAGCGAGGTAGTTCTGGATGGTGTATGGCAGCACGAAGTAACCGTCAGCGAGACCCTGCATGAGGGCTGAAGCACCGAGGCGGTTGGCACCGTGGTCAGAGAAGTTACACTCACCGATGGCGAAGAGACCGGGGATTGTGGTCATCAGTTCGTAATCTACCCATATACCACCCATGGTGTAGTGGATAGCAGGGAAGATCATCATAGGCTTGTAGTAGTCGAAGCCGTCCTTAGAATATACGAACTCTCCCGGATTGACGTCAGTTATCTCCTCATACATATCGAAGAGGTTGCCGTAACGCTGGCGTATCTCGTTGATGCCGAGACGCTGGATAGACTCTGAGAAGTCGAGGAAGACAGCGAGACCTGTGTTGTTCACGCCGTAGCCCTTGTCGCAACGCTCCTTGGCAGCGCGTGAAGCCACGTCACGAGGTACGAGGTTGCCGAATGCCGGATAACGACGCTCAAGGTAGTAGTCGCGGTCCTGCTCTGGTATCTCCCAGCCCTGCTTTGTGCCTGCCTGGAGAGCCTTTGCGTCCTCGATGTTCTTTGGCACCCAGATACGTCCGTCGTTACGGAGTGACTCTGACATAAGGGTGAGCTTGGACTGGTTGTCACCGTGAACAGGAATACATGTCGGGTGAATCTGCACGTAAGAAGGGTTGGCAAACATTGCGCCCTTGCGATAGCACTGGATGGCTGCCGTACAGTTACATCCCATGGCGTTGGTAGAGAGGAAGTAAGCGTTGCCGTAACCGCCCGTTGCTATTACTACGGCATTGGCAGAGAAACGCTCCAGCTTACCAGTCACGAGGTTCTTGGCGATGATACCGCGCGCACGTCCGTCGATGATTACCACGTCCTCCATCTCATAGCGGGTGTAGAGCTTCACCTTGCCGGCATTGACCTGACACATGAGTGAAGAGTAAGCACCGAGGAGGAGCTGCTGTCCTGTCTGTCCCTTGGCGTAGAAAGTACGTGATACCTGAGCACCACCGAAGGAACGGTTGGCAAGCATACCGCCGTACTCACGGGCGAAAGGTACGCCCTGTGCCACGCACTGGTCGATGATATTGTTGGAAACCTCTGCGAGACGATATACGTTAGCCTCACGTGCACGGTAGTCGCCACCCTTTACAGTGTCGTAGAAGAGGCGATATACTGAGTCGCCGTCGTTCTGATAGCACTTTGCGGCATTGATACCTCCCTGTGCTGCAATGGAGTGAGCACGGCGTGGTGAGTCCTGAATGCAGAAGTTAAGCACGTTGAAGCCCATCTCTCCAAGTGAAGAAGCAGCGGAAGCACCTGCAAGACCTGTGCCTACCACGATAACGTCGAGCTTCAGTTTATTCTTTGGGTTTACCAGACGCTGGTGAGCCTTAAACTCGGTCCACTTCTGTGCTACTGGTCCCTCTGGTATTCTTGAATTTAATACTTTTGTCATTGTTATATTATTGTTTTTGAGTCATTGGCTGCCGTCAGTATGCGTCTCAAAAAAGACGGACGACATGACGGGGAGACAACCAAGCGACAAGTTTTAGCAACATCCGCAAAGACTGCGAGCGAAGAAGCATATTACCACTACTGCAAAGCCTGCAAAGAGAAGGGTGGCATAGGCGATGCTGATAACCTTCCAGCGGCAGAACCATGTCTTGCCGTTCCAGCCCATTGTCTGGATAGCACTCCAGAAACCGTGTGTCAGGTGGAACCAGAGAGCACCAAGCCAGATGAGATAGAGAATCACGTAGATAGGCTGAGAGAACGTCTCGCGAATCCAGTGTACTCCGTCAGCAGCGAAGATGGTGTTACCTCCTGGCAACAACTCCTGAGCCATCATGTTCCACCAGAAGTTGTAGAGGTGCAACAGCAGACCTACAAGGACGATGATGCCGAGAACGAGCATGTTCTGTGATGCCCACTCTACCTTTGCCGGCTTGTCAACGACAGCATAGCCGTCAGTGCCACGAGCCTTGCGGTTCTGAGCCGTAAGGATAAAGGCATACAGAATGTGAAGCACAGCCAATGCAGCAAGACCGAGTGTAGCAGCCACGGCATACCAGTTGGCGCCGAGCATCTCACAGATCATGTTGTAGCCCTCCTCAGAGAAAAGTGCCACGATGTTCATTGACATGTGGAATGTTAAGAACAGGATGAGAGCCATGCCCGTCAGGGACATTACGACTTTCCTTCCGATTGATGAATTAAATAACCACATAAATGATAGTTGTTTTGAAAAATTAAAAAAATTATGAAATTGATTGATTATATTTCGGGTTGTGGGCTATGCTGCTTACTACTTTCGGACCACGCACAATCACCCCGGGCGACGCATCGTTCCCGTGTGCGTGAGTACAGAATACTATAAAACGAGTACAAAATTAATGTTTTTATACGAAAAGACAAACTTTTACACTTGGAATTTGAAAAATTCTTGTTACTTTTGCCAAAAATTTCAAGAAAATGACAACTCTGTATTACGATGTTATTGTTGTCGGTGGCGGTCACGCTGGTTGCGAAGCCGCACACGCGGCAGCAAGAATGGGCGCAAAGACCTGCCTCGTCACGATGGACATGAACAAGATTGCGCAGATGTCCTGCAACCCTGCCGTAGGAGGCATAGCAAAGGGACAGATAGTGCGCGAAGTGGATGCTCTCGGAGGTGGCATGGGTATCGTAACAGATGCCACAGCCATACAGTTCCGTATGCTCAACAGGAGCAAGGGACCAGCGATGTGGTCACCACGCGCACAATGCGACAGAGGAAAATTCATATGGGAATGGAGGACATTACTCGACCATACCGACAACCTCGACATCTGGCAGGACCAAGTGGAGACTCTGCTCTTCGCAGGCTCACCATGCAACAACGACACGGAAAGCAACGCTGACGACGCTAAACTACCGCACGTCACCGGCGTCCGCACCATCTGGGGAGTGGAGATACTCGCACCTGCCGTGGTAATAACAGCCGGCACTTTCCTCAACGGACTGATGCACGTAGGAAGAAAAATGGTGCCGGGAGGACGCTGCGCTGAGCCCGCCGTGCCACATCTGACAGACTCCATCACTGCCCTCGGCATACGCTCGGCAAGGATGAAGACGGGTACTCCCGTACGTATCGACAAGAGAAGCGTACACTTTGAGGACACGGAGATACAGCCGGGAGAAAACGACTACCATCAATTCTCGTTCCTCGGACGCCATCGCCAACTGGAACAACTGCCCTGCTGGACGTTCAATACCAACAAGGAGGCACACGAAACCCTGCTCAAGGGACTGCCCGACTCTCCCCTCTACAACGGTCAGATACAATCCACGGGACCGCGCTACTGCCCCTCAGTAGAGACGAAACTTGTCACCTTCCCCGACCGTGACCATCACCCTCTCTTCCTTGAACCCGAGGGAACGGACACCAACGAGATGTATCTCAACGGATTCTCAAGCAGTATGCCAATAGAGATACAACTCGAAGCACTGAGAAAAATTCCCGCACTGCGTGACGTTAAGGTATATCGCCCTGGCTATGCCATAGAGTATGACTACTTCGACCCTACACAACTCGACCACTCCCTCATGAGCAAGCTCTGCAACGGACTCTTCTTTGCAGGACAGGTAAACGGCACTACTGGTTACGAAGAAGCAGCAGGACAGGGTATCATCGCAGGTATCAACGCCACTCTCTATGCCGGCAGTCGCGCATCGGATGATACCACACGGGCTGAATGGCAACCTTTCACCCTCGCAAGAGACGAGGCTTACATCGGAGTGCTCATCGACGACCTCGTGACAAAAGGCGTGGACGAACCGTACCGTATGTTTACCTCACGAGCAGAATACCGAATACTCCTCAGACAGGACGATGCCGACGCAAGATTGACGGAACGCTCGCACACCATCGGACTCGCCTCTACCGAACGCTACAACTGGTGGATGGAAAAGAAACGCCATATCGAGGAAATAGTAAAGTATTGCGAAAGCACCAACATTAAGCCGAAAGAAGTCAATGCCATCCTCGAAAGCATCGGCACTACCCCACTCCAATGCGGATGCAAACTGCGTGAACTCATCGCCCGCCCTGGTGTAGAAATAGAGAAAATCGCTGAAGCCCTGCCGCAACTGCAACTTCTGCTCTCCTCTCCAGCCAACCGCCACAAGGAAATAGCGGAGACAGCTGAGATACAAGTGAAGTATCAAGGATACATAGACCGTGAGAAACAGGCTGCGGAAAAAATGCACCGATTAGAGAATATCCGCATACAGGGACACTTCTCCTACAACAATATCCAAGGTCTCTCCACCGAAGCACGCCAGAAACTCACGGCAATCAACCCCACAACCCTTGCACAAGCATCCAGAATACCAGGAGTATCTCCAAGCGACATCAACGTCCTCTTAGTCCTGATGAAAAGATAAAGCAAGGAAATATGTCGGCTAAAGCAAGGAAGAAAATAAAAGAATAAATGTTTCACGTGAAACAAACATGATATTCTTCGACCAAATCAAAGAACAAAATACTAAAGACAAAAAATAAAAACAAAAACAATCACAAAGATGAACAACCCCATCCTAAAGCAACACCTGAGAGTAGTCCCCGATTTCCCCATCCCGGGAATACAGTTCCAGGACATCACTACCCTCTTCGACAAGCCCGAATGCCTGCACATCATGCGCGATGAAATGTGCGAACTCTACAAGGACAAAGGAATAACGAAAGTAGTAGGACTCGAAAGCCGCGGCTTCCTCCTCGGACCCATCGTAGCCTCAGAACTGAATGCAGGCTTCGTAATGGCAAGAAAACCCGGCAAACTCCCCGGCAACGTCATAGAGCACGAATTTCAAAAAGAATACGGAACGGACAAGATTGCCATGACAACAGACGCCATCTCTGAAGACGATATAGTGCTTATCCACGATGACCTCCTCGCTACAGGAGGCAGTATGCTCGCAGCATACAACCTCGTCAAAAGCTTCAACCCAAAGAAAATCTACATCTCCTTCATCATCGAACTCACCATCGAGGGACTGAAAGGACGCGAAGTCCTCGCCGAAACCGGCGCAGAAATCACCACACTCATGGTAGTATAAAACGCAAAAGAGCGGCACTCCCCCACCGAAGTCGCCGCTCTTTTCCGTTATACACGACATCCGCAGCAGAGCACCACCACTCAATAACCTATCCATGACAGGGAGAAAACAGCGAATAAACCGTAATGTTTCGCACTTAAAGAAAAACTTTAGCCACACTTATAAACCGCTGATTTTGAACAAATAAAAACAAATTTGTTTCACGTGGAACATGAATAAGGAGAAAAAAGACGACACACAGCGTATCGAAAGACTCAAGCAGATAGTTCTGTCAATGCCAGAAAAGCCCGGTTCGTATCAATACTACGATGCGGACGGTACGGTCATATACGTAGGAAAGGCTAAGAATCTCAAGAAAAGAGTGTCATCATATTTCCATAAAGAGGTCGATAGATTCAAGACTAAAGTGCTCGTCTCAAAAATCCAAGACATCACATACACCGTGGTAAACACGGAAGAAGATGCCCTGCTGCTGGAAAACGCACTCATAAAGAAATACAATCCCAGATACAACATCCTGCTGAAAGACGGAAAAACATACCCAAGCATCGTCGTCACCAACGAGCTTTTCCCCCGAATCTTCCAGACAAGGCGGATAAACAGACTTACGGGCACATACTACGGACCGTATTCTCATATCGGCTCCATGTACACAATCCTCGATATTATCCGTAAACTGTACCACCCACGAACCTGCAACCTGCCGCTGACACACGAAAACATCGCCAACGGAAAATACAAGCCTTGCCTGAAATACCACATAAAGAACTGCGGTGCTCCATGCGCTGACAAGCAGTCATACGAGGACTATCAGGAGAATATCCGAATGGCAAGGGAGATACTCAAAGGCAACACACGGCAACTGCTGCGCATTATCTACGATGAGATGATACAGAAAGCAGAAGAACTGAAGTTTGAAGAGGCAGAAGAACTGAAGCAGAAATACCTCATCATCGAGCAATTCTGCGCCAAAAGCGAAGTGGTCAGCTTCACCATTGACGACGTAGATGTCTTTACCATAGACGATGATGAAAGCCAAAACAATGCCTACATCAACTATATGCACGTCAAAAACGGCAACATCAACCAAAGCATTACATACGAATACAAGCGCAAACTGGAGGAAACGGATGCCGAACTGCTGCTTCAGGCAGCCTTGGAGATACGCTCCCGCTTCCATTCTACAGCGAAAGAAATCATCGTTCCCTTCGAGATGGAATGGGAAGTGCCGGGAGCAACATTCTTCGTGCCACAGAGAGGCGACAAGAAGCACTTGCTGGAACTGTCACTGATGAACTGCCGTCAGTACCGCATCGACCGCCTTAAACGGTCGGACAAGCTCAATCCCGAGCAGAAAGCTACACGTCTGATGAAGGAACTGCAGGAAAAACTCGGACTGGAGAAACTACCGTATCACATCGAAGCCTTCGACAACTCAAACATTTCAGGCACTGATGCTGTGGCCGCCTGCGTCGTGTTCAAAGGCATGAAACCGTCAAAAAAAGACTACAGACGATATGAAATAAAGACCGTCACCGGACCTGACGACTATGCAAGCATGCAGGAAGTGGTGACAAGGCGGTACGGCAAGGCGGATAAGGCTGAGAACTCCCTACCCGATCTCATCGTATGCGACGGCGGCATCGGACAGATGAACTGCGTGAGAAAGGTAGTAGAAGACGATCTGGGACTCAATATTCCTATCGCCGGACTGGCAAAGGACGACAAGCACCGTACCAACGAACTCCTTTTCATCCCACTGCGCGACCCCTCCGACCCACAGAAAGACCGGCATCCCGTCACCATACAGATAAAGCCCACGTCAGAACTCTTCCACGTTCTGACACAACTGCAGGATGAAGTCCACCGCTTCGCCATCACCTTCCACCGCGAAAAGCGCGTAAAACGCACGCTGCACTCCGAACTTGACGACATCAAGGGAATTGGTCCGAAAACGAAAGAAATGCTCCTGAAACGCTTCAAAAGCGTAAAAAAGATAAAGGAGGCAACGCTTGACGAACTGTCTGCCGTCATAGGAGAGAAAAAAGCCGCAATAATTAATGAATATTTCACTCAGCAAAATAAGGTGGGTTCTATTAATTCCCACCGTCAAAAATATTAATTCTGTAGGTTTGACGTTTTGTCATCTTTTGGTTTCTTTTCGGTACAAATCGTAAGTTTCATCGGTCACGTAGCCCGCTACGCTCCCTCTTCAACTTACAATTTGTCCTCGAAAATAAATCCAAAATATGACAAAGCGATTTAATAGAACCCACCATAAAAAAAACAGATAAGAAATGAGATTAGTAATACAAAGAGTAAGGCACGCTTCCGTGACGATAGAAGGCACGGTAAAGTCAAGTATCGGACAGGGTCTCCTCGTGCTCGTCGGCATAGAGGAATGCGACGGCAGGGAGGACGTGGAATGGTTGGTAGGCAAGACAGCCCGCCTACGTATCTTCGAGGATGAGAATGGCGTGATGAACCGCTCGCTCATCGACATCGGAGGCGAGGCATTAGTAGTGTCGCAGTTCACCCTTTTCGCCTCATACAAGAAAGGAAACCGCCCCTCCTGGTATCGTGCAGCGCAGCATGAGATAAGCATCCCGCTGTATGAAGAGTTCTGCCGGCAGTTGTCTGAAGCCATAGGCAAGGCAGTAGGAACCGGCGAGTTTGGTGCCGACATGAAGGTAGAGCTGCTCAACGACGGGCCTGTCACCATCATCATGGACTCAAAAAATAGGGAATAAATAATAAAAAAAACAAAAACAAAAACTAAAACTAAAACTAAAACAAAAAACTAAAACAATAATAAAAACAAAAAAACTATGAATGAACTAAGCAAATACGAGCAGGCGTTGTCGAAGTACAACACCGACATTGACGATGCGGCAGTTAAGGCGGCGGTAAGGGACATCATCGCCACGAAAGTGATGGAGAATGACACATTGGAAGTGAAGAAATTCCTCTTCGGAAGCATCGAACTTACAACATTGAAGACAGAAGATAGCGAGACGTCTGTGATGGCATTCACAGAGCGTGTCAATGCCTTCGACAACGAATACCCTGACATGCCTCACGTAGCCACAGTGTGCGTATATCCATGCTTTGCCGAGATAGTAAAGGACACGCTGGAGGTAGAAGGCGTAGAGATAGCCTGCGTATCAGGCTCTTTCCCGAGTTCTCAGGCGAGGATAGAGGTTAAGGTGGCAGAGACATCACTGGCAGTGGCTGACGGTGCTACAGAGATTGACATCGTAATGCCGGTAGGAAAATTCCTCAGTGGCGACTATGAAGGGATGTGTGAGGATATTACGGAACTAAAGTCTGTCTGTGGTGAGAATGTAGCCATGAAGGTAATCCTCGAAACTGGCGATATAAAGACAGCGAGCAACATCAAGAAAGCCTCGATTCTTGCCATGTATGCTGGTGCTGACTATATCAAGACCTCTACGGGAAAGGAGAAAATCAGTGCCACTCCCGAGGCTGCATACGTCATGTGTCAGGCAATAAAGGAGTATTACGAGGAGACTGGAATACAGATAGGTTTCAAGCCTGCCGGAGGTATCAATACGGTAATGGATGCCGTGACCTACTATACCATCGTGAAAGAGGTTCTTGGCGAGAAATGGCTTACCAACAAATGGTTCCGTCTGGGCACGTCACGCCTTGCCAATCTTCTGCTTTCTGAGATTCTCGGAGAGGAAATTAAGTTCTTCTAAGCGAATATTTTAGAAGAAAGAGAGTAGGAAAACAATTACTTTTCTCAAGAAAAAAAAGAGTAATTGCATAAAGAAAGAAGAGCGAAACAGCGTCTGTCTGCCTCCCAAGACGAGGGGATTGTGCAGCAGTCAGCACGCTGTTTCACTCTTCTTTGTCATATAGAGAAAAACCTTACAGGCTACGTCCGATGACAAAGTCAACGTATGCCGTTAGAGCCTTTGCAATGTCATCATTCTCCACGTATTCGGATATGAAGCCACAACACTCCTGACTCATCTTTTCCATCACCTTTTCAGCATATTCTATGCCGCCGTTTTCCTTGGTAAAAGCTACGAGCCGGGCTATTTCTTCCTTACTGACATCATGGTTTTTCACCTTGTGCGCTATGCTCAGCATCTCTTCATTTCCTGAGGTCAGCACGCAGTGGATTACCGGTAGCGTCAGTTTTCCCTCGGTCATGTCGTTGCCTGTCGGCTTACCTATTTCCTTTGAGTCAAAATAATCGAAGATGTCATCACGTATCTGGAATATGATGCCGAGCTTCTGACCAAACTCTCCCGCCCTTTTTACGTCCTCTTCTGATGCACCTACGCTGAGTGCTCCCATGGCGCAGCAAGCCTCAAAGAGAGCCGCTGTCTTCTGCCGGATTACGTCATAGTAAGTCTCCTCCGAAATATCACTTCCTCCGTTGCTTGTAAGCTGGAGTATCTCGCCGTTTGCAAGCGTCTGACCGAGGCGTGAAAGATATGTCACTATCGTAGTGTTTTCTGTCTGGGCGACGTTGAGAAGGGCTGTGGAAAGGATGTAGTCTCCTACAAGAACCGCCACCTTGTTGTCGTAAAGGGCATTGACGGAACGCTGTCCACGTCGCTCCCCCGACTCATCCACCACGTCATCATGCACGAGACTCGCTGTATGCAGGAGCTCAAGCCCTACCGCTGCATGAAGGGTTGAGGGATTTATGCGTCCGAAACTCTTTGCCATAAGCAAGATAAGGATTGGACGCATACGCTTTCCTGCACGCTGACGTATGTGGTCAAGCACGGTTTTCAGCATTCCGTCAGCATGGTCGAGCGAGTCGTTGAAGAGGGAGACGAAGTCATCCAGCTCCGTCTCTATAGGCTTTCTTATATGAGATATATAATCCATTGACAGGTGATTGATACGGGATAAGTGAGCGCAAAGCCATGGTTTGGAACGATGGCTGATACAGCAAAAACTGATAATGATTTGCAAAATTAAGAAAAAAAATTCGGTTTCGTAATAATAAAGGCGATATTTTAATAAATAATGAGTAAATTTGCAGAACGAATAATATTTCTTTTATCCTAAACAAAAATGGACAGACTCTTTCTCATTGATGCCTACGCCATCATATATCGCAGCTACTATGCTTTCATAAAATCACCTCGCTTCAACTCAAAAGGGATGAATACGAGCACCGTAATGGGTTTCTGCAACACGCTGAACGAGGTCATTACCAAGGAAAGACCCACGCATCTTGCCGTCGCTTTCGACCACGGCAAGACATTCCGCCACGATGCTTTCCCCGCTTATAAGGCGCAGCGCGAGGAGACTCCCGAAGACATCAGGATGTCTATTCCCATCATCAAGGATATTCTCAATGCCTACCGTATTCCCATCCTTCAGGTCGATGGATTCGAAGCGGACGACATAATAGGAAGCATTGCGCACACGGCAGACAGCCAAGGCATGGAGACATATATGGTGACGCCCGACAAAGACTATGCGCAGCTGGTCACCGAACACGTCCGTATGTACCGCCCACGACATGGAGGGGGCTACGAAATCATGGGCCCCGCAGAGGTATGCGCCAAGTATGGCATTGCATCCACCTCGCAGGTCATCGACCTTCTCGGACTGATGGGCGACTCCGCCGACAACTTCCCCGGCTGTCCCGGCGTGGGAGAGAAGACGGCAGCGAAACTTATCAATGAGTTTGGGAGCATCGAAAACCTCCTCTCCTCCACCGACCGACTGAAAGGCAAGATGAAAGAAAAAGTGGAAGGTGCTGTCGAAGACATCAAGATGTCGAAGTTCCTCGCTACTATCCGACAAGATGTGCCGGTGGGAATGAGCATCGAAGAAATGAAGATGGCGGAGCCGGACGAAGAGAGACTGCGCGAAATCTTCACCGAACTGGAGTTCAGAAGCCTTGCCGAGAGAATCCTTAAAAAAACTGCTCAAAAGCAAAAAAGCGTTAATTTACAACTTGATTTGTTTGCAGAAAATCCGACCGAGGGGCAAGATTTTTCTGAAAATTCAAATCTCGAGACGGTTAAAACATCGGGTGCAAAGTATCATCTCGTTGAGACAGAAGAAGATGCGCTTAAATTATTGGAACAAATTGTTACAAAGCCCACAGTCAGTTTTGACACAGAGACCACTTCTGTCTCTGCCATTGATGCCGAACTCGTCGGTCTAAGCTTTGCTTTCGAGGAAAAGGAGGCGTGGTACGTCGCCGTGCCGGCAGAGAGGGAGCTGGCAAAGAGGATGGTGGAGATTTTCCGTCCTTTCTATGAAAGCACGGAAATCATGAAGGTGGGACAAAACGCGAAGTACGACATCCAGGTACTGAAGAACTATGACATCGAAGTCAGCGCTCCGCTTTGGGACACCATGATTGCCCACTACCTTATCAACCCGGGACGCGAGAACAACATGGACGCGATGGCGGAGTCACTCCTTCACTACCGCACCATACACATCGAAGAACTCATCGGACCAAAGGGACCAGCTCAAAAGTCCATGCGCGACCTCCCTCCTTCAGCCGTATGTGATTATGCTGCCGAGGATGCCGACATCACACTGCGCCTGAAGAACGCACTGGAACCGAAGCTGAAGGAGGCAGGAGCGGAAGAGTTGTTCCGGGAAATAGAGATGCCTCTCGTCCCGGTACTTGTCGAGATGGAACGCAACGGCGTGCGTCTTGACACGAAAGCCCTCGACGAAGTGCGCGTGACGTTCAACCGACGTATGCAGGAACTGGAAAGGGAAATCTACGAACTGGCAGGCGAGAGCTTCAACATAGCCTCCCCACGGCAGGTCGGCGAGATACTCTTCGGCAAACTGCAGATAGTGGAAAAGGCGAAAAAGACCAAGACAGGACAGTATCAGACGTCGGAGGAAGTGCTGCAATCACTCAGCTCCAAGCACCCTATCGTAGAGAAGATACTGGCACACCGCGGGCTGAAGAAACTTATTGGCACATACGTAGATGCGCTGCCCCGCCTGATTAATCCCCGGACCGGTCACATCCACACGTCGTTCAACCAGTGTGTGACGACGACAGGCAGACTTTCAAGCTCTGACCCAAACCTGCAGAACATCCCTGTTCGCGGTGAGGACGGCAAGGAAATCCGCAGGACTATCATACCAGAGGAAGGACATAAATTCTTCTCTGCCGACTATTCCCAGATAGAACTGCGCGTGATGGCTTCCATGTCGGGCGACGAGAACATGATAGAGGCATTCACGGCAGATGCCGACATCCATGCAGCCACGTCGGCAAAGATATTCCACAAGCCGATAAGTGAGGTGACAAAGGACGAGCGAAGCAAGGCGAAGCGTGCCAATTTCGGTATCATCTACGGCATCTCCGTCTTCGGTCTCGCACAGAACATAGGCATAGACCGCAGCGAAGCCAAAGCCTTGATAGACGGCTATTTCCAGTCATTCCCCGGCATTCAAACCTTCATGGAGAACAGCAAGAAAATCGCTGCGGAGAAAGGCTACGCCGAGACGCTGTACCACCGTCGCCGCTACCTGCCCGACATCAATTCGCGCAACGGCACGGTGCGCTCCATTGCAGAGCGAAATGCCATCAATGCCCCTATCCAAGGCACGGCAGCTGACATCATAAAGATAGCCATGGTGCGCATATACCGCCGCTTCAAGAGGGAGCATATCCAGTCGAAGATGATACTTCAGGTACACGACGAACTCAATTTCTCAGTCGTTCCCGACGAGTTGTTTCACGTGAAACAAATAGTACTCGAAGAGATGCAAAACGCTGCAAGCCTGAGAGTTCCCCTGATTGCTGACTGCGGTGTCGGAGACAACTGGCTTGAGGCGCATTGAGGGGCATGGGCAATGGCATTCTTCGACCAGGTCGAATAACACAGAAAAAAATATCCCAAGAATCTGCATATTATGTGGCATTTTCCTCCGAAACGCACAATTTATTCATAAGTCATTGATATACAGTATAGATTTTCGAGTTTGACAATAGAATTGTTCCCAAAATGCAAACTTGGAAGTACAGTCTTGCCGTTTTTGGCATAGTTGAAGGGTTGAAGCATCATATATTATATAATGTACAAGGGAATGTTACCCACAAAGCGGAAATTTGGCTTTAAAACCCTCTCATTTCTGACAAAGTGTTAATTATAGAGGTTGAAAAGCGGTTTTCCCTCGGAAAATTCGGGATTTTGGGATAAAATGCTTACCTTTGCACCAACAAATCCCGCTTGCTTCCCATTAGTACAGCGTACACAGCGGGACATTTTATAAATTGTAGGTATATGAAAGTAATAAAGAACAAGACAATAGATTTTGCAACCGCAGTTCAGGCTCCCGTCATTAACG
>CALZJQ010000060.1 GCA_945787895.1 uncultured Prevotella sp. | reverse complement strand
AAACAACCAAACAACCAAACAACAATGCTAATAAAAATCACACTTACAATAATCTTCCTCGCCATAATGGTGATAGTAGGAATATATTCGAGGAAACAAGCCAACAGCGTGGATGGCTTCGTTCTCGGAGGACGTGCAGTAGGACCATGGCTGACAGCCTTCGCATACGGCACAAGTTATTTCTCTGCCGTTGTCTTCGTAGGCTACGCAGGACAGTTCGGATGGAAATATGGTCTCTCCGCCTCATGGATAGGCATAGGCAACGCCATAATAGGTTCGCTGCTCGCGTGGATAATACTCGGAAAGCGCACAAAACTGATGACCCAGCACATTCAGAGCCGCACCATGCCCGACTTCTTCGGCACGCGTTATGGTTGCGAGGGTCTCCGTGTAGCAGCCTCCATCATCGCCTTCGTATTCCTCATACCATACACAGCAGGCGTATATATGGGTATCTCAAAACTCTTCGAAATGGGTTTCGGCATACCTTATTCCTATTGCGCCGTCATCATGGCTTGCCTAACAGCCGTCTATGTCATCCTTGGAGGATATAAAGCCACAGCAATCAACGACTTCATACAGGGCATCATCATGCTCTTCGGCATCACTACCGTCATCGCCGTCGTGCTGAACAGTCAGGGCGGACTCACCGAAGCTATAGGCAAAATGGCGGAGCAAGTGCCCACGGCGCATGACCTTGAGGACAAATCCGGTCTGTTCGCTGCGTTCCAGCCCGGTGATTTCGCTTCATGGTTCGGACCTAATCCGCTGAGTCTCCTCGGTGTCGTAGTACTCACCTCGCTCGGCACGTGGGGATTGCCGCAGATGGTAGGCAAGTTTTATTCCATCACAGACGAAAGCGCTATCAAACGTGGCACCATCATCTCCACAGTATTCGCTCTTATTGTAGCGGGAGGATGCTACTTCCTCGGTAGTTTCGGAAGACTGTTCCCTGAACCTTTCTTCTCTCCCGAAAAGCACAAATACGCATACGACTCCATAGTACCCTCAATGCTTGAGACGCTGCCCGACATACTCATCGCCCTCGTTGTACTTCTCGTACTCTCTGCCTCCATGTCCACACTGGCAAGCCTCGTACTCACCTCATCCTCCACGATGACCCTCGACCTCATCTATCGTGACCGCAAGTCGCAGGACGGAGAGGTGGCAAACGGAGAGATAGACGACATTGTGGCAGAGAAGATAGAACGCCGCAAAGTAGTGGTAATGCGTGTACTCATCGTCTTCTTCATCATCCTCTCATTGATGATTGCTCTCAATCCCCCACAGTTCATCGCCCAACTCATGGGCATCTCGTGGGGAGCACTTGCAGGAGCATTCCTCGCTCCTTTCATGCTCGGTCTCTACTGGCGTGGCGTCACCACAGCCAGTGTATGGGCTTGCTTCGCATGGGGCGTAGGTCTCACTGTAGTCAATATGCTTCTCGGCAACTCTCTACTCAATCCTATCGACTGCGGAGCTGTTGCCATGGTGGGAGGCTTCATAGTAGTCTTTGTTGTCAGCCTCTTCACCCGCAAGATGGACAACGCCGCTGTCTCCTCCATTTTCAAATGTTATGAATAGACCTGTTGTTTGGTTGTGGGTTGTAGGTTTTTGGTTGTAGGTTAGGATAGCCTAACCTCATGAGTAAGACTCCATTGGAAACGCATTATCAACCCAAAACCTACAACCCAAAACCTACAACCCAAAACCCACAACCCCATGCCCTCCCTGAAAGTCCTCCTGATTTCGCTCCTCTTCATCCCCCATGCAGCATCGGTTGCCAATGATGTCATCAGGGTCATACCGACAGTCACCACCGACCTGAGCACACTCACTTTCTCCACGGCAAATGAAGCTCTGCTCATGGCAGAGATTATCTCACAGAAGAAGAAAATGAGAGGTGACACCACGTGGACTGAGGTACGCATAACCCCCTCAGTGTATTGGATAGACGACCCCGATACCCCTGAGACAGTACGCCCCAAACCAGGCGAGACGATTCCCTACGGGCTATGTCTTCGCCTTGACAAAGTACGCATTGTCGGGACCTCAGGGAATGCGAAAGATGTCATCCTCGCTTGTCAAAGAGGACAGACACAAGGGGCTGACGGAAATTTTACCATGCTCCATATTACGGGTGACGATGTCAGCGTGGAGAACATCACGTTCGGCAATTACTGCAACGTAGATCTCGTCTATCCCTCAGACCCGAGTCTCAACCGCCCCCGCCGCGCCGATGCCATCGTTCAGGCTCAGCTTATCATCTGCAACGGTGACAGATACCACGCCACGAACTGCGAGTTTATATCCCGACTTAACCTCTGCCCGTTTGCAGGAGCAAAGAGGGCAGTCTTCGACAATTGCTATTTCGAATGCACCGATGATGCCCTGTGCGGCACAGGCATATACAACCGCTGCCGTTTCACCCTCTTCTCAAGCAAGCCATTCTATGCCACATCCCCACAAGGAGCGGTCTTCCATGACTGCGACATTCATTGCAAGACACGTGGCACACAATACCTTACGAAAGTGTCAAGTCCCGTAAGACTTGACAGATGCCGCTTTACGAGTGACGACCCAGATCTCAAAATAGAATGGACAAGAAAGCCTAATCCAAAGGACAAATGCTATATGACCGACTGCACCCTCAACGGCAAGCCGCTCATAGTACCCACTACTCCCGACATACCCATGCCTGTCGGCTTCCCACTCTTCGGCATCATAGGCACTGACAAGACAGAACCCGGCAGATGGACTATTGATGCCCACTGTCCCAACGACCTCGGTGAATACTCTTTCATACCTGACACTTCACGTCCTGCCTGGGTATATGGAGAAGGTATGGACGGAGCGGAAGGTTGCTACGGACTCATCCAGAACGTCCGTGGCGCACGCCTCATGTACACATCTCTAAAAGGAGAGAACTACCACGGGCAACGCCTCTCCCTCAACCTTGACCCATGCAAAGGTCCCGGACAAGGCTTCGGCAGCGCAACGGGGCAATACCTTGACATCTGTATCAAATTTGACACACAGACTCTCTCCGGCTACGGCATCCGTTTCATCCGCACCCCACGTCATGACCGGGCAGTGGAAGTATGTCTCGTACAATACGACAATGGTAATATTAAGCCTCTGACTCCCTATTCCAAATGCACTCTCTTCCGCAGAGGCTGCCATCTCGAAATAGAAGCCACGGAATCCTCCCTTTCTGCTACTATCACAAACCCAAACACCCCTAACGACAAGAGTAACGCAGCAACGACTCAAACCATAACATCCCCAATCACCTCCAACCCCTACGGAGGCATCCACATCCAGCACACAGGCTCAACAGGTGCTTCCGCCACTGTCATATCTGCACTGCATTGCAGATATGACAATAGTTCTATAAATTATCCTTGACAGATTTCGATTCTATTTCTCACGAGGTCAACCGAGAAGCAGCGAGAAGAGAAACTGAGTATCATCAGATTATCCCTGGTCGTGACAAAGGAAAACCAAAATCAGATTGTAAATGAGAGATGGTCTACAAGAACAAAATGAACAAAGAAATAATACATCACAAAAACCCAAATATGATTATTTTATCCTATTGCAAGACATATCACTAACACCTTACATCCTACTGACAATCAACAGAATATAAAAAGCGTTGATACCATCGCTTTTGCAACGTAATCTCAATGATATCTGTTTTGTCCTATGCGACACTCAAAGGCAAAAGATTATTTACGTCAGAAAAGGTACACGATTTATGGGTATAAGTGTTAAGCTTATAAGGCTTTTGGAATATACCAATATCCCCACAAACCTCCATAAAACCGAACAACCGTATAACCATAAACCTGCCCTGTGCCTACTTTTCAGAAAGTGTTTTCTCTCTCTGGTACAACTGTCGGGAGTTGATGATGTCATATCTGCATTGCAACGCAGATATACGGAACAGCGGCGAGATACTACTCCTGCGTCTCGTATGCGAAGTCATTGACAGTGCCTGTCTCGGAAGAGAAACTGATGCCTACCTTGTATATCTTTCGTCTGTCGGCAACGTATGGCATGGCGTAACCCTTTTCTTCAATCTGCTTCAAGGCAACCGCAGCGGCGGAGTTGAGCTTAAACTCGAAGATATATACGTAGTCGGGACACTCCAACACGCAGTCGATGCGACCTTGGCTCGTCTCTTTCTCAACGTAGGTGTTGTACTTGCCAAGAAGTTGCATGATGAGGTAGAAGGTGTATTGGAAATGACGCTCACACTCTCTTTCATCCTCCTTGCGCTGGAAACGGTAAGAGATATTGGAGAGGAAAGCGGTCAATTGAACCTTGAACTTCTCAAGGTCGCCGGCTTCCAACGAGTCACTAACGTCATTGAGCCAAGTGGAAGAATTATTTTTATCACCAAAATAATCGGACGAGAATACTGCTACCATTCCGCTACGAACTTCTTCGTTAGGAAAGTCGAGCAGATAAGTATCACGCCTACTGTTGTAACCCTTTATGGTGAGATATCCGCTCTGATAGAGCATAGGCAGAGGTTTTTGTATCGTAGCCTTATAATCTACAAATTCAGCGGCAGGATAGTATTCCCCAGCAAGTTCGTTAATATTCTCGTGGTTGTCTGCCAAGAGGCGCATCAGATATGTAGGAGTGCCGGTGGAGAACCAATAATCCCGGAACTGACGTCTGTCCAAACAGTTCAACAGGCTGAAAGGATTGAACACGTCGAGCATCCCTTCACTGAAGTGATAGCCATCATATTTACGCTTCAGCTTCTCGATGGTCTCCTCCTCAGTCATGCCGTTTCTCTCGCCAAGTTCCCTTATCTGCTCCTTGAACACAGAGAGCAGTTCTTCCTTGGTAATGCCGCAAAGCGCATCATAGCGGGAGTCGTAACTGATGTCCTTAGGCTGGTTGAAGCCACTGAACACACTGACCTGAGAGAACTTAGTCACTCCTGTCAGCAGCACGAACTGAAGATGCTTGTCGGTGAGCTTGAACACACTGTAAAAGCCCTTCAGCATCTCGCGGTTATAGTCCTCAAGAGTCTTTATGTTGCCCTCAACAACTGGTGAGGGAATGCCTGTGCTCATAACGTCGAGAAGCGGTTTGTCATATTCGTCGATAAGCACCACGACACGCCTGCCGGTCTTCTCATGAGCCTTCTCGAAAACGTAAGCCAACCGGTCACCAAATGTGTCGGCAAGCTCATCTCTGCCATATCTCTCCTCACACTTTGCCACGAACGTCTCAATGGTTTTCTTTAGTTCTAACGGCGATGTGAAGTTCTTTCCATTGAAGTCAATATGAAATACAGGATATTCCGCCCACTCTTTCTCAAGCGAGTCGATGGCAAGTCCGCGGAACAGTTCCTTGCGTCCGAGAAAATAGTTCTCAAGCGTAGAAATGAGCAAACTCTTGCCAAAGCGGCGAGGGCGGCTGAGGAAATATATTTTCCCATTTGCCACAAGGTCATATATCAATGCCGTCTTGTCTATATACACGTAACCGTCCTCACGTATCTGCTCAAAGTTCTGTATGCCTATTGGGTACTTCATAGTTATGCGTTTTGCAAATCACTCACAAAGATAGATATTTTTTTCCTTTCCTCCAAAGAAATAAAATAGTTTTTATCAAATGGCGGGCGGATTGTATTTTGTCATTGGTTATTGGTTGGTGGTTGTAGGTTGTAGGTTATTATAGCTATGGTTCTTGAGAAAGACTCCATTGAACAGACATTATTAACCAACAACCAACAACCCACAACCATATAACCGTCCCCCTGTGCCTACTTTTCTGAAAGAGATTTCTCTCTCTGATACAACTGTCGGGAATTGATGATGTTATGCCACAGACTGTAGAAGCCTCCTACTACTGAGGTGACGGGATTGAGGAAAACGAGTCCCATCCAAATGATAAAAACAGTGTTCTTCTGCCCGAAAGCCTGACCAGCGGTGACTGCACTGCGCTCGTATATATCTGCTATATGGGTAGAGGTGCTGCTTAACGGTGAGGTAGAGACACTCCGTAACGGTGAGGAGGGAGAGGTAAGATTGTCAGGACGGGAGGACGAAGAATGAAGGACGGTGCGTGGCTGCGGCCAACGCCGTCCTATTTTTCTGCCCAATCGGAACTGCGCCACACAACACACTGCACTGACCAAAGCAAGGGAGAAGAGAATGCCAAGAGGTGTATGGCTCTCCACTATCGTGCGGACGGTGACAGTGATAGCGAGAGCAAGAGCTACGAGCCACATATAGAAAGCGAGGTCGGGGATGGCGAGAAGCCATGATTTCAGTGTCGGAGTATAGTGCCTGATGATAAGTGCAACGAACAATGGACACAGGAGAAGGGGAAACACCTTTCCCATTATCATGAAAAACTCGGTGAGGAAGTCCAACCCTGCGTGTGGCTCGACAAGGGTAAGGAAGCCAGGAGCAAGAAGGGAAACCATGAGATTACACAGAACAATATAGGTCACATCACCGCTCAATGAGCCTCCCAGTTTCTGCACTATCACAGCTGATGCCGTTGCCGTGGGACAGATAAAGCATAACATGGCTCCTTCACAAAGAAGTTTTAGAGAAGAATACGTGAACCCGATGTCAGGCAACAAGCATGACAGAAACTCCGACAGATGTTCAGATTGTAATGCAAGGAGGGAGAACAAGACAAACAAAGTTCCCTGCGTAAGAAGCAGGACGCCGTGCCAGCGGTGCGGTTTCAGATTGCGAGGCTCCACTTTCAGGAACGACAGCAGGAGCATCGCAAAGATAAGTGTAGGCTGAAAGATATGGGAGATGACGTAATAGAAAGCGTCTCTTGTCTCCCGCTCCGGCATTATGACATCGAAAAGATAATAGAGCAATACTCCTATTATCATTGCTACCGGTAGTTTCCAGGTTCTGATTAATCTTATTATTGTGGGCATGGGTTCGATGGTTTTCGGTATTTGGTTGTAGGTTGAGTTACCATTGCTTTCTGAGGAAGACTCCATTGGAAAGACAAACAACTAAACAACTAAACAACTAAACAACAGCTTTCCTTATCTTCCACTCTTGAGGATAAAGATTATTGGCACGGTTGCCGATATTCTTTACGAAGCCGAGGGGATGACCTTGATAATTGACTATGACATATCCACGAGGAACAGAGGCATCGAGCACGATAGACTCGTGATGAAGATAACGCAATGCCTCCTCACGTGACAGTTCTGCCTGTGGGTACTTGTCTCGTGGCGTACTAATGAGTAGTGCTTCTGCATGAGCAGGCACTATCGGCAGTGGCTTATTTGGGCGAGAACGGTTGTTCCCCTTCTGCGATGACTTGCCTTCCACACGCTGAACAGGCTCATAATGCCCATCGCATAACACTCTAAGCGTAGGTCTTACCTTTCCATGTACTATATCCTCCGACGTTTTTCTCAACACAGCCATGAAGAGTCCCTCGCTTCGTGTCACACCTGGGATAAAGCGATACACATTCTCCTGCCATTCAGGCAGTAGGGAACCCGTAACGTTCCACTCCTCTTGTGTTCGTATCGGGATTATTTCTGCACCGAGTGTTTCGCATATCCACCTGACATTCTCCTCGTCCTCATGCGTATTGAACGTGCAGGTGCTATAGACGAGAACACCTCCAGGCTTGAGGCACTGCCATATATCCTCTACTATGGAACGCTGGAGGGCGGTACACTTCATGACATTCTGCATACTCCACTCCCCTATCGCTGCATTATCTCTTCGGAACAATCCCTCTCCGGAACAAGGGACATCACAAAGAATGAAATCAAAGAGAAGTCCCGAGCGTTGGTAGTCTATCGCATAATTGTTGGTTACCACCACTTTAGGATGTCCTTGTTTCTGTATGTTTTCCATCAATATATTGGCACGACGACGGTCAGGCTCATTACTATAGAGCAGATAACCATCAGACAGTGCAGCACGGAGCAACGTGGACTTACCTCCTGGTGCGGCACAGAGGTCTAATGCCGTGCCTTTCTCTGGCAAAGAAGCAGGCAATAACTGACGTATCACCTCGTCAAGAAACATTGATCCCGCCTCCTGAACATAATAGACTCCTGCATGGAGCAGTGGGTCGAGAGTAAAGTCGGGACGTTCATTAAGATAATAAGCATTGTCGCACCACGGCACTCTGGCGGAGATTGCGCTGCTTATATCGTTTTCAGTCACCTTAAAGGGATTGTATCTGACGCTTACAGGCACGACCTCGTCAAAAGAAGCGAGATACCTTTCCCATTTCTCTTTACCAAACAGTAGTGACGTATATGTCTCAAAGTCTTTTGGAAGCATGGTTGAGATTATTACAGCTCAATTTCAAAGAAGACATCCTCATCGTTTTCATCTTCCTCCTTGACCACTGGTTTCTTTGGTGGATTCTTGAGATTGCCATCCTTGTCAAACATATTGTATGTGGTTCTCAGCACCCGGAACTCTGTCCTTCTGTTGAGAGCATGTGCCGTTTCCTGCTGTTCGGGTTTGAGCTTTATGATAAAATCCTCTGTCAGGACATCATTTTCTTTCAACCACGGGTAGCGTTCAGCCACTTTCCTACGTATCTTTTTCGGTCGTTCCTCACCATAGCCTACAGGAGTTAGGCGGTCGGCTGCGATGCCCTGCCCGACGAGATATGCCACCACGCTTTCTGCTCTCTTTTGTGAAAGCGTTTTGTTGTAGGTGTCTGAACCTCGGAAGTCGGTATGCGCTGAGAGTTCTATTGTGATGTTGGGATTGTCGTTGAGCATGATGACAAGCGAGTCAAGGGCGTTCTTACTCTCTGGCAGGAGCCTTGCCTTGTCAAATTCGTAGAAGATATTGTCGATAAGTACGGGAGCTGAGATAGAGGCAAGAGGAAATTGCAGGTCGTAAGTCTCTGATGCCTTGACGCTGTCGATGCGTATCTCCTCCTTATGATTGAGGAAACCATCGCACGAACCCAGAATGACATACTCCACCCCGGGCTTCACCACATACTCGAAAGAACCGTCTCCACGCACTCCAATCCGCACGTTGGTGCCGTCACTGCCTACGATGCGAGCTTCGCCCGTAGTGAGTTCGTAGCCTTCTTGTTCATAAATCCATCCACGGATGGTCTGCACTATCTCTGGGTTATAGAAGGAATATATATGATCCCATCCTCTGCCGTCCCCACGATTACTGGAGAAGAAGCCGCTGTTGTGCTGTCCCTCGAAAGTCATTCCGAAGTCATCACCTTGGGAGTTGAGCGGATACCCAGGATGAGAGAGGTGGTATTTCCCATCATCTCCCACGGTGGCGATGAATATATCCAAGCCTCCTAATCCGGGATGTCCGTCGGAAGAGAAATAGAAGTCGCCGTTGGGACGGAACGTGGGAAACATTTCATTGCCGGGAGTGTTGATTGGATCGCCGAGGTTTTCCACTCCGGCAGCTCCATTTGCCGACAACCTAATGCGCCAGATGTCGAGTCCTCCCTTTCCTCCTGGCATGTCACTGACGAAATAGAGCCATTCTCCGTCAGGTGAAACGGCTGGATGCGCATAAGAGGAGAGAGTGTCGTTGGTAATTGTAAAAGGTGCAGGCTTACCCCATGCGGCATCCGTTCGTGAGGATGTCACTATCTGAGCATAGCGTGGATATGATGGGTCGGAGAGGCATTGCGTGAGATACATAGTGCCTCCGTCGGGTGAAAGGCAGCACGCCCCCTCGTCATACTCTGTGTTGAGTCCGCTCTCTATCGTCTGCGGCTTGCCCCATTTACCTTTGTCGTCCTTGTCGGAGAAAAATATATCACCTGGTTTTGCTCCCGTGATTCCACTGAGTTCATCACCCTGTGCCTCGTTTCTCGTGGAAGAAAAATAGAGTCTTTCACTCTGGTCGCCTGCAAGCATGGGGCTGTAGTCTGATCTTCTTGAGTTGAACTCTGACATTTTCTTTACAGTATAGTCAGACCCTTGTTCCTTCCATTTTGGTGCCATGCGTGCAGAGATGAGTCCATTATTGACAAGAATATTGTTGGGCATAGAGTCGTTGAGTTCCTCAAACTCTGCAAGAGCATTCTTATACTCACCGTTTTTCAGCAACAATCGGGCGTAGTCGAGACGGTCGTGCAGGCTTGCCGCTTCATATCTTATGGCATTGCGGTAGGCAGAGAGCGCCTTTTGCGTGCTGGAAATATGTCGATAGCATTGCGCCATCTTCAAGGCTCGCTGTCCTCTCAACGTCTTCTCTGCAGTAGGAGTCTTGGAATATGCCTTCTTAAACTGTTCCGCGGCATCGTAATACTCTCCCATGGAAAGGAATTTCTCCCCCTTGCGCATGGCAGTGTCTGCCGCACATGAGTGCAGCATCGCTACTATGACTGCGACTGCCATGAGAAGATATGTCTGTTTTCTTGAGAGCATGGGGAGTTGTTGTCTTGTTGGTAGAGTTTTTTTTGTTTTTTGGAGAACCCTCCTTAACTTAATCAATAATACACCTGTCCATCTTTCCCCACTCCGGCAACCGACACTTTCACGCGGGTTTCTTTGGAATTGTTGTAGAATGAAATGGAGAAAGTGCCGTCTTCATTAAGCCGCGCGTTTGGATTCCAGTAGAGGGTGCGGCGATAATCTTTCTGATTCTGCGGTACAGCCATACTGTAATCGGGACTATAAAATTCCTCTGCATAGGTTATGCCTGGGAATACATAGCGACGGTCACGGTATGTGTATCGCTTTCCTTCATCTGGAATGGGTACAAAGTCGAGGGTTACGTCTGCCGAATTGGATGCCGAGACATCGAAAGAGTCTGTGCGCAGTTCGTAGTCGGTGAACACGCGCACGTCCTTCATGCGGTTGAGATGCAGTTTCTCAAACATATTTGCTGGCGACATGGGCTTGTCGTACTCTGTGACTGTGGGATTGTAGTTGCGGAAGAACGTGGTTCCCTCCACCATGGCACGTATGTTCATGCTGCGGTTGACGCGTCCCATATTGCCGAAGAGATACGTACACAACTGGTATGGGAATATCGAAGCATCGAAAACGCCCATCATCAGTCCGTAGTCTGTCACGTCATTATACAGCTGGTATGTGTCACGCACCATTGCCGGCTTGGTGAAGTCGATGGCACGCTTTCCTCTCCGCTTTGCTTTCACATAGACTGTCTGCAGGACATGATTGCCTGCAAGGCGGCTGTCGGACGGGATAAGATTATCGTCCTCGACATCTACAAACTCTATGTCTGGCGAATTGACTTGATACCAAGAGTAGGGTTGCGAGAATACGGGGAAGAAGATGTCACGCTTAATGTAATAGTCGGGATAGCTACGTTCGTCACGCCACCTGGTGTCTTTTACCGAAGCCATGCACTTTTCCACGGAATCCTTCGGGCTATATGCCTTGATGAAGAGTATTGCATCATCGTAATATGGGGGTATCTGTATAGAGAAACGTCCTCGTTTGTCGGTACGTACTACGACGCCGGCACTCTCTCCGTCCTTTGACACCTCTGCCTCTACGCAGACTGGGCGTCGTGTCACCTTGCCTTCCTGATACTCCGCAGTGGCATAATCCACCTCCTCGGTAGTGATTTCTTCAGATATTCCTGTACCGTCGTCCTCGGTCTCAGTCTCCATCACCGTAGATGCCGTCAAGCCTTCAATGTCGGCAAGGGCTATCTCTGCCACGTTGGTGGACTTCATCATGCTTTCGACATTTTCGATTTCCAGCATCTTTGCCGTTGAGAGCATCTTGTAAACCGTGCCCTCAAAGGTAGTTGTCTGCTCGGGAAGATAACGCAAATGCTCTACTCTCTTGTAGCGCCGCCAGCCTTGTACCATCATCAGGAGGTCGAGGTCATGACGGTGGACGGCATCGTCAGATGCGAAATAATAGCCTGGCATGGGGACGAACCCCCTGAGCTCGCTCGACAGGAGCATATCGGTCATTATATTGCCGTTGTCATATCCCGGGTCATCTGTGCGGGTGTCACGCACAGCAATGCTGAAAACGCCATAGTTCTTCATCTCTCCCTCTACAGTCATATCGACCTTGGCATAGGGCTTCAGTGTAGTCTTTGCGCCTACCTGTTCGCTTCCTGACGTCAGGGTGACGGTCATCGGCTTGCCTATGTCATGATTATTGACAAAGAAAAGTCGTGAAGCAAGTGGCTGCGCATCAGCATCATATACTATGACTTCATTGATTCCCGTAGGCAATGGCGCAGGTATGTCGGAGAGACTGTACGTGCCATCGCCGTTGATACGCTGGAAATGATGCAGCCTGCCGCGGCAAAGCACTGCGAAAGCCTTTGGCACTGTAGCGTTAGACTTGAGGCTTATGCTGTGCGCATCACAGTCGTAGGCAAGGACGCAGCCCTCTGTTGCCTTAGGCAGCCTGAAGGAATAGTCCTTGTCATTCCATCTGAACGAAGCCTTTGCCGCCTCCTCTCCAGGAGTGAAGAGGAAGGTTCCCTTGCCGAGGTGCTCAGTCTTTATCCTGCTGCCGTCGCTCAGGGTGCCTTCTATATCTACGAACTGCCCTGTGTGATCCTTTACCTCAAATGCTATCCTGCCCTTAACGCCCTTCACGCATTGCCCACCTTCGGGAAAGAAACTGACGAACAAGCGCGGATGCTCCTTCTCCACATGCTGGCGCGGACGCTTGGATATGTATCGCTGACCATAGTTGCCTGCTTCCTTTGGCTTATTATATATAGGTACGACGCGCGAGTAGAGTCCTGTAAAGTCACGGAAATAGTCGGCACACATCGACTTGTTGAAGAATTTTCTCTCGTCGATGAACGTATAGTTCTTATGCTCTACGTTGAAATTCAACTGCCACTTGGTGTAAGCCCTCACCTCGTAATAGCCAGAGTAAAGGCTGTCCTGCAGCGCAAACTGTCCGCAGGTGGCTCCCTTGTCGGAGACTACCACGTGCTGCCTCTCCACTACGAAGCCGTCAGGAGAGAGTAGTTCCACGTAGAGAAGCTTGCTCATTCTTGTGGGCTTGAGACAGTCTGCCTGCACCACATACGCCTTGTACCAGAGGGTGTCGCCCACGAAATAGCAGTTGTTGTCGAGATGCAGATATACTTTTTCCTGTATCTGCGGTTTGTCACGCAACACTGCCTGCAAGGAATCAAGAGTATCAGCCGATAATCCCATGGAGATTATTGACAAAAGAATGGAAAGGATGGTTTTTCTCATATTTATGTGGTTGTTACTCTCCTTTGACTTCATTTTCGGACTGAGGTTTAATCTCAACAAAGAAAGATGCCTCACTTGCAGCGGACTGGATGAGACATACTGCCCGTGGAGGTGAGGCTATGCGAGTTTCACTTTACTGTTTTACACCGAGAACATTGTATGTGTTGCCGTTGCGATCGATGTAGATCTTGCCTTGCCTGAGATATTTCCTTGTAATAGGATTGCCTGCCTTGACCTCCGCCTCGTCAATACCCGTGGCATCGCTGCAATATAGGGTGATGATAAGGCAGGTCTGCTTTTTCGCAATATTGAAAGTCAAAGTGCCCGTAGCAGGGGTGGAGAGCTTTATTGTATGGGTAACATTCTGTGCCTCATCGTTGACCTTGGCAGGAAACACATACTGAGTCTCGGTGAAGGTCACGCCGTTGAGGCTCTTCAGATACGCATCGGCATCGGAATAATTGTCATAACCTGCAAAGGTGACTTTCTCCACGCGCTTGCCTTCCGGTAGTGTCATGGTATAGTCTGCACTGGAGAACTTCACAGTGCCGTCCTTACCTGTGGAGTAAGCCTTGCTCTTGTTGTTGCTGACCTTGAAACCATCCTTGAAGCACCATGTGTAGGAGGGATTTTCATTGAGAAAAGTCTCTGACGAGATGACGAAAGTTTCATAGTCGCCAGCCTCTTCTTCAGCTTCAATCTTCGACTTCCATACCTTGTATGCCTGAATAGTGCCGTCGAGCCAGCTGCCGAGATACTGATAACTGGCACGGTTGCCAGCCATGAGGGATGTAGCTACCATCTGTCCGTACTTATCCTCTGCATCAGGAGTGTCGTCGTAGTTGTAGAGGTGGCGATAGAAGAGCTCGGGATAGCTATTGCTGTAAATGCCGAAGATTGGCTGATACTCCTTGCTAAAATCGTAGGAATCCTCAAGTATCTGATATTCATAATACTTGTATCCTGTCGCATGATGATTGCGATACTTTCCTCTTTCCTTGAGCTTGTTGTAGAACTTGGTGTATATCTTCTTTCCGCTCTCTCCTCCTACCTGGATGAAGCGTCCCCAGAGGTTGCTGCCTTTTTTCTCAACGATACGGCGGTCTGGCTGCCCCTTGGCATTGGTAAAGTCCTCCAAGGTCGCATTTTCCTTGTACTTATGTGCCTCAAACCATTCGATGGCTGACGTGATGCACTGCTTCAACCTCTCCGATGGCTTGCTGATACTCATGAGGTAAGAGAGCAGGGCTGCCGACTCACTGCCGCTGATGGAAGGCATCTCGTGAGGACGACCCTCAGTAGGGAGGAAATCCTTTGGGTCATGCTGTGCGCACCAGCCAGCCTTCACTCCGTTGTCATCTACCTGACAGTTGAAAACACATTCCAAGGCTTTATCCCACTGTTGCTTACATTTCTCTCGTGTGTCATCATCTACAATACCGGCAAAGTCGCCTCTTTCCTCGTAAATCTCTTGCAGTATGCGGAGCATATTGGTCATGAGGTCATCGTTGAACGTGATATAGTTCTGATAGCTGTACTGGTCGTCAGACAGAGGCCAGTATTGTCCCCAACCGCCGCTGAGTCCGTTTCCAGCAGTAAAGATAAGATTAAGAGCTTTCTTGAAAGCATTGAGATAACGCTGCTGCCCCGTCTTTTTATACACTCTGGCGAGGAAGCGCATCTCCTGCGTCGTAGCATAGTTGTCGAAGCAGGAATGTGCGTTGCGTCCGTCATTACCGCCGAGAGCTTTCCTTGCAGAAAGTTCGGTTGCAGAGAGCTTGTGAAACTGGTCGTTCTTCATCCATCCGCCGTTGGTCTTCTGCACGGCGAGGAGCGTATCAGCCACGCTGATGGCTTCTTGGCTGCCATACCATTCTGCACCCATCTTGCCTGAACATATCTCAGCCCATTTCTTTGACTTGTAATCCTGTGCTCCCACGCAAAGGAAAATCATCATGAGAGCGATAAAAGTAAATAATTTCTTCATTGATAGTAGTTAGAATTAGAGATAGTGATTGATTTATATTCTTTCCATATTCCGTAAACAGTATTTCAAACACTGGCATGAGGAGTTTCATTCGTACTGCAGAAGTGCGCGGTTTGAAATACATTTCAGCGTGCAAATTTACTACTTTTTTTCCTTATCTCAAAAGGTTTGTTTCACAAATTATTTCTTCCCAAAACAAAAGCGCCGTTATTGCATGGTAAAAGCGCCGATATTACAGTGCAATAACGGCGCTTTTACCATGCAATAACGGCGCTTTTACAACGGCAAAGTTTCGTGTTATCTAACTTGTTGTTTTACAACGTATTGCATTTTTTACCTTCCGACCAAAGGAACTCCTTACTCCACTTCCTTAAAATTTGGAAGACGTCTTGGAGAGAAGGACTTAGTTATGGTTTTTTGGTTATGGTTTTTTGGTTTTAGGTTGTTGGTTAGGTTACCTTTTCTCCTTGACATCCTCAATAAGAAAAGCA
>CALZJQ010000059.1 GCA_945787895.1 uncultured Prevotella sp. | reverse complement strand
CATCTGAATGGATGGCGTATGTCCGCCATTCATAAACATATCCGTATTCATTTTTTCCTTTATCAGTCAATATTTAGATGATTATTTACTGAAGCTTGAAGAGTTCAAATTCTTCGGTTTTAAGGTTTTATGGTTATAAGGACTTACGGATATTTTCCAAAAATGTCCGTGACTTCCGCACGTCCGTACAACCGCATGACCTTAAAACCTAAGAAGTATAACCTTCCCAAAACTTCAGCCATTCACTTTTTAGCTTGCAAAGTTACGAAAAATTCTACGATTAATCATGTATTTACACAAATTTTAACCAACAACCCCGGAATATGGTTGCTGGTTTTGGGTTGTTGGTTGTAGGTTGAAATGTCAGACTAATGGAGGATTTCCCAGAAACTATGACTACCTGCCGAAAAACAACGAGCCAAGCCTTGACATATCTCCGAAAAACCTTAAAACCATAAAACCTTAAAACCGAAGAAGTCGAAGCTTGAAAAACTTGTATTAATTGCTTATTTTTAATTAAAGGTGCATATTTTTGCTAATATGAGTAAATTTCAAGAAAAATTATTAACATTTCCTTTTCAATTCATAAGTTTCTGCATATCTTTGCAGACGAAAAGCAACAAAACGATTGGAAAGTAATGAAAAAATCCACGATATGGGTCATTGCCCTGATAATGGGGTCGTCTTTCGTCGCACTTCTATTCCTCCAGATTTCATACATAGAGGAGATGACGAAGATGAAGAAGGAGCAGTTTGACGAATCTGTCAACAGAGCCCTCTATCAGGCTTCGAGAAACCTCGAAATGAACGAGACGCTGCGCTACCTGGAAAAGGATATCAACGCAACGGAGAGGAGGGCGTTCTCCGTAGATTCCACCTTCCTTTCGTCGGGAAAGGTGAACGACAAGGTGCTGCACTCCCACCAGTATGCCGTGGCGGCAGACGACGGCACGATATACTCTTCGTTCGAGTTGAAGACCTTTGAACTGAAACCCTCCAACCTCCCGAAGTCAATGCTCCTGAACAGGGACAAGAGTTCCCTCTCGGAGGCTTCGAAATCACTTCAAGAGATACTTCGCACACGGTACGTCTATCAGAAGGCGCTGCTCGACGAGGTAATCTACAACATCCTATATACTGCCTCCGACAAGCCACTGCGCGAACGCATAAACTTCAAGCAGCTGGACCAGGACATCAGGGCAGAACTGCTCAACAACGGAATAAGCATCTCGTATCACTTCACGGTCACGACAAGCGACGGACGCGAGGTCTATAGATGCCCCGACTATTCAGACGATGGAAAGGAGAACACCTACACTCAGGTGCTGTTCCGCAATGACCCGCAGACAAAGATAGGTCTGGTACACATCCATTTCCCCGATATGTCGGGCTACATATTCTCCAGCATCAAGTTCATGATTCCGGCACTGGTGTTCACGGGCGTGCTGCTCATCACGTTCATCTTCACGATATTCATCATCTTCAGGCAGAAGAAGCTCACGGAGATGCGCAACGACTTCATCAACAACATGACCCACGAGTTCAAGACGCCTATCTCAAGCATTTCCCTTGCCGCGCAGATGCTCAAGGACAACTCGATAAAGAAGTCGGAATCCATGCTGTCCCACCTATCGACTGTAATATACGACGAGACTAAGCGACTGCGCTTCCAGGTGGAGAAGGTGCTGCAGATGTCCATGTTTGACCAGAAGAAGGCTACGTTCAAGAAGCACGAGATTGCGCTCAATGAACTCGTGGAGGGCGTGATAAACACCTTCACGCTGAAGGTGGAGGCCAACGGGGGAAAAATCAACAGTCACCTCAACGCCGAGAAGTCAGACGTATATGTCGATGAGATGCACTTCACCAACGTGGTGTTCAACCTCATGGACAATGCGGTAAAGTACAGGAATGAGGACAGGAACCTCGTGCTGAACGTCTCTACGTGGAACGACGACAAGAACGTGTTCCTCTCAATAGAAGACAACGGTATAGGAATAAAGCACGAGAACCTGAAGAAGATATTCGAGAAATTCTACAGAGTGCATACCGGCAACCGTCACGACGTCAAGGGCTTCGGCCTCGGCCTGGCATACGTAAAAAAGATTGTTGACCTGCACAACGGCACCATCCACGCTGAAAGCGAACTCGGACATGGTACCAAATTCATCATCAGGCTGCCGGTTGTGTAGATTACTTTGGTTGGAGGTTTTTGGTTGTAGGTTTTAGGTTGGGTTTGCTTTTGTCTCTGAGATTCCTCCGACAGCCAAACATACCACCCCGCAATTAAGAACAAAAACAAAAAAAACAAATAACAAACAACAAAACAACGGTTATAAGGTCATTGGGTTACAAAGTTGTGCGGAAGTTACAGTCAACCTCTTCAAACCTCCGAAAAACCATAAAACCTCAAAACCGTAAAACCGTAGAGAAAACAACAAACAAAAAAAACAAGACTATGGAAGAAAATGTAAAAATCCTGCTGTGCGAGGACGATGAGAACCTCGGCATGCTCCTACGTGAATATCTCCAGGCAAAAGGTTTCCAAACCGAACTTTGCTCTGACGGCGAGATAGGTTTCCGTGCTTTCCAGCGCGAGAAGTTTGACATCTGCGTCCTCGACGTGATGATGCCGAAGAAGGACGGCTTCACCCTCGCCTCCGACATACGTCAGACCAACCTTGACATCCCCATCATATTCCTCACTGCAAAGCAGCTGAAGGAAGACATACTGGAAGGCTTCAAGATCGGTGCCGACGACTACATTACCAAGCCCTTCTCGATGGAGGAACTCGTGTTCCGCATTGAGGCAATACTAAGGAGGGTGCGCGGAAAGAAGTCGAAAGAGAGCAGCGTTTACAAAATCGGACGCTTTACGTTCGACACGCAGAAACAGACTCTCGTCATCGGAGGCAAGCAGACCAAGCTGACGACAAAGGAGAACGAGCTCCTTTCACTGCTCTGCAGTCATGCCAACGAAATCCTGCAGCGTGATTTCGCCCTGAAGACTATCTGGATAGACGACAACTATTTCAATGCGAGGTCGATGGACGTGTATATCACCAAGCTCCGCAAGCATCTGAAAGATGACGAGCAGATTGAAATCATCAACATTCACGGAAAAGGTTACAAACTTATAATACCGGAAGAAGATTGATGAAAGTAACGGCAGCGACAATACTGATTTCCATTTCATCACTCAGCGCCTGCAGCAATGCCATGATAAAGGATAATGTAGAACAGAAGGTAGATGAGCTTTACTCTGCGATGTCGGAAGGGGAACGCCTCGCACAATTACAGAGTATGTTCATGGACGACCTTTTTGACGAGGACGGCCGTCTCGACACGTCAAAGTGTAAAGCCCTCATCCCCTACGGCATAGGGCATTTCTCCCAATACGCTTCACAAAAACCTATGGATGCCAACAGGTTGCGTGACCGCGTTGCAAAAGTGCAGGAATGGCTTGCCAGCAACACCCCAAACGGAATACCGGCCCTCTTCCATGAAGAAGTGCTGACAGGCGTCAACACCATTGATGCCACCGTCTATCCGCAGCAGATAGGACAGGCGTGCTCCTTCAACACTGAACTTGCAGTGCTGAAGACCACCCAGACAGCCAGACTGATGAGGAAGATGGGCGGCGTGCTCTCCCTCTCGCCTATGGTGGACGTATGCAGGAATCCAAGTTTCAACAGGCTTGAAGAATCATACGGGGAAGACGGCTACCTGTCTGCGGCGATGGGAGCCGCCTTTGTCGAGGGACTGCAGCAAGGAGACCTGAAAAAGGGTGTCAGTGCCTGTTCGAAGCACTACCTTGGCTATGGGGGCGGCGGTGACGCACATGAAAAGGAAATGATGGAGGAAATACTCCTTCCCCACGAAGTGATGATACGCCAGTTGGGCAGCAAGGTCATCATGCCCGGTTACCATGCCGTTCACGGCACAAAATGCGTAGCCAACTCCGAGATACTGAAAGACATCCTCCGAGATTACCTTGGTTTTGACGGAATGGTAGTCAGCGACTATACTGCAATAGACCAACTGCCTGACCATGAGAATACCATGCAGCGGGCAGCGGCAGCCATCAACGGAGGAAACGACGTCGATTTCCCTTCAGGGTCCAACTATGCGCAGTTGCCCGAAGCAATGAAGCAGGGATTCGTATCCCAAGAGACGTTTGAGCGTGCAGTAAAGAACGTACTGCGACATAAATTCCGTTGCGGACTCTTCGACAATGACGCATATCTTTACAGCAAGGAAGACATAAGGCTTGATTCGCCCGAAGAGAGACGGACGGCCTACGACATTGCCACGCAGTCGGTAGTGCTCTTGGAGAACGGCATCCTTCCTCTCGAGAAACCTGCAAAGGTCTTTCTCACAGGACCAAATGCCAACTCCATGTGGGCTATGTGCGGTGACTATTCCTATCCTGCAATGGCTTATTTCTGGAAAAAGACGGACATCGGAGGGGAAAACCCACATATCGTGACCCTTTACGAGGGCATGAAGAAGAATATGCCTGAGGGATTCTCACTCGACTACTCACGGGGCTGCGACTGGACGGAAGAAATAGAAACCAAATATCAGGAACTGGGAGACGAGCGTGCATGGGAGTACGAGATACTCCACCGCAAGGTAAACTCCGGAGAAGAAGCCAATCAGGCAGAGGCTCTGGAGAAGGCGAAGGCAAGCGACGTCATAATTGCCGCCGTCGGAGAGAACGTCATGCTCTGCGGTGAAAACCGTGACCGTCAGGGACTGAGGCTTCCAGGAAAACAGGAGGAGTATGTAGAGCAGCTCATAGCCACCGGCAGGCCTGTCATCCTCGTGGTCTTCGGAGGACGTGCCCAGGTGATTTCCGGCATTGCCGACCGTTGCGCGGCAGTCATACAGGCATGGTACCCCGGAGAAGAGGGCGGCAACGCTCTTGCTGACATCATCTACGGAAAAGTGGCTCCTTCGGGAAAACTCAGCGTAAGCTATCCTAACGTAGAGCTGGACGAACCGATATGCTACAACTACTCCATGGAGAAGGATTCCCGCATCGCATGGCCTTTCGGACATGGTCTCTCATATACTACGTTTGAATACAGCAACCTGAAGGTAAAGGGAAAGTCCAAGACGTCTGACGAATCCGTCACACTCTCTTTCGACGTTGAGAATACTGGCAGCCACGCCGCAGACGAGACAGCGCAGGTTTACCTTTCTCCTACGTCTGACAATCAGAACATCCGCCCTATTCAGCTTCAAGGCTTTGCCCGGGTGCATCTGGAGAAGGGAGAAAAGAAAACCGTCAACGTGACTCTCTACACGGATCAGTTCGGATATTATTCCAACAATGGAAAGCGTCAATGGAACATTGCGCCCGGCACTTTCTCCATAAAGGTCGCAGCGTCATCGACAGACATACGTCTCAAGCAGGACATTGTACTTGAAGGCGACACGATTGTCAAGCCTCTGCGTGACCACTATTTATCAGAAAGTGAGGTATCATCTGGTTCTCGGTTGTAGGTCTTTGGTTGAGGGGCTTTGATTGCAGGTCTTTGGTTGTAGGTTAGTAATGCTCTTCTTTCGGAGAATTTCCCAAGAGTGAAAGCATACCAACCTGCAACCAGAAACCAGAACCAAAGTTTTTTCCTGTTATTTCTTTTGATGTCATAGAAAAAAAATGTGTTTGCTTGTTTCAAGGCGTTGCGATACAGAGACTTGAAACAAGCAAACACATTTTTTATGTTTAAGATGTAAAGCAGCTTCTTGAAAAAGACATCAAAAGCTGTTTTTATGGTTTTCTTTGATAATGTTGCTTATTCGCAGGTAGTTCCATGTTTTTAGTTGTGGATGAAATCCTTGTCTGATGATGATTTTTTCCATGAGGCAAGTCTAACTAACCAACAACCAAGAACCTTAAACCCACAACCCACAACCAGGAACTACAACTATTCAGCATCAATAGCCTTGATTTTTTGACGTACGAGCTCGAGATCGTCACGGAGACGCTGCATCTTACGGTTCATCTCGTCTATGAGCGAGTTTCCCTTCTTGCTTGTGGCGGAGAGGAAAGAGAGATTGTTTTCGTATGTCTGCAACTCCTGCTTCAACTGGTCATACCTGCGGGACAGGCGTGCTCGTTCATCGCTGATTGCACCCTCCCCTCTCATGGCTACGTCATGAAGACCACTCTTAAACTTGTCAAGCCTGCGTCGGGCATTGCTGTTGTGGAGTTTCTTGTAAAGTACGTCAAGGATGTCATGATACTCACGGAAGAGAGCATCCTTCTCACGATATGGCACATGTCCTATTGTATTGTATTCAGAAGTCAACTGCTGCATCTGCTGCTGGAGATTATCTGCTTCCGCTTCAGCCAGTTCCTTCAGTCGGGCTACGATGCCACGCTTCTTCTCCAGATTCTCATTCTCCTCCATGCGCTGACCTGCTCCTGCAGCGTTGCGTGCCTCAAAGAACTTGTTGCATGCTCCAAGGAACTCCGTCCACAGCTGGTCACCTATTTTCTTTGGCACGGTGCCGATGGTCTTCCACTCCTTCTGGATGCGGATGAGTTTGTCGCTTGTAGATTTCCAGTCCGTAGAGTCTGCGAGCGCAACAGCCTCAGCCACGAGAGCCTGCTTCTTCTCGATATTTTCAGAGTATTTGTCCTTTATCTCCTTGAAGAATGCCTTCTTGGCATTGAAGAACGCATCACAGGCACTACGGAAACGCTCAAATATCTTGACATTCATCTTCTGCGGAGCAAAGCCTATCGTCTTCCATTCTGCCTGCAAGTCAATGATCTGCTTGGATTTCTCCTCCCATTCAGCTGCGGTAGAAGCGGCCTGTGAGCAAATCTCCTCCACCTTTTGGCAGATAGCCTCTTTCTTGCTGAGGTTTTCCTCCTCCTGCGCATGGATGGCTTCAAAATGTGCGGCGTGCCTGCGGTTGACTACCGTGCTTGCCTGCTTGAAGCGTGCCCAAATCTCATCACGACACTCTTTTGCCACAGGACCTATTTCCCTGTATTGGTTGTGCAGTTCCTGCAGCTGATGGAATGCACTTACGACATCCTCTTCCTCTGCGAGCTTTTCAGCAATCTCACAGATGTTGGTCTTCATCTCGAGATTCTTCTTGAAATCATATTCGCGGGCTTCGATATTCAGCTTGAGGAGGTCATAGAACTGCTCCGTAGCATGCTGATAGTTTTTCCACAGGTCAGTGGCATTCTCAGCGGGAACAGTCTTTATTTCCCTCCACTCCTGTTGCAGGGTCTTTACCTCCTGATAGGCATTGTTGGCTTCTTCCGGTGAGGAAGCGAGCGTCTTTATTCTTTCTATTATTTCGAGTTTACGTTTTAGGTTCTTTTGTTTCTCCTCTTCGAGAGCGAGGAAAGCCTGCTGACGTTTCTCTCTGATGAGAGCCATTTCTGCCTTGAAAGCCTGTTCTGTCTCGTCAGGAGCCACCACATACTGCATGGGGTCACCACCATTATCAAGGTATTCCTTCTGCTGCGCTTCGCGTTCTGCGTTCAGCAATGAATAGAAAGCCACTTTCAGCTTGTCTATTTCCTGTTTGCCTGGGTTTTCTTCCTGTGAGAGTTCCTTAACACGGTCGAGCACCTCCTGCTTGGTGGCATAGATGCGCTTTTCTTCTACTTGAGAGTCCATCATTTTCTGTTTTTGATTAATGATTCGATGTTCACAATTATCATAACTTTTTCATTCCCAATGTCTGGGAGGGTTGAAAAAGTATGCAAATGTATCTAAAAAAAGTCAAACTGCAAAATTATTCCTTGTTTTTTTTATAATGTGCGCAAAAAATCGCTGCTTATCTGGCTTTTGGCATGGGTCCGTCCATTCCTTTCTGCCTCCCTAAATCAAATGCTTGAAGCGCAGAAACCACCATGAACCTACGGACACAAAGATAGAAATAACTAAGGCAATGGGGAAACCTACCGCAGACGTTTCCATCCCGTTGATGAGATTCATGCCGAAGAGAGAGGAAATAAGCGTGGGGAACATGAGAATGATGCTCACGGAGGTCAGCGTTCGCATGACGGTATTCATGTTGTTGTTGATGATACCACGATACGTCTCCATCGTGGAATCAAGGATTTCCGAATAGATACGGGCTGTCTCGCGGGCCTGGCTCATCTCAATGTTTACGTCTTCTATGAGGTCTGCGTCCAATTCATCGACCTGCAACTTGAATTTCAGTTTCTGAAGCAAAGTCTCGTTGCCGCGGATAGAGGTAATGAAATACGTCAGGGAATCCTGAAGACGTGAGAGACCGATGAGGCTTTCATTGTTCACGCTGTGATCCATGTCACGCTTCGACTTGTCTATAAGCAGGCTTATCTGCTTCAGACGTTTCAGATACCATACCGCACTGGAAAGGAACATACGGAATATCATATCTACATAATCCACAAAGCCCTCACCCCTGCGCTGCTGGAAACTGACAAAGTCAATCATCATGTTTGTCTCAAAATAGCAGACAGTGATGGTAACGTCCCTCTTGTGAATGATGCCGAGGGGAACTGTGGTATAGGGAGTGCGGGAGCGCACTTCCTTTACATAAGGAATACGGAGGATTACGAGCATCCATCCGTCATCATACTCATAACGTGCCCTCTCATCGGCATCGGCAATGTCGGAAAAGAAATAGTCGGGTATGCTAAATTCACTCTGCAGCTGACGGCACTCTTCTTCCGTAGGACACGTTATCTGTGTCCAGCAATTTGGTTCCCACTCGTCCAACAGTCGGATTCCTTTATTGGTATTCCAAAAAGTCTTCATTTTTGTTTGCTATTCCTCAAATAGTGTTTTGCAGTAGCAGTTTCAATATTTACGGTCTCCGCAGAATCATTCCTCTGTGGGGTAATGCCGCAAAAAGGTGACAGTCGAATATCGAAACTGAAAAAATAAAACATCAGTGAGGTACAGCATCCTGACTATCCTCACTACATAATCAATTCTGTACTTGTCGCGTAATAGTCGTCCATTGTTTTGTGGTTTAGTGGTTGTTTTCTGGTTTGGTTGTTTTCTGAAAAACAGTCGAAAAAGACCATGCCTTGATTATTCAGCGGTGCAAAAGTAATAAAAATATTCGGCATAACGATAATTCTTCTTGAAAAAATTTCATTTTCTCACAAATTATGCTTACTTTTGCAAATGTACTCATAAAAAAACATCAAAACAACGACTATGGTTTCAGAAGATAACAAAATTGCAGAAGAGAAGAAAAGCCTTAACTTTATCGAGGTAAAAGTGGAAAAAGACTTGGCGGAGGGAAAGAACGGCGGACGCTTGCAGACGCGTTTCCCACCGGAACCAAACGGCTACCTCCATATAGGTCATGCCAAAGCCATCGCCATCGACTTTGGAATAGCTCAGAAATACGGCGGTATATGCAACCTCCGCATGGACGACACCAATCCCCAGAAAGAAGACACCGAATATGTGGAAGCCATCAAGCGCGACATCGAGTGGCTGGGATTCAAATGGGGCAACATACTGTACGCTTCTGATTACTTTCAGCAACTGTGGGACCTCGCCGTGGAACTGATAAAGCGGGGAAAAGCCTACGTTGACGAACAGTCGGCTGAAACGATTGCCGCACAGAAAGGCACTCCCACCCAACCCGGTCAGAACTCCCCATACCGAGACCGTCCAGTAGAAGAGAGCCTGCGACTGTTTGAAGAAATGAACTCAGGAAACGTAGAGCCCGGAAAGATGGTCCTGCGTGCCAAGATTGACATGGCGAGCGACAACATGCACTTCCGTGACCCGATAATGTACAGAGTCCTCAACATGCCTCACTGGCGCACGGGCAGCAAATGGAACGCATACCCGATGTATGACTACACACATGGACAATGTGACTACTGGGAAGGCGTGACACACTCTCTCTGTACCCTGGAATTTGTCAGCCACCGTCCTCTTTACGACCTCTTTGTGGACTGGGCAAAGGAGGTGGCAGGCGACGACAAGCCCTTGGATGACAACCGACCACGCCAGACGGAGTTCAACAAACTCAACCTTACTCACATCCTGCTGTCAAAGCGCAACCTCCTTATGCTGGTAAAGGAAGGCGTCACATCGGGATGGGACGATCCCAGAATGCCTACAATCTCAGGTTTCCGCCGCCGCGGTTACAGTCCGGAAGGTATCATCAACTTCATAAACAAGATTGGCTACACCAACTTTGATGCGCTCAACGAGATGGCTCTCATGGAAAGTGCCATACGTGAGGATCTCAACAAAAGGGCTACGAGAGTCAGTGCAGTAATCGACCCCGTGAAACTTGTCATCACCAACTATCCTGAGGGCAAGACTGAACAGTTGACTGCCATCAACAATCCTGAGGACGAGAACAGCGGGACGCATGAAATCACCTTCTCACGTGAACTGTGGATTGAGCGTGATGATTTCATGGAAGACGCTCCAAAGAAGTTTTTCCGCCTTGGACCCGGCAAGCAGGTGCGGCTCAAGAACGCATACATCATACAGTGTTCAGAGAACCCAGAGGAGTGCATCGTGAAGGATGCAGAGGGAAACATCACGGAGATACGTGCCGAATACATCCCTGAGACAAAGACAGGAGAGGCAAATTCCAACATGAAGATAAAAGGAAAAACCATCCATTGGGTCAGCACGCGTCACTGCATAGAGGCAGAGGTGCGCAACTATGACCGCCTGTGGTTGGTAGAAAACCCACGTGATGAAGTAGCCGCCTACTCCAAGTCGCAGGGAAAGGAGCGCATAGACATTGACGACATGCGCAAATTCATCAACCCTTCATCCTTGGAGATAAAGAAGGCTTTCGTAGAATCATGGCTGACTGGTGCAAAGCCCCTCGACTACCTGCAATTCCAACGCATAGGATATTACACCGTAGATACTGACTCTACGCCCGACCATCTTGTCTTCAACAAAACAGTCGGACTCAAAGATACCTGGAAGAAAAATTAAGTGGTATTTAATCAAGTTCCACCGTCATTAGTATGTTTTTCAGGATTTGACGTTTTGCAATATTTCGGTTTCTTTTCGGCTCAAACCGCAAGTCTGACCTTTAGTCTTCCTCCTGCTTGCAGAAAGACATGACTCAAGCAAGCCTGGTTCTGCACTTGCTTCGTGCGCCGGTTAATCGGTCACATACCCTGCTATGCTGTCTCCTCAACTTACGATTTGACCTCGAAAACAAATCCGAAATATTACAAAGCGAATTAAAAGAACCTACCATTCATGATTCCCGAAGATTTTCAGAAATACATACGCAGCAAGGAATTCAAAGACCTGCTGGCAAAATACGAGAGAGCCGTCACATACGAATTAGAGACCTATTTCGATGAAGACGACCTTCTCGACATTGCCGAGTATTACCATTTGAAAGGGAAAGCAGATGAGGTGGACAAGGCCTTGGACTATACATTCCTCCTTTATCCGGACAGCGTGAAGGCATATACTTTCAAGGCTAAACAAGCCTTGCTGCTCGGCAACGTGGAATTGGCAGAACAAATCATTTCCTGCATCTGGGACGACGCCTCGTTTGATGCAGTCTTTATCCGCGCTGAGGTACTGGTGAGCAAGGACAAGGCGACGGAAGCCGAAGAAATCCTCAACGATTATTGGAACGCACTTGAGCCTGAGGATTATGACGAGGATTATCCACCGCAGTCATTCCTGAATTACCGAGATGATGACGCTGATGACGAAATGCCTTTGACACGCAGCGACTTCGCTCTCGACATAGCGGTAATGTATTGCGACCACGGCGAATGGGAGTATGCAGGAGAATGGATTGACAGGGTAAAGGACCCTGAACTGAAGGACAACGGTGACTATTATGAGGTGAAGGCCATGCTCTTTACCGAAAAGAGAATGTACGGGGAAGCCATTACGATGTGGAACAAGTACATTGACAAGGATGCCTATTCTGCACGTGCGTGGCTTCAGCTGTCACATTGTCAGTATTGTCATGGAGAATGCAACGAAGCCCTGCAGAGCATAGAGTATGCAGAAACCATAGACCCCTGTATCCCCGAGACTTACATTGCGAAAGGCAACTGTCTCTTGTCACTCGGTGACCATGAAGCTGCATTGGCAGCATACAAGTCAGTCAGAAACAATCCTTATGCTGAGCTTCATGCCCGGGTACTCATCTCGACAGTATATTTCAGCCTTGAAGAATACGACAAGGCTTATCAGCAAATCACTACCGCCGTAAAAGACTTGGAAACGGGTGATTATCCATTCACCAACTGCGAAGCGCACTGCGAGATATACAGGCACGCATCCTTCATCTGCAGTGCGGCGGGAAAGTCGGAGGAGGCTCTCAACTATGCCGAACATCTTCCCCTGCTCGGTATTACAGACGAAAGATACCTTTTCGTAAAGGCAAGGATCTATCTCGAAGCAAAGGAGTTCAACAAGGGATTTGAAATCATTTCCGGAATACTCGAATCCAACGACCACGACAGCATGATTTACGTGCAAATGGGATGTATGCTCGTGGATGCAGGAATAACAGAGTATGGATACAAGATACTCGACACTACCCTCGGGAATATGGAAAAGGAAGGAGCCGCAATAGAATACGGTTACGAACACCTTGCCTTTGCAGCCCTACTGTCAGGAAAATACGACGAGTTTCTCAAGGCTTTGGAAAAGAGCATTTCCAGAAACCCGACTGACACTTACTGCATCTTCAGCCTGCTGTTCCCAAAATACATGCCCCTGTCTGAGTATCTGAAATACGCCAAGACACATACCATCGAATATCCTAAAAGGAAAAAGGAATAAAGAGTTTCACTTTCGTTCCTGATTATTGGTTGTTGGTTGGAATGTTTCACAATGGAGAATTTCTCACTGAGCAAGACAAACTAACCAACAACCAAAAACCCATCAACCTATAACCAGGAACTATCAACCAAACAACCAAACAACTAAACAACCAAACAACCAAACAACTAAAAAAATGCACATCATATCAACATTACTCCACAACCTCAACTACCCTACTATCTTCTTCCTCATGATGCTTGAAAGCACCGTAGTACCTGTGCCGTCAGAGTTCGTAGTGTCTCCAGCGGCTTACCACGCAGCAGGAGGCAACCTGAACATCTGGCTTGTCATCCTCTTTGCCACGCTTGGGGCTGACCTTGGCGCAACAATCAACTACGTAGCAGGCAAATATCTCGGACGACCTGTCATCTACAGGTTTGCCAACAGCAAATGGGGAAAGATGTGCCTGCTCAATGAGGAGAAAGTGCAGAAGAGCGAGAAATATTTTGATGACAATGGAAAATTTGCAACGCTGACCGGACGTCTCATACCCGGAATACGACACCTCATCAGCATTCCTGCAGGTCTTGCCCGCATGAATTTCTGGAGTTTTCTCCTTTATACCACTATCGGAGCTGGAGTGTGGAACTGCATTCTTGCGCTTCTCGGATGGTATCTGCACTCCGTCGTTCCTGAGTCAGAACTGGAAAGTCAAATCCACCTTTACGGAGATTATCTCAAATACATCATCTTGGGACTCTGCCTCGTCGGAGTATTGTTCTATCTGGTACGCAGGAAACTCAGGGCGCACAAAGCTTAACAAGTTGTCTGGTTGTGCTTGGTTGTCTTGTCTTTTGCGAATAAAAACAACAAGACAAATGCTCCGCCTACAGACTCTTATCAATCCTAAGGGATCTGCTTATTTCTTTCTGCAATGCTTCGAGAAACGAAGCGCCATGACCGCCATCCATCTGCACGTGATGAAACTGAAAGGAAACAGGCAGTGTCGTCTTGAACCAACCCTTACGGTATTTCCCCCACATGACCATTGGATTGCAGAACAAGTCTGTATATTGGTTGACGATGCAGTCAAGTTCGGTCCCGATGACGGCAGAGGTCCCGATAACCATACGGTCTTCAAGGAAGATACTTTTACTGTCGTTGGCAGAAAGTATCGTCCTTCTATGATATTCCTCTGCAAATGATTGGAAATCATCATCGTATGGTATGTCGCACGAACTGATGCCGCCCTTTTTATTGTTTACAATTACGTTGACTGCGAGAGAATCGTAGCAGAAGAGTTCCCCTTTCTCAGGAAGTATGTAAAACTCCCTTATCTCCCTTGCCGCCCTGCAAATACACCAACACAGCAACATATTGAAACTCTCATTGTGCCTTCTGCTGTATTTGAGTAGTTTTGTGACATCAAGTGTCTTGACCAAGGTCACCATAGGCATTGGTGAAGACATCCAGAGGTTGAAGGCTTCCGCCCTGCTTGTCTCCGATGGGGAAATGGGGTGTTTCATTTTTGTGGTTTTGCGGTTATTCGGTTTTGTGGTTTGTCTTTGTAGTGGAGATTAGCTATCAACTAAACAACAAGACAACCAAACAACTAATTGCCCTACAGATAAAAATCCCGCATTATGTCAGCATACCATGCAGACCTTGATCCGTCGGCATTCTGCAGGCAACGGGTGATTTCCTCCGGCTCCACCATTACACCTTTTTTATATATAAGGACATAACGCTTGGGGGCTGGCTTGCGGGGGACGCTTTTTATTGCATACGACGTTTTCAGGCAGAAACCTTTGATAAGACACTCAGCAGAAAACTTTCCCAATACCTCTGGAGGAATACATACAGAGAACAAGCCTTCATCCTTCAGCAGGTCGTATGCTCCGCTGATGAGTTCCCTGAACGGCAGGCTCGACGTATGACGGGCTCTGGTGCGGCTCTCATCCTTACTCTCAAGGCTTTCGTCAAAATAAGGTGGGTTGCAGATGACGGCATCGAAGAGTCTGGAACTTTCCTTCGCTCCTTTCACATTTCTCACATAATCCTGAAAGGGGGCATGAAGGAGGCTTATCCGGCTGAAGAAAGGAGACTCTGCAAAGTTGCGCCCCGCATCAGCGATGGCATTCTCATCAATGTCTATCGCCGTAATCTCAGCCGTGGGAAACCTTTGAGCCATCATAAGCGACAGAAGCCCCGTACCGGTTCCTATATCAAGAATCCTGCCCCCACCCTCTCCCAACGCTCCGAGCAAAGCACCGTCCGTGCCTACCTTCATGGCTGCATTGCACTGGTGTACTGTAAACTGCTTAAACTCAAAATATTCCTTGCGTCTCATAGGGGGCTAATGGTTGGGAGGGTCTGGTTCCAGTTGTTGTTTTCTGGTTGTTGGCTTTACTGTTTCCCAATGGAGGATTTCTCACTAAGCAAGACAAACTATCCAACAATCAGCCGCAAAATTACCTCTTTTTTCTCAAAGTCAAAAATAATCCTTCGATTTTTTTTGTCACAATGGATTTTTTACTATATTTGCACATCATTCCCCAACAACCTAACATATTACCTGCCATTCACCCGCAAAAGTGTTAAAACAATGTTAAATCAATAGCAAACTCTTGACTCATCCCTTAGGTCATAGTTTAATTTTGCACTCGAATTCAAAACAAACAACGAAAATCGTGATTATGAGTTACAGAACAAAATTAAAAATCGGAGAATTCTCACAGATGATGCAAGTGACTGTGAAAACCCTGCGGTACTATGAACAGAAGGGGCTTCTCATACCCAACGAGGTAGATGAATGGACCGGCTATCGTTACTACACGATTGAGCAGATGCAAAAACTTAACAACATCCGCAATCTGCAACAGTTGGGATTCTCGCTCGATGAGATAAAAGAGCTCTACGAAGAAGAAACTCATTATCCAAGCCTCAGGCAACTGAATGCAAAGATAAAGGAGACCAACCAGCTTCTTCAGACATTGATAGAACGCAGGACAAAATTGCTTCACTGGAGAAACTCCATTAAAGAAATCAAGACAATGGACAAATTTTCTATTCAATCATTGCC
>CALZJQ010000058.1 GCA_945787895.1 uncultured Prevotella sp. | reverse complement strand
GGCATACCACTCCTGAAATCTGAGAAACAGCAGTTATGGGAACATACATCAATAAAGGAAATAAGGCATTTCGTGACATCGTGACTCACGAGTATGTTGACAAGACATCACTGATACCGTTTATCAACACCACGCTCAATTCCGAGCGCCGCTACAGTTGCGTGACACGCTGCCGCCGCTTCGGCAAGTCGATGGCGGCGAAGATGCTGTGTGCCTATTACGACAAGTCGTGTGACTCGCGCGAACTGTTCGCAGGATTAGAGGCAGAGAAAGACAAGACATTCGGAGAGTATCTCAACAGATACTATGTCATAAGCATTGACATGACCGACTTCACCACGAAATACAGGGGGGAGAGGGATATAGTCAAGAAAATCCAGAGAAGGGTCATCAATGATATTTTGAACGAGTTCCCACAGATTACAGCTCAGGAAGATGACGACCTGATGGACATCCTCTACCGCATCAGCGAGAGCACGGGCGAGCGTTTCTTCATGATTATAGACGAGTGGGATGCCATACTGCGCGAGATGGGTACTGACGAATACGTTTCAACGTCCTACGTTGACCTGCTCCGCCGCCTGTTCAAGGGTTCTGGTTCGAGCGATGTCTTCGCCGGAGTCTATCTCACAGGCATCCTGCCCATCAAGAAATACAACACCGAGTCGGCACTGAACAATTTCAGCGAGTATTCGATGGTTGACCCAGCAAATCTTGCCGCCTGCTTTGGTTTTACGGAAGACGAGGTGCGTAAACTGGCAGACAGTTATGGAGCATCGATGGATAATCTGAAGCAATGGTATGATGGTTATACCATTGGCAGTGAGAAATCTATTTACAATCCATATTCCGTGATAAAAGCCCTGCAGCGCGGCTCTTGCAAGAGCTACTGGACAACCACGGGAGCATACGACTCCGTGAGGACCTATATCCAGATGAACTACGACGGGCTCAAGGACGACATCATCAGGATGCTGGCTGGAGAGCACGTGTATGTCAACACCACGAAATTCCAGAATGATATGCGCATAGTGAGAAGCAAAAACGATGTCCTCACCGTGCTGATACATCTCGGCTATCTGGCATACGACGGTGATGCCGGAGAATGCTACATCCCCAACAAGGAAGTGGCTGACGAATTTCTTAATGCTGTGGAAGACACGTCATGGACACGCCTCGTAGATGCGCTGACAGCCTCCAAGAACCTTCTCGCCGCCACCATCTCGTGCAACGAGCAAGCCGTGGCGCAGGGAATCGACCAAGCTCACGACGAGCATACCTCCATCCTCTCCTACAACGACGAGAACTCCCTCGCCTGCGTGCTTTCCATTGCCTATATATGGGCGAAGAACGAGTATGTCATCCATCGCGAATATGCCACGGGCAAGGGCTATGCCGACCTTGTGATGATACCTCGCCGCAACGTCAGCAAGCCCGCACTCGTTATCGAACTGAAATACAACCACTCTGCCGATACCGCCATCAGTCAAATCAAGCAGAAGAACTATCCCGCGAAGTTGTCCGACTATACTGGCGACATACTCCTCGTAGGCATCAGCTACGACAAGGAGACAAAGCAGCATACCTGCAAGATAGAGAATCTCCAACGCTGAAAAAGCATAGATATTGCAAGGCAAAAGCATAGATATTGCAAGGCAAAAGCATAGATATTACAAGGTAAAAGCATAGATATTACAATGCAAAAGCATAGATATTGCAATGCAAAAGCATAGATATTACAAAGCAGAAAAGATGCCATTGCAATAGCGTGATTTTGTGAAAATCGCAAAACAGCAGGAAAATTTTCAATTAATGACGATAAAAGTGATAATTTTCGGGAATAATTTGGAAAAAAGAAAAAGAATAGTTAATTTTGCAAAATTAAGACGCAAAAACATGAAATGGTCAAATCAGCCATTACACAAAGGAGTGGTCTCTTCCAACAAGACGATGAAATAAGATGCTTAATACTGCGAGAATACTGATATTGTTCCTGTTGTCACTTGCTTTCGACATTACCGATGCCGAGGCAGGCAGAAGAGGTGTGAAGTATTCAGAGGAGCGTCCTCTCATCTATGAAGACTCCTGGAATCTGTGGCCATACGTCTTTATCAATCAGGAGGGTAAGCCCGACGGACTCAATATTGATGTGCTTCAAGAGATTTTCTCCCGCTTGGAGATACCATACGAGATACGTCTCCGTCCGTCACACGAAGCAAGGGAAGACTTGCGAAACGACAGGGCTGACCTCTCCATCGGTATGAGGAAGGACTATAACGCACCTTTCGGACAGTTTGGCAGCACCACTATTTTAGTATTCACTCACAGCATCCTCGCACCAAAGCGCGACTCCCTGACCCATGTCACGCAAGAGGAATTGTATCATCTGCGTTTTGCCGTGCATGAGGGAAGTCTCTCGCATCATTATCTCTCGCACCACGGTTACGATTATGCTATGCAGCCAGTAGAGGATATGGAGCAACTGGCTATGGATATGGCTACTGCCGACAGTGGTATTGTCGTATGGAACACTATGTCGCTCAAGTATCTCATGCGCAAGTACCACCTCGACAATTTCTTACTCTCACCCATTGATATCCCCGAGGGAGAATACCGCTTCATGTCCAACGACGAACGTCTCCTGCAATCCTTGGACAGTGTCCTCACGGTCATGCACGACAATGGTCAGCTCGATGCCATCATATCCAAGTGGTTATATCCAGAGCAGATAAAGGAAGAGATGCCGCTCGAATGGCGTGTGGCAATTTACTCCATCATATTCCTGATATTCATCATCGTAGTGTCGTGCGTAGCGTTCTATCTGCGTCAAAGAAAGTCGCAGCGTATGCTGACTGACATCGTACGCCAGCTGAACCTTGTACTGCATTCCAATTCCATAAAGGTGTGGATATACAATCCTACTACGAGGAAATATTCGTGGATGAACAAGAAAGGAGAGACAGGAAGGGAATACAGCAGTTTCGAGTTCTCGTTGTTCTACCCCAAGGATGAGTTTGAGAAAATCAATGACAGGGTGACCTCTTTCCTTAGTCAGGAAAACGATTCTCTTATTATGCAGATACGCGCCTACAGTCTCAAGGATATCAACAAAGTCCTCGACATAGAGCTTCGCATGGGTTCCATAAAGGACGACTACCGCCACGTCATATATATCGTAGGCATACAGCATGACATATCCGAATATAAGTCTAAGGTAGAGCGCAGACGCGAGATGACATACTATGGTCAGTCACTCTTCCGTTACCACCTTTTCTGCCTGTACAAGTTTGATGCTTCAGGGCATCTCACCGATGCAAATGACCAGGCAATCCAGATGTTGGGAGCAAAAGACATCAACGAAGTCCTCGGCAAAGCCATCACATTGCAGTCACTCTCGCTCTTTTCTGAGAGCGACTTGAAAAACACAGAAAAAACGAGACTCCAGCTGACAGTAGATTTCAGCGACCCAAACAATCATTTTCCCCTTATCAATCCTGCTGTTGACATTCAGCGGAACCAGTATCATGTCTTGGCAAATCTTACGCCTATTGTCAGCGATGAGGGCAACGTATCGCGTTATATCCTCACCATAGAAGATGTCACTGACCAGGCAGAGCGTGAGAAAGACGTGGAAAAGAAACGCACGGAATATGAGAAACTGAGGAAAGAGACGGAACTTGTCATGCAACACCTCGACTATACCTTCCGTATCGGAGGCACGCGCAGGATGCAGTATGACATAGAAAAGCGCATACTATCTACAAGTAGAGTCAACAAGTCAGAGACTCTCGGCATGACACAGATTGACGTACTTGACCTTGCTGACAGGGAGTCGCTTCCCGAACTCTTCCGCATCTTCCGTATCATGGATGCAAAGGACGATGAAGACATCAATGCCGTCTATCGTACTCGTACACATTACAGTCAGGAAGATTATCGCACACTATATATGCAACTGCGTCCCATGTACGATGCCGAAGGAAAGGTGAAGACATATATAGGTATCATCACCGACATTACCGACATAGTAAAGACAAAGAAGACACTTGAGGAAGAGACGGCAAGAGCAAGAGAGACCGACCATCTCAAGCAGAATTTCATCAACAATATGTCATACCGTGTGCGCACGCCCCTCATGAGCATCTCCCAGAACATAGAAAAGATAGCACAGAGCAATGACAATACCACCGAGCGGGAAGAGCTGGACAAGGTCGCAAGCAATGTCACCCGCCTGCTTTCCCTCCTCGACGACACCCTCCTGCTCTCACGTCTCGATGCAGGATTGTCGGAGATATACCGTTCGCAGTGCGATTTCAATGTCATTTTCTCCGAAGCCTTCTATGACGGTATAGGGAAATATCGGCGTGACAACGTAGAGTATGTAGTAGAAAAGGATAGTGCCAGCCACATCCTGAGCCTCGATGCCAACCTCATCCGCCGTGTCATAACCGAGACAGTGACTTTCTTTGCCCGACATACCTCTTCGGGAATAATCAGAGCAAGGTACATGTATCGCCGCGATTCCATAATGATAATGATAGAGAGTACGGAATATGTCATGGACGAAGTATTGCTCTCTGGCATATTCCTCCCTCGCATCAACGATGACATGCTTGCCTCTGCCGACTCATCCTCTGGCTTGGAATTGGCTATCGTTCATGCCATCATCGACCTGCTGAAGGGAAGAATCGACGTAGAGTCAAAGATAGGAATAGGCTCCTCATTCCTTATCATGATACCAGTGGAGGCATGATGGTATTCTGCGACCATGCCGAAGCACCCCCCCCCAAAAAAAAAACGAAAAGAAGAAGAAAAGACAAAAGGAAGAAAAAAAAAGACAATAACTATGCGCAGACAGACAATATACCCAATCCTTATCCTGCTCCTCATGATGATGGGCAGTAAGGAAGTGTGCGCACAGTACAACAATTCCTCTCTCATAGCAGAAATCAACAACAATCTGTCATCATACACAGAACAGGCAATCACCCAGCCTCTCGGCATAAAATACACGAAGAAGCACCCTCTCATCGTCGTTGCCGACTGGTCGTTTGCACCATATTCATTCTCCAACGGAGATGGAAACCCTGACGGCTATCAGGCAGATGTCATACGAGCCATCTTCGACAGACTCCACATTGACTACGAGATACACTGCATGGAGTGGACAAAAGCACGTCAGCAGGTCAGGGAAGGAAAGGCACACCTCATGATGGACATAGAAAAGACAGAAGAAAACCTTCATGCAAGATATAGCAAAAACAGCTTCTGCAACTATGACATAGGCATTGCCTATAGCTCAGAAAGCCGTACGATACAGAAAATTACCGACCTACTGCCTACCGACACCGTGTGCATGCTGCAAGGTGACTATGCCGACGACTACCTCATGCACAGGTACATCAAGCCTCTCTTCCACGTCAAATACATAAAATTATCAGAGATTTCCGCATACCTGCTTGGAGGAAAAAACAGATACTGCATCTGGGGATATATGCCACTCTACAGACTGATACGTTCACACTATGGAGCAGAACATATACTCGTCAGCCGTGTACTCGACTTTCCAGCAGGACAATTCAAATTCTTCAGTACCGACAGTCAGCTACTCAGAGAAATAGATGCCATGCATGACCGTCTGGAAAAATCCAAAGTAATCACTAATCTCAATGAGAAATGGTTCGATGTTGATGCCGGAAACGAATTAAATGCTACCCATCGTAGCATATATATCGCCATGTTCATCATCCTCGTGGCTATCGTATTCCTCGTCTTCTTCTTCATACTGTTAGTAAGAAAAGGAGCTGTCAACGAAGAACTGCGTAAGGAATACGCTGCTATATGCGATATGGCACTCGACCTTTGCGATACCGATGTCATAGTCATTGACACCATACGATACCGAATATATAACGTCTATGGAAATCTTATGCCCGAGGGCGAGCACACAATGCAGGAATACGAAGCCATCATACATCCAGAAGACCTGCTCATAGAGAACGAGAGACGTCGAATAGTAGATGACGGAGAGACCGACAATCTGCCCATCAACCTGAGAATGAAACATCATGGAAAGGGAGAGGAATACCGCACGATGAGAATCTACTCGCACGTGGACCAGGCTCCAGACGGCACACCCATAAGAATACTCCTCTCCATGACAGATATGACAGACACGATACGAGAGGCAAAGGAACTGGACAAAGCCGTAAGAGATTTTGAACAGATATACGAGAAGTCGGAACTTCCAATGGCTTTCTATTCCAATGACGGCACATTGCTACGAAGCAACAAAGCAGCAATGAATATCTTTTATGCCAACGAAAAGTTGAGGCAATATTTCAAACGCACAAAACTCTTCGATTTCCCCATATTCAGAGAAGACATCGACGTCAACGACCCAGAAGCCTTCCATGTATGTTTCTCCATAAAAGGAAAAGAAAAAAGCATACAGAACTACATAGAATACTCCTTACGATACGTACATGATAACCATGGAAAACAAATAGGATACACCGTAGTATGCATACTCAGAAACAAGCAGCAGCAGGTAGCACAGGAACAAAAGCTGCTGTCACGACTCATTGCACAGAAAAAAGCAGAACTTGAAGAACTCAGGTCAAGGATGATATTTGTCATGAAAAGAAGCAAGATGATTCCTTTCATGTATAGCATCAATGATGGAAAAATAACATTTGCAAGAGACCTTGAACACTATGACTTTGCCTTGACAGAACAAGAATACAAGGATACGTTCCTCTTTGATGAATCAGAGATGAAACAATACCCCGTCAAACCATTCAAGGAAAACTGCTTGACAGAATTTCATGTCATAAGAAAAGTAAAAACATTCTGTGGCAAGGAATATGATGAGCCAAAATGGTACTCCGTCAATTCCATTCCCCTTACTGACGATGACAACAACATCATCGGATCATTCGGACTCGCAAAGGACATAACACAGTTCGTGAAGATGCAACGAAGACTACGTGAGGAGACAGAAAAAGCACGTGACTCCGTAAGGCAGAAATCACTCTTCATCGCAGGAATGACACACGAACTGCGCACACCGCTCAACGCCATCAGCGGATTTGCCGACATCATGCGTACTCTCGGAGAGGCTGACAGCAATCAGAGGACAGAATATGTAGAGATAATGCGACAGAATTGCAGACTGCTCATACGCCTTATCGACAACATCATCCTCCTTTCCAAAATAGATTCCAACGGACTCATTCCCAATATCACTACTACAGACTTCCCAGAAGCCTTCCGAAAGGCGTGCGCCATGATATGCTCTGCCTACACCCTTGCTGACGGTGTGCAGTACGTCCTCCACCTGCCAGAAGATATAATGCACATCAATATCGATTTCCCAAGAGTCATGCAGATACTCGAAGAGTTTGTCAGCAACGCAGCAAAATACACCTCACAGGGCACAGTCACCATCGGCTACCGCTATGCTGACGGCATCTTCTCCGTCTTCTGCCGCGACACAGGCACAGGCATACCACAGGATAACTTGTCACGTATCTTCGACCGATTCTTCAAAATCGACAACTATATACAAGGAACAGGTCTCGGACTCTCAGTCGCAAAAAGCATAGCCTCCTATCTCAATGCCACCATCGACGTGCAGTCAGAGCCAGGACAGGGCAGTACCTTCACCCTCAGTCTCAAGGTCTCCCGCGATGCCGCAATGTCATAGCGTCCATAATCGCCCTGATCACCCTTCATTGTAAATGGGGGTAATCCTCAAAAAAAGTAATCAGGAATTAAGGAATTGAAGAATTATATTCGCATCAAGGTCATGCGGGCAAAGAGAAATAACTTTAATTCCCGAATGATCCTATATCGCTTATTATGTCTTATGGGTGGTAATTTATAGAACCACCCTAAATATTTTTACACACCAGCTTATTGAAGGAATATGCCATGATTTAGTATTCATGAAAAAAAAATCCCTCTTACCGCTCCGTTCTGCTTTTTTTTTCTTAATTTTGCAGATGGATTTGGTACTGGCGTTTGCTATGCTTTCGTCTGTGTCGGTCAATACATAAATAGAACATATATAAAAAGGCGTTTTCTGGACGCTTTGGTTTTGACTTGCTGGAACTTCGCAAACTCAAGCTTATTCGTCAAAAACAAAGCAACGGGGACGCCTCATGAAGGTGTAGTATTACGTACGCCATTGATACAGGACAACCATAGGTATGCCCTTCTGTCGATGTGTGCTACTATGTATATACCTATCGTGGGGCAGATTCGCGTTGCTCGTTTCGACGAATAAAGGCAATGCGAAGGCCTCAGCAAGTGGAACGAGCGACAGGAGCTGGCTCCACGTTTTTTTGTATATGGCAATAAGAACAGCACAACATACCGCTTCCGGAGCCATGCGGAACTAATGAAAGAGAACGGTATGTCCGTCAAAAAGTATTGTTTTTCCGGTCATGAAAGCTTTGCCTGCAAGTCTTTGTGGTTGAAGAAAGGATATGACTTTATCCAAAATGGCAATAGCTTCAATGCTCCTGATGCAGTAGTACGATTAGGAGTCGGTAAGAATATGGTTTCTTCAATCCGCTACTGGATGCGGTCTTTTGGACTTGCTGTAAATGACAGACCTCAATGGATAGCGGACTACCTGTTCGATACAGGGAAAGGTAAAGACCCTTACATGGAGTCTCTTGGAACATTGTGGCTTCTTCACTTTCTTCTTGTCAGCAGTAGCGAGGCTACGCTTTACAATCTTCTTTTCATTCTGTTCCAGCGGGAGCGCAAGTCATTTGAGCGGCATCATGTGTTGAATTTCGTAAAGCGAGTGATGGCGGAAGATTGCAAGCAGAATCTATTCAACGAGAACACTGTCAAGAAAGACATCGGCACTTTGCTGCAGACCTATGTTCTACCTCAAAAGCCTAAGGCATTAGATGACTACAATACTCTTTTGATAGACCTTGATATAATCCGTGCAGAGACAGACGGAAAGAGCTATATATTTAACATTGAGGGGAAACGACAGTTGCCTTGGCAGATATTCCTTTATGCAGTTTTAGAACTGAAAGGTAAGGATAATACTGTCGATTACGACTTGTTGCAGGAAATAGGATTAATATTCTGCATGAATGACATGGAGGTAATAGAGATGTGCAAGATTGTGGAAGCCCACCATCTTGATGATATAAGATATAGTGACACAGCAGGTATTCGCCAGTTGCAATTTATTAACGAACTAAGTAGTGAGGAGGTGCTCAGCGAATATTATGGCTAAAAGGGTTTTCACATTGTCTGCAAATATCGAGGACGGTCTGGACATAGAAACCAGATACATTGTAACACCAAATGCGCAGAAAGTGTTGCAGGTAATAATTGATGGTTATCGTACAGGTATCCACTCCTTTTCTATTATCGGCACATATGGTACAGGCAAATCTTCATTTCTCCTGCAATTGGAGCATGATCTTGAAGCCATTAGGAATCGGCATCTTCTGAAGAATCCAAAAGTCCTTTTTGACGGACAATTCGAGGTATTGAATGTTCTTGGCGACTACAAGTCACTTGAAGACCTGCTACTAACTAAGTTGCAGACAAAAACAGGCATAGCCGAATATGATGTGTTGAAACTCTTGAAAACATATTACGAGAAACTGAAAAAACAGGACAAACTTCTGCTCATCGTGATAGACGAGTTTGGAAAAGTGCTTGAGCATGCCGCTAAAAACAATCCAGACGAAGAACTGTACTTCATGCAGAAACTATGCGAGGTAGTGAATGCTCCAACCCGAAATATTCTACTGTTGACAACTCTTCATCAGAATTTCTCTGCCTATTCCCGGAAACTTAGCGCAGAACAGAAAAACGAATGGACTAAGGTAAAGGGACGTTTCCAAGAGGTAGTGTTTGCAGAACCTGTAGAGCAGTTGCTGTATCTGGCTGGCGAGCATATTTCGTCAGAGCACAATTACAAGGCATCAGACAATAACTTCAGAGGGTTGTTCCAATTAGCTGTTGACCTGAAATTTATATCTGCTGATTTTATGTTCAGGACGGCTTGCAAGCTCTTCCCAATGGATGTATTTGCAGCATACGCTGTCACGCGTGCCATTCAAAGATACGGTCAGAACGAACGTTCTCTGTTTTCTTTCCTCAACGCAAGAGGATCTCACTCCATACGTGATTATAAGGTATCTCCAGACAGAACATACAATTTGGCGGACGTGTATGACTATGTAGTCAATTCGTTCCATTCATACCTCAACGATGCAAATAGCGACTCGTCTGGTTGGAGTGCGATACGCTTATCCATTGAAAGAGTAGAAGGTGGTAACTGGAACAACTCAACACAGATGTTTGATGCCATCAAGGTGGTTAAGTCTATTGGTTTACTTAATCTGTTTGGCAACGCAGGGTTTACAATGTCCCCATCCGATATGAGTAAGTATGCTGGCATGGCGTTGGGAATTGAGACCTCAGATTTAGTGCTTCACGAACTTGTCAGGCAGAAGATTGTACGTTATGCGGAATACAAGAAACGCCTGATACTCTTCGAGGGTACAGACATAAACATTGAGGAAGAAATACTCAAGGCTGGCTTGATGGTGCCCAAACCAGTCAACTTCATTGATGATTTGCGAGTATATTTCAACAATAGGGTATCACCAGTAAAGGCATATTACTACCACCGTGGAACACCACGTTACTTTGAATACCTGCTGTTGAATGAACCGCAAGACATTACTCCCGTGGGCGATGTTGACGGTTACGTACAAATGATTTTCAATTCCACTGACAAGCAGTATGGCGACCTTGTACAGTTCAGCAAGAACTGTAATCATGCCATTATCTTTGCCTATTTCAGCAATACAGGCGAAATAGTGGAACATCTTTACAATATGCAAAAATACCATTACATAGTTGAGAAGGTGTTGATTGACAAGAGTGACCGTGTCGCCCTGAGGGAAGTGATGAAGCTGATAGAATATGAGAAGACTATCCTCAACAAAACGTTATGTGACAGCTTGTTTTCTTATAGCGAGGATGTTGTCTGGCTTTATAAGGGCGAAGTACAGGAGATTTGTTCACAACGTGACTTCAACAGACTTCTGTCTTCTGTATGCGAGGACGTATATCCATTGACACCTGTCATCAACAACGAACTTATCAACAAACATAAACTAAGCAGCAATATAGCAGGTGCGAAAGCAAAATACCTACAGGCATTACTGGATAATGGCGACAAGACGGATTTGGGGTTTGATAATGACAAGTTCCCGCCGGAGAAAACGATATATTATTCATTGCTTCAAAATACCGGTCTTCATGTTAACGGCGAGTTTGCAGATGCACCATCCAACCATGACATCAAGAGTCTGTGGGATGCCTGTGAGGAGTTCCTTGACAGCACTCGTGAGAAAGCCCGGAAATTGTCAGAACTGGTTAAGAAGCTGTCTGCTCAGCCATACAAGATAAAAGATGGTGTATTGGAGTTTTGGCTTCCAACGTATTTGTACATCAAGCGTCAGGATTATTCTCTATATGGTGAGAATGGGCAGTTCATCCCTAATTTCAATATAGAATTGCTTGACTTAATGAAGAAGCACGTTGGGGAGTTCAGAATGAAGGCTTATGCCGTGGACGGAATAAAGTTGCAACTGTTCAACCAATATCGCAGATTCTTGAATCTTGGTGACAACAGCAGTATTAAGGGAGGGGCATTTATTGAGACTATCAAGCCATTCCTTTTCTTCTACAACCGTCAGCTGAATGAGTATGCAAAGCAAACGAAATCGCTGCCACACGAAGAGACAATAAGATTTCGTGAGGTTTTGGCTCATGCAAAAGATCCAGAGAGAGCTTTTCTGGAAGATTTGCCAGAGGCGTTAGGCTACGATGATGAGAAACTGAAAGACGAGCGAGCCGTACAGGAATATTGTTATGTTATCCAGCGTGCGGTCAGAGAATTACGAGGATGCTACAATCAGCTGATTGACCGTATAGAAAGTCACTTGATTGAGTGTCTTGGGCTTGAAGACGGTGAATATTCAGAATATATCAAAGAGATACACAGACGCTTGTCAAAGGTGAAGCCGCACCTGCTTAATCCTCGCCAAAAGGAATTCTTTCAGCACGCAATGGCTGTATTTGAAAATCGTACGGAGTGGTATCAATCGGTTTGTTTCCCTGTTCTTGGCTCGCCGCTTGAGCGCATGACTGACAATCAGGAACCAAGGCTTCATGATGACATCGTTTTCCTATTCAAGGAATGTGAGCAAAAAGCCGTTTTGTCTGAGAGTCTTGAGTACAGGATAGATGAGAAAGAAGAAATACGCTCCAAGGAACTTGAAGAAAAAATTAATAACTTGCTGACGGGCGACGACAACCTTGACGTTTATACCTTGATGCGGATATTACAAAAGAGATTCAACAATGACTAAGGTACGACACATATTAGGTATTTCAGGTGGTAAGGATAGTGCCGCTCTCTCTATATACATGAAGCAGAAGTACCCTCAACTGAAAATAGAGTATTACAATTCTGATACAGGTTGCGAACTGGCAGAGACAGAAATACTTATTGACAGGCTGGGCGCATATCTTGGCAGCATCAAAAGACTTCGTGCTGCGGAGGGTAGTCCTGAACCTACTCCATTTGAACACTTCCTTAAGGCGGCGGGGGGATTCCTTCCGTCACCACAACAGCGTTGGTGTACTAAGAAAATGAAATTGGCTGAGTTCGAACGCTATGTTGGAGAAGATTACGCCGTAAGTTATGTAGGCATACGCGGCGATGAGGAACGTGACGGCTATATTTCCTCAAAGCCCAATATCCAGGCCGTCTTCCCTTTTCGTAGAAACATCTGGAGTCTTGATGTAATCAACAAATTCCTAAACAATGACAACCTTTCTCAGATTGAGAGCTATTACTCAGAACTCTGTCCAACATATATGAAGGATGATGTGATGGAGGTTGTACGAAAGCCGATAACCAAGCAGTTCTTTTACTCCAGGAAACTGAATGCCTTGCTTGACATTGATGTAAAACTGTTCAATCAAGCAGTCTTCAAATTTCTCCAGACAACGGACTATCCCGTGGGTAAGTTGTCAAAAGCAGAGTTTCCGCTTCTTGACAACGATGACATTTTGGTAAAAGAAGACATTTTCCGTCTCCTTCGCGATAGTGGAGTAGGTGTACCTGCATATTACGAGGAGATTCCTTTCGAGGTGGATGGGAAAACAGGAACATATTGCCGTTCACGTTCAGGCTGCTATTTTTGCTTTTTCCAACAAAGAATAGAATGGATATGGCTTCTCGAGCAGCATCCAAACCTTTATGAAAAGGCAATGACATTTGAAAAGGACGGATATACTTGGATTCAGGGTGAAACACTCGCTGACCTTGCAAAGCCCGAACGTGTGCGACAGATAAAACTTGACATTATAAAACGTCAGGAACAAGCCCGTGCCAAACAGCATGGGACGACCTTGATTGACATTTTTGGTGACGAATTGATGTGTACAAATTGTTTTATATAAAACCATTGCCATGCTAAAGAGCGACGTAATATGGCCAGACCACAGGCAGTTTGATTCCAGGACGGAATGGGAGCCAATAGGCTTCTTTTCAGAATGTCTGTGCAATGCGACCTCATTTGACTTGATGCTGGGATTCTTTTCCTCCTCTGCCATTGAAGTGCTGGCAGACGGATTCGCCTTGTTCCTGTATCATGGCGGCAAGATGCGGCTCATCATTAATGATGTCCTTACACAGGCCGACAAGGATTTTATCATTAATGGAAAGGAGGGTAGCGTTCTTGACTTCTTCGATATGGCAAACCTTGAGAAGATGAAAGAGACTCTTTCAAAGCGTAACAAGCATTTCTTTGATTGTCTTTCATTCCTAATCCATGAGAACCGAATGGACATCAGGATTGTACGACCACGAGACAGTGTCGGCATTTCTCATCCTAAGCTTGGCATATTTAGTGATGCTTATAATTCTGTTGGTTTTAACGGCTCGTGTAATTTCTCCCGCAATGCTCTTATTGAGAATATTGAAAGTGTGACAATAGACTGTGATTGGGATGGGGATGTAGCAAGAAGCAGAGTGCGTCACAATACCGAAATCTTTAATAAGGCTTTTTCGGGTGAAAATCCAAGCTATGAATATATAGATGCCGCAAGTATAAAGAGCTGCATACAACATTGTTTTCGAAAGAAAGCAGTGGAGGAACTGCTGGAGGAAGAAGAACTGATAATCAGAAATGACAAGAAAATATTTCCAATTAACAATAATGTTGCGTATGCGTTAAAACGTACTCGTGACAGAGTCAACAGCGTGTTGTCTTTGCTAAAAGAGAGGAATTCTAAGCCATTACCAACGGAGGATCGACCATGTTTCCCTTATCCTGCCGGACCCAGAGATTATCAGGAAAAAGCTTTTGAAAACTGGGTTGCAAACAAGCAGAAAGGACTATTTGCCATGGCTACAGGTACAGGAAAAACCATCACTTCATTAAATTGCCTGCTTAACATATATAAAGGTAGGGCGGGATACTATAAGGCTATAATCCTCGTACCGACAACGGTTCTTGTAGATCAATGGGCAGAGGAATGTAAGAAATTCCACTTTGATGCTGTTGTAAAACTTTACTCAAAGAACAATCATTGGAAGAAAACATTAGACTCTATCCTGCTACAGGAGAGGATAGATGATGGGAACAAGTTGAATTATGTCATCATATCTACATACGCATCGTTTGCAAGAGATAATGTATTCACTATCCTGACACAGTTACCAAGAAAGAAAGTCTTATTTATTGCTGATGAATGTCATAACATCGGAGCAGGCAAGATTAAGGTGAGATTGCCCAATATTCCCTATTTGAGACGAATTGGGTTGTCAGCTACACCTATAAGACAATTTGACGAAGAAGGTAATCATGCGATTAACGAATTCTTTGGCATAAAGGAGAGTTATACCTTTGAATATTCCATGAAGCAAGCCATACAGGAGGGCAAACTTTGTCGATACTATTATTACCCACATGTCGTCTATCTTAATTCTTCGGAAATGAGTGAGTACAATGAGTTGTCTGTTCAGCTGGCAAAGATGTATGTTGTAGAGAGCGACAGATTCAAGAATGATGATATGTTGATGGCGTTGTTGTTAAAAAGAAAACGCATCATTCACAAAGCCGAGGGAAAGAAAGCAGCATTTAGTCAGATACTAAAAGAAAGACTGAAGACTAATGGTTCATTGAAATACTCTCTTGTTTATGTGCCAGAGGGAAATGAGCCTTTGGAGTATTATGAAAACGACAGTGACAGTCATGATACTATTACTGACGATGATGAAACAGTACATCTGATAGAAGAATATACAAGACTTGTTGCAGAATCGAATCCTCATACGACTGTCATGCAGTTTACAGGCGAGACTCCTAACCGTGACGAGATTCTCGAAAAATTCTCAACAGGACAGTTGGATGTGCTGACCTCCATGAAGTGTTTAGACGAGGGTGTTGATGTGCCAAGAAGCGAATTGGCAATCTTTTGTGCAAGTACGGGAAATCCACGCCAGTTTATCCAAAGAAGAGGTCGCATACTTCGCACGCACAAGGATAAAAATTTTGCTGTCATTCATGATTTGGTTGTTGCGCCCAAAATAGACTATAGTTCGCCCTCATACAACATGGAACGTAAACTGTTGAACAATGAAATGAGGAGGGTGCGCGAATTTGCAGACCTTTCAGAGAACAGCAGCGATACAGTCAGGGAACTTGAAGACATATTGACATATTATAATTTACCAATATTTTGATGCCTATGGAATTAAGAGCAAAAGACAAATTATTGCAGGCTGTATTGAGGGAAAGAATACTTTGCAAGTTTGGAGAATATGACCCAGATGATTACCTTACCGTTGATGATGCCATCGAATCAGATAACGAAGTGGTAAGCGCAGTTGGTCGCATTATTGAGAGACAATCATCGAACGTGTCTGACAAAGACATATACAGAGAAGTGTGTAACCATCTAAGTAGGGTGTCCAGTTTGTCGTACTAAAAACGCACTGGATTAGCCCTATTTAAAATG
>CALZJQ010000057.1 GCA_945787895.1 uncultured Prevotella sp. | reverse complement strand
AACGTCTTCAACTTATGGGTATGATACAGCGTATTGTCTCAAGTCGCTTTGTGGGATAAGGGGATAAAATGTCTTATCACGAGAAATACTGCATTCAAATAAAGCCCCAAGACATCATAATAACAATTTTGAGTCCAACAAGCGATTTTTTGAAACAGTTGCGGAATTGAGGAAAATATCGCAAACAGACAGAAAAAAAACAAAGATATGATTTCTGGCAGATATATTACGAAAATAAAAGAACGGAATATTTATCGTACTTCTCTTGCAAATATGAAAAAAGTTTCATAATTTTGCATCACAAGCCTTATTATACTAAAAAAAAATAATGAACATTGTAATACTTGATAGTTATACTGCCAACCCAGGAGACCTCTCCTGGGAAAGACTCGACGAATTGGGCAGTCTGACTATATATGAACGAACTGCTCCAGAACAGGTAGTAGAGAGGGCAAAAGATGCAGAGATAGTATTGACTAACAAGGTAGTGCTGACAAAAGAAATTATACTTAGTCTGCCCAAATTAAGATATATAGGTGTACTTGCAACTGGTTATAATGTTGTAGATATCACAGCTGCGACAGAAGCATGCATTGTAGTCACCAACATTCCAGCATATAGTACTATGTCGGTAGCGCAAATGGTTATTGCTCATCTTCTCAATGTTACCAATGCAGTATCTCTGCATACGGAGTCTGTTCGCAAAGGAGAATGGCAGAATAGTATAGATTTTGCCTACTGGCATACGCCTCAAATAGAGTTGGCGGGCAAGACCTTTGGCATTATCGGGCTTGGCAATACAGGCAAAGCAACAGCAAATATTGCAAAATCCCTTGGAATGGACGTTCTTGCCTTTACCTCCAAAAGTCAAGAACAACTGCCAGCAGGCATCCGTAAAGCAAAGTCTCTGGATGCCTTACTTGCAGAAAGCGACGTGGTATCTCTCCATTGTCCGCTATCTGACAACACGAAGCACCTCATCAACTACGAAAGCATCGCAAAGATGAAACCGACTGCGATACTCATCAACACTGCGAGAGGACCTGTCGTGGATGATTACGGAGTGGCAAGGGCTCTGCACGAAGGCAAACTGTCAGCATACTGTGCAGACGTACTTACGGAAGAACCACCCCGTAACCCCAACCCCGTCATCTCTGCGCCAAGAAGTTTTATCACTCCTCACATTGCCTGGGCAACACGTGAAGCGAGAGAGCGGCTCATCAGCATCGCCACAGCCAACGTTAAGGCTTTCCTTGACGGGCAAAGAATAAACGTGGTGAACAATCTACGGTAACAGCGGATTACTCATCATAGTAGCACTTTATTCGACTTACGCAAGACTACAACTAATTAACAAACTATATTAACAAAAAAACAAAAAAACTATGTACACAGATCCAAACTCATGTCTTTATTGCACTAACAATCAGACTCTTCACGACCTCATGATAGAAATTGCACACCTCCGTGTATCACGTGTTTTCCTTTTCAAGGAACAGACTTACAGAGGTCGTTGCCTCGTCAGCTATGACAGACACGTCAATGACCTCAACGAATTGACTGACGAAGAGCGTAATGACTTCATGGCAGACGTAGCCCAGACCACCCGTGCCATGCAGAAAGCATTCAATCCCGAAAAAATAAACTATGGCGCATATAGCGACAAGCTGTCGCACCTTCATTTCCATCTTGCTCCAAAATATGTGGATGGTCCAGACTATGGAGGTACTTTCCAAATGAATCCAGGAAAAGTCTATCTTTCTGATTCTGAATATCAAGAGATGATAGAGAAAATCAAAGAGAACCTTTAAGGTTTTATGGTTGTACGGTTATACGGTTTTAAGGTTGTGGGGAGTTAAGGTTGTGCCAAAATCAACAGGCCAGGCAGACCTCCGCAAAACTCAAAAGCCGTATAACCGAACAGCCGTAAAGAACGAAAAAAAAGATAATAACGTAAATAACGATAATAACTCACCCCCATGTACCCTCTCCTATTCAAACCCAACCTCCACAAAATAGTATGGGGCGGAAATCGCCTGCAATCCTACAAGGGTGTACCTGCTACCGACGAACCGATAGGAGAGAGTTGGGAGGTCAGCGCCGTGGAAACGAGTCCAAGCATAATAGCCAATGGTCCGTGGGCGGGGCATAACCTCATCGAACTTGTATCACAATTTCCTGACGAAATACTCGGGGAGAGTGTGGCAAAACGATATGGCAACAAGCTCCCCCTACTCGTAAAATTCATCGATGCCGAGAGGGACCTGAGCATTCAGGTGCATCCTGATGACGGGATGGCAATGAGAGAACACGGCAAGTTTGGCAAGACGGAGATGTGGTATATCATAGATGCCAAGCCCGGAGCATACATTTACGCAGGATTCAAGGAAGCTATAACACCATACGAGTACCGCAAACGCGTAGAAGACGGGAGCATCTGCGATGTCCTTGCCCGCCACGAAGTGAATAAGGGAGACGTCTTCTACATACCGGCAGGAAGGGTACACGCCATCTGCGGAGGCATAATGCTTGCCGAGGTACAACAGTCGAGCGACCTTACTTACCGCATCTATGACTACAACCGTCCCGGATTGGACGGACAGCCACGCCAGCTACACACAGAACTGGCAGCAAAAGCCATTGATTTTCACGTAGAAAAGGACTACCGCACTCATTATCCCGACATCCCCGAGCGTGCTGTCCCCGTCATTGACACTCCATATTTCGACGTGAGAGTGACGGATGTGGCACAACCCTTTCACCGAAACCTCATAAAGTATGACTCCTTTGTCATTTCCATGTGCATAAAGGGCACTTGCCGCATACGTCTCAGAGATGCAGAGAACATTGATTACGATGAACGGGACATCGTTCTCCGTGAGGGACATTCATGCCTCATCCCGGCTTCCATCGCCGACTACGACCTCATTCCCGTCACCAAGACGGCAAAAATCCTTGAAGCCCATATCGACAATAAAGACAGAAGCCTGCCGGCAATGTTCACGCGCTTCTTTCATATTACGAAGAAATAGGTGATGCTTGAAGACAAGCAGTAACGTCCCTTTCCTCCGCCAACGTCATGTTTCCCTATTTCTCCGGAAACAGCAGTCTCTTGTCACGGATTATCGCAGGCACGGCAAACTCATCCGGAACAAAATGCCAGTTTCCGTTTGCCCTTGGAGAAACACGCCCCAGCCGCTCTATCTCTTTCATGAAATAATACCGCAAATCAAGTTCTGAACGAAAAACTATACGCGACTCAACCTCACTTTTAGTCAAGCCTGCACCAAGAGTAATCAACTCACCACCACCATTGGCACGATAAGAATTCATTGCCACCATATAGAAAGAATCAGCAGAGAAAGGTCTTCCGTCAGACATCTGTATTATCCTGACCTTCTCTCCTTCAGGCCTGGTGACATCTACCGTATAGTCTATACCTGCCGCAGAGTCAAAATTGAAAAAAGGATTCTGCAAGGATATGCGTCTCGAACTGTCAGACTCATCAAACAGGAGAATATGGTCTTCTGTAGTCTTCATCTGCCTTGTCCACAAAGCATAACTTTTTTCAAGGTATCGTTTTATCTCCTCTCCCCTCATTCTGACAACATACAGTTTGTTCTCATACTTGTACAGATTGAACATGTCGGCCATCGTCACGGGTCCTTCATGAATGACAGCATTCAGCATCATAGGCGCACTGAAGGAAATGTCCGCCCCGGTAATCGAAAGTTGAAGATTGTGAACCAAATCCACAAATGCGGAAGAGCCGAACAGGGCATCACGAGTATAGACCGTAGTGTCAAAGTCACCAATCCTGCGAGACACGAATACTTCGAGACTGTCTGCTCTTTGCCGGAAAGCAGCCATGAAGTCAGCGTCTATCGCCTCACCCTCCATGGACGGGACAGCAGTCGTGACACTCTTTCCAGTCACCCTTCCGTCAGTCGTCGTGATGCGCAGTACTGCCTCACCCACGCGTTTTGCGTTGTTCCCGGCATTGACAAGGTAAACCCTTTCTCCCCGGACATTCTTCACTTCTCCACAATAGACCCGATGGTCATGACCATAGAATATCACGTCGAACCCCGTAACATTCCTCGCAATCTCCCTAACGGCATTCTCTGAATATTCCGCAGTAGTGATTCCCCCTTCCAGTCCAGAATGGAACAGTCCGACAATAATGTCGGGCTTGGCTTCCCGTCTCATCTCCTCCACCCATTGCCTTGCAGAAGACACCATCTCCTCAAATCGCAATCCTTCCCAGATGTCATGGCTAAGCCAGTGGGGTATGGCAGGAGTAACCATTCCTATGATACCTATTCTTATCCCCTCACGCTCCAATACGATATAAGGAGTGGCCCAAGGCTTACCCGAAACCTCATCTATGATATTGGCACCCAATACAGGACATCTCAGTTCTTTCATCCATTTCTCATAGACATCATGACCTGTTTCCACATCGTGGTTACCAAAATTTTGGACATCATACCCCATGTAATTGATGACGCTCGCAGCAATGTTCTCATCCTTTGTCTGAATGAAATTCCAATAATAGTTGGTAGGTTGTCCCTGTAGGAGGTCTCCGTTTTCCAACAATATGAGATTATCCCCATAGTCCTCTCTCTGCCGCTTCACATAGCTACTGACCCTTGCAAGCGTTCCCTCAGCAGGCTTGCCCGTCATGTAGTTCTTTGGGAAAAACATGCCGTGGACGTCTGTGGTCTCTATTAGTTTGATTTCTATCGTCTTGCTGTCATTTGCAATCATAGAGGTGAAGATGATAAAAGTGAAGAATACAGAAAAAATGAAACGCATGGGTAATATGACTTGAGAAAGATTTTGATGCAAAGATATTGATTTTTGATTAGTTGGAAGCACAAACACTGTTAAAAAACATAAATTGAGACACAAATATCATCCCTTATTGCTTTATTCTTAATTAATTATAGTAACTTTGCAAGCGATTTTGCGTCTGGTAGGTCTTTCGGGAAACCGTCAGACGTTATTATTCATTATTTTTACTTATTAATTAACATGTCAAACTTTAAAAACGTACAGCCACTCGAAGACTTCAACTGGGAAGAGTTTGAGAACGGCGGTAGCAGCTTGGTATCAAAAGAGGAGCAGACTGCCTCTTATGATTCTACTCTCAACAAGGTGTCTGAACATCAGGTAGTCGATGGTACAGTAATCTCTCTCGACAAGAAAGAGGTTATCGTAAACATTGGTTACAAGAGCGATGGTGTCATCGCAGCTTCTGAATTCCGCTACAATCCCGACCTCAAGGTAGGTGACGTAGTAGAGGTTTACGTAGAAAATCAGGAAGACAAGAAAGGACAGCTCATCCTTTCTCACAAGAAGGCTCGCCTCAGCAAGTCTTGGGATCGTGTCAATGCAGCTCTTGACAACAAGGAAATCGTACAGGGTTACATCAAGTGCCGCACTAAGGGCGGTATGATTGTAGATGTATTCGGTATCGAGGCATTCCTCCCAGGCAGCCAGATAGACGTACATCCAATCCGCGACTACGACGTATTCGTAGGCAAGACAATGGAGTTCAAGATTGTGAAAATCAATCAGGAGTTCCGCAATGTCGTTGTTTCTCACAAGGCTCTCATTGAGCAGGAACTCGAAGCACAGCGTAAGGAGATTATCTCTAAGCTCGAGAAGGGTCAGGTGCTTGAAGGTACTGTAAAGAACATTACCAACTATGGCGTATTCGTTGACCTTGGAGGCGTTGACGGACTCATCCACATCACAGACCTCTCTTGGGGACGTGTAAGCGACCCACATGAGGTGGTTGCTCTTGACGACAAGATTAATGTTGTCATCCTCGACTTTGATGAAGAGAAGAAGCGTATCGCCCTCGGTCTCAAGCAGCTCACACCACACCCATGGGATGCACTTGATGCAAACCTTCAGGTAGGTGACCACATCAAGGGCAAGGTAGTCGTTATCGCTGACTACGGTGCATTCGTAGAAGTAGCTCCTGGAGTAGAAGGTCTTATCCACGTTTCTGAAATGTCATGGAGCCAGCACCTCCGCAGCGCACAGGAGTTCCTCCATGTAGGTGACGAGGTAGAGGCAGTAATCCTCACTCTCGACCGCGACGAGCGTAAGATGTCTCTCGGTATCAAGCAGCTCAAGGACGACCCATGGGAGTCTATCGAGGCTAAGTACCCTGTAGGTTCCAAGCACGATGCAAAGGTTCGCAACTTCACCAACTTCGGTATCTTCGTAGAGCTTGAAGAGGGTGTTGACGGACTCATCCATATCTCAGACCTTTCTTGGACAAAGAAGGTAAAGCATCCTTCAGAGTTCACTCAGGTAGGTGCACCTATCGACGTCGTAGTTCTCGACATCGACAAGGAGAACCGTCGTCTCTCTCTCGGCCACAAGCAGCTTGAGGATAACCCATGGGATACATACGAGACCCTCTATACTCCAGGTTCTGTTCACACAGGTAAGATTGCAGAGAAGATGGAGCGTGGTTCAGTAATCGTGCTCAACGAGGGCGGTGAAGGCTTCGCTACTCCAAAGCATCTCATCAAGCAGGACGGTTCTGAGGCTCAGGTAGGTGAGGAACTCGAGTTCAAGGTTATCGAATTTGTCAAGGACACAAAGCGCATCATCCTCTCTCACTCTCGCACATTCGAGGCTGAGCGTGAAGAAGAAAAGAAGCAAGTTCGCAAGCCACGTCCTGCAAAGAAAGAGGACACTGCAAGCATCAACAACGTTGCAGCTGCTCAATCTCTCGGTGACTTCGATGCACTTGCAGCACTCAAGGCTAAGATGGAAAAGGGTGAGTAATACTCTCATTAACCACTTTCAATAATAATAAAAGGTTTGTCCATTCGGGTTTGGACAAACCTTTTTTTATGTTCATCATATCAAGTGATTCTGTTCTACACCTCCAATATTGACAAGTAAATTAGCAAGTAGGGTGTGCAGAATAAGTTGAAATAAAAGCTTTAAAGGTGGGTTCTATTAATTCGCTTTGTCATATTTTGGATTTATTTTCGAGGACAAATTGTAAGTTGAAGAGGGTTTCTGTCCCCCGATAACGGGGGAACCGAAGGGGGTGTAAAGACCATTGACCGTAGCGGGCTACGTGACCGATGAAACTTACGATTTGTACCGAAAAGAAACCAAAAGATGACAAAACGTCAAACCTACATAATTAACATTTTTGACGGTGGGAATTAATAGAACCCACCTAAATTGATTAGTGCCGAATAGGACAAAATGAATATCTACGTTATTACAATACAATAGCGTTGATATTACACAACAAAAGCGTTGATATTACCAGGTAAAAGCTATGCTTTTGCAACGTAATATCAACGCTTTTTATATTATATTGATTTTCAACGTATTATAAATACAAAAGTAAGAGGTTGGAATAGGACAAAATAATCATTAGCAAAGGTATCCTGTTAATGGTTTAGTAGTTTGGTAGGTGTCCAGCGTGCTGGAAGTCGAAGTGGAACAGAGAATTACAAGGGCGCAAACATTTACAGATACAGAAGATGCGAAGCAGCTTCACGGAAGCAACGAAGTGCACGAGAACATATATGGCGCATGGTGGTTCACAGCCCTGTGGGCAATGCTCTCCGTTGCCTCTGCCGCCATCCTCATAAGGCGCAGAATCCATCGGAAGGTTGCCGTCGCCCTGCTGCACCTCTCTTTCCTCGTCATCCTCATCGGCGCATTCGTCACGCATCTCACGTCGGTCGAGGGGAGCGTACACCTGAGGAAAGGTGATGAAACCCGTTCGTTCACCGACAGCGGGAAAGAGTTGCGACAGTTTCCTTTCTCGCTGTCTCTCAAGGATTTTGAGATAACATACTATCCCGGCACTGATGCCGTGATGGACTACAAGGCTCTCATCTCCGTCAAGGAGGGCACGAAAGCCGGGGAAACCATACAGGTATCCATGAACAACATCGGCAAGATGGCAGGCTACCGCCTTTACCAGTCATCCTACGACACTGACCGGGAGGGCGTCGTGCTGCTTGTGGCCTGTGACCCATACGGCATTGCCGTCACATACACGGGCTACCTGATGCTCCTCCTCAGCCTGATATGGACTCTCATGTCACGCCACACCCGCATCCGCCAACTGTACCGCATGGCAGCAAAGTCTGCCGCAGCACTGCTGCTTCTCCTTTTCTTCCTGCCCTCTCAGGCTGACGCACAGGTGGGGACAAGGCGCATAAGCAAGGAGACGGCACGGGAGATGGGGACGATAACCGTGCTATACGGCGGACGTATCTGTCCCCTGAACACCGTTGCCACGGAGTTCGTCACCAAGCTGTGCGGCAAAGGCAGCTGGAAAGGTATGTCAGCCGACGAGATATTCCTCGGATGGATGATATATTACTCCGAATGGGAGACGCAGCCCATCATAAAGGTAAAGAACAGGGAAGTGCAGCGGATGCTCGGCATTGACGGCAAGTGGGCATGCCTGCAGGACTTCTACACGTCTTGGAACAAATACAAGCTGGGCGACAGGTTGAACGACCGTTCCCTCAGCGAGAGCACCCGCAAGGCACTGCGCGAGACTGACGAGAAGATACAGATGATTACGATGTTCTACAACAGCGAGATGCTCCGTATCTTCCCCCTCCGTTCGGGCGCGAGACTTGCGTGGTACGCACCGAGCTCCCGCAGGATGTCGGCGAAGCGGAGTTTCAGTTCATCAACCACGCCATGGACAACCTCGTGAAGCAGATTCTCGTGGATGACAACGCAGGCGCACGGTTTATGATAGCCAAGATTAAGCTCTACCAGAAAGAGAAGGCCGGGGAGGCAATGCCCTCACGCTCTGCCATCCGTGCGGAGGTGCTCTACAACCGTCTGCAGTCTGCCGGCATGACAGTCTATATCCTGCTTGCCCTGAGTTTTCTGTCCGCCCTCTCCTCCCTCGTGATGAAGCGTAAGAGGTGGCATGGGGTGCTCCTGATGGTTTTCATCACGGTGATGGCAGCCTACCTGTCGCTGCTTCTCGTCCTGCGGTGGTGGGTAAGCGGTCACGTTCCTCTCGGCAACGGTTACGAGACGATGCTCTTCCTTGCCTGGACGATGACGATACTTACGCTTGCATTGATGCGTCGCATCTCGCTGCTGAAGGCTTTCGGTCACGTAGCCTCCGCACTGTGCCAGCTTGTGGCGGCTTTTGCCACGGGCAATCCGCAGGTCACTCCCCTCATGCCCGTACTTCAGTCTCCGCTGCTTGCCGTCCACGTAGCGGTGATAATGATTTCCTACGCGTTGCTTGCTTTCATCGCATTCATGGCGGCTTACTGCCTAACGGCAGGCAGAAACAGCGACAGCCTGCCTCAGCTGACGGCGATGTCCCGTCTTCTGCTCTACCCCGCTGTGGCGTGCCTCTGCATAGGAATATTCATCGGGGCGGTGTGGGCTAACATATCATGGGGCAACTACTGGTCATGGGATCCGAAAGAGACATGGGCTCTCATCACCATGATGATATATGCCGTGCCTCTCCACGATACCGCCCTCCTCGGTCTGCATTGACCACAGACGTTATCACATCTATGTTCTCGCCGCCTTTCTCACGGTCATAATGACCTATTTCGGAGTGAACTATTTCATGGTGGGCATGCACTCGTATGCGATTGTGAGAGTTTGAGGTTGTACGGTTATACGGTTGTACGGTTTTGGGGTTGCCGGTCTGTATAGGACTGCCTCTTGAGAAAGCCTGAATCTGAAAGACACTACCAACCTACAACCTATAGCCAACGACCAAAAAACAACGTTCAGAAAACGCAACAACGTTTTAATACCATTGTAATACTATTGTAATACCTTATCAGTTCCTTTGCAAAGCGAAACAAAATCTACTTTAGAGAAATATGTTTAAGCTTAGCGAAAAGAACTACGTAGAACGTGACGTATCATGGATGCTGTTCAACCGCCGCATTCTCAGCGAGGCACAGAGGAAGGATATCCCCGTGATGGAGCGGATGAACTTCCTCGGCATCTATTCCAACAACCTTGACGAGTTTTTCCGGGTGCGCGTAGCTACCCTGAACCACATCGTGCGATATGCAGACAAGAGTTCGAAAGACCTGCGCAAGCGCTGCGAGAAGACACTGAAGACAGTCGGTCTGCTGAATGCAAAGTATGCCAAGGAGTTCGAGGCTACGGTGCAGGAAGTCATGGACTCCCTTGCCGGGCACGGCATCCACCTGCTCTCAAAGGATGACCTCTCACAGGAACAGCAGGAGTTCATCTACCAGTACTGCCTGAAGAACCTTGCCTGCAGCGTGTCACCCACCTGGCTGTCGTCCATCAAAGGCATGACATCGGCTATGGAGGACACGATATACCTCTCCGTGCGACTGCAGCAATGGAAGGACGACAGAAAGAAGGCTCAAAAGGACTATGCCGTGATAGAGGTGCCGGTACGCAGGCTCGGACGGTTTGTGGTGCTTCCCGATACTGTGGCTGACGGCGTGACCCACCACAACGTGATGTTCCTTGACGACGTAATACGCTGCGCCCTGCCCTTTATGTTCCCGGGCACGGAGTTCAACGACTTCGAGGCCTGGTCGTTCAAGATTACGAAAGATGCCGAGATGGAACTGGAGAGCGACATACGGGGCGGCGTACTCCAGAAGATTTCCAAGGGAATAAAGAGCAGGAAGAACGGACTGCCCGTGCGCCTTATCTACGACAAGTCCATGCCGCGGAGCATATTGAAGAACCTGCTCGCACATCTGTGTCCGTTTTCCGTAGATACCATGCTGCCCTCTGGATGCTACCAGAATCACCGTGACTTCATGGGATTTCCTCATTTCAAGGCCTCTGACGGCACTGAACTGGAGTACAGGAAATGGACTTCTCTGCTGCCATCATGGGCACATGACGAGAGCCTGATACGCTCCATACGCCAGCGTGACCGTTTCCTCCACGTGCCCTACCACTCCTTTGATGCCTATCTCTTCCTGCTTCGCGAGGCAGCCGTCAATCCCGAGGTGAAAGGGATAAAGACTACGCTGTACCGCCTCGCCAAGGACTCGAAGGTCATCAGCGCACTCATAGCCGCCGCACGCAACGGCAAGAAAGTGACCGTGGTGATAGAACTACTGGCACGCTTCGACGAGAAGTCAAACATCGACTGGAGCAAGAAGATGGCCGACGCAGGGATAAATGTCATCACCGGCGTGGATGGTCTGAAGATTCACTCCAAGATTACCCTCATCCAGTGCAGGTACGGCGACCTTGCCGTCATCTCCACGGGCAACTTCCACGAAGGCAATGCCGCAGCATACACCGACTTCCTGATGATGACCGCCGACAGCACCGTGGTGAACGACGTGTCACGCGTATTCGACTTCATCGACAAGCCGTTCCTCCCCGTGCGCTTCAAGGAACTGATGGTGTCGCCCAACGGCATGCGTAGGCAGATAGAGGGACTCATAAAGCAGGAGATACGCAACCATCGTCTCGGCCTGCCTGCCCACATACTCTGCAAACTCAACCACATCACCGACGAAGGCATAGTGAAACGCCTGTACGAAGCAGCCGCATCCGGCGTGAAAGTAGATCTCGCGGTGCGAGGCAACTGCTCTCTCATGACCGACCTGCCGGAACTTGGGGGCAACCTCCGGGTGAACGCCATCATCGACCGCTACCTGGAACACTCGCGCATACTTGTCTTCGCCAACGGATGCGATATGTCGCACCCCGAGACTGCCGGAGAGGACGGGGTGCAGCATGACTACAAAGTGTTCATCGGTTCGGCTGACTGGATGCCGCGAAACCTTGACCACAGGATAGAGGTATATTCCCCCGTACACGACATCGCACTGAAGAAAGAGGCACGCCTTATCGTGGAATACGGCATGAAGAACGACAACGAAGCCTTCCGTTCACAGGAGGCTATTTACAAGCATTACAAGGAAACAGCTGAAAAAGAAAAGCAATATGAAGAAGATAACCACTGACAACATACATCCTGACAGCTTCAACGTAGCCGCCATCGACATCGGCTCCAACGCTGCACGACTGCTGATAAAGAACGTCACGCGCGATGAGGACGGCAGCCTGCACTTCCAGAAGATACAGTTCGTGCGCTATCCGCTCCGCCTCGGCGTGGACGTTTTCCGTGACGGAGAGGTCAGCAAGGAGCGTTCCGGTCAGTTAGTAAGGATGATAAAGGCGTTCCGGCAACTGATGATAATCTATGACATTGCCGCCTACCGTGCCTGCGCCACGTCCGCCCTCCGCGATGCGAAGAACGGAAAGAAGATACTGAAGGACATACGCATGAAGACGGGCATCGACATCGAGGTCATCTCCGGCGACGAGGAGGCAGACATCATCTACAATAACCACATAGAGAAATACCTCGCCCTCTCCGCCCACGACGGCGAAGAGAAGCAATGCTTCCTCTACGTGGACGTGGGAGGCGGCTCCACCGAGGTCAGCTTCATCGCCGAAGGCGAACTTAAAGCGAGCCACAGCTTCAACATCGGTACGCTGAGACTGCTCTGCGGTACCGTGCCCGACGGGTACATCGAAACCATGTGCAGCGAAATCCGCAGCCTGACCAACGGCAGCGGACACTGCACGATAATCGGTTCCGGCGGCAACATCAACAAGCTCTACCGCCTCGTACCCAAGAAATCAAAGCTGAAAGACCGCATTACGCTCTCACAACTCGAGAAACTGTACTCCGCCATCTCTGCCATGACCCTGGAACAGCGCATCAGGCAACTCGACCTGCGTCCTGACCGCGCCGATGTCATAGTGCCCGCCGCACTGATATTTATCAACATAGCAAAAGGCGTGGGAGCCACGGACATCGCCGTGCCTACCATCGGACTCTCCGACGGCATCATCAACGAACTGGCTGTGATGATCAGCGAGGGAAACCTGCCATAAACAACAGATACTTATGAAAAGAACAAGAAACGCCATGCTGACGGTCCTGTCACTGCTGCTCTCTGCGACAGGATGCCTGAATGCCGTGGCACAAACCACGGAGGAAAGGCTTGCCGCACTGGAGAAGAAAGTGGCGGAAGCAGAACAGAGACTGGCAGACGCTGAAAGGAAGTCGGCAGAGACACAGTCAAAAACGAAGTACCTGCCACAGCTGCACGGCATACTGCGCGGCAAATACGAATACGAACCGGACCTTGACGCCTCACGTTTCGAGGTCAGGAACGCACGACTCTCCGTCAATGGCAGCCTCAGCGGACGGTCGGAGTACAAACTGGAGGTCGATCTCTGCGATGAGTCGCAGATAAAGATGAAGGACGCATGGGTGAGGCTCAACCCATGGAACAGCCTCCGCCTTACCGTAGGACAGCAGAGGATGCCTTTCTCCATTGATGCTCACCGTAATCCCTCGGCACAGTATTTCGCCAACAGGAGCTTCATAGCAAAGCAGGTGGGCGACATGCGCGACGTGGGTTTCCAGATGGGGTACGACTTCCTCAATGCAGCAGGCCGCAAGATGCTCGCTGCTGACGCAGGGATATTCAACGGTTCCAACCTCGACAACCAGCAGACGGCATGGTTCTCTTCGCCCGGCTACTCCGCACGCCTGCAGTTCTTCCCCGTCAAAGGGCTTGCCATAGTGCCGAGCATACAGCATCAGCAGATAGCCGACCGCAAGGCTTCATACACCTCTCTCGACATCGGTTCCTATTACGAGGGCAACGGATGGCATATCGAGGGAGAGTATCTGCGCAAGCATTACGCCGACGATGCGTTCGACGACTGCTCATGCATGTCGGGAATGATTATCTACAGGCATCCTGTAGGAAAGGACAACTCCTTCATTCAGACCGTCTCAGCATTGGGACGATACGACTATATGCAGGACCATTCCTCGGGCAAGAGCGGTCTTGACACGGAATCCGGACGGCTGGTGCTTACCGATGCCGAACGCCACCGCATGACTCTCGGCACGACATTCTCCATCCGAAACCCCTACTTCCCCACCGACCTGCGCATCAACTACGAGAAATACTGGTATCCTCACGGAGGAGCAAAGGAAAGCGAGCAGGACAAAGTGGTCTGCGAGATAATGATTAGGTTTTAGGTTGTCGGTTGTGGGTTAGTAATGTGTTGCCAATGGAGGCCTACTCAAGAAGCAAGGTTATAACAATCCAAAACCAACAACCAACAACCCAAAACAGGTATTCTTCGACCAGGTCGAAGAACACATACATACACAAAAAAAAATAAAAGATGAAATCACAAAAGGAACTGGCAGTAGAGGAAAAGGTACTGACCCTGACCGGCGAAATGACAGAGAACATCCTCAAAGGCGATGACCTCCCAAAGAGACTGATACGACTACTGCTTGCCGACAACGAACTGAAATCCATACACGACTATGCCAACACCGTCTCCATCTCCCGGATAGGGCTCAACGACCACGGACCCGTACATGCCAAGAAAGTATGCTACAACGCACTGAAGATGCTCCGCATCCTCCACGAGGCAGGGATAAGGACAAGCATCGAGACGGAGGGTGCAGGAACCTTTGCCGACAGCATGATGGCAGTGATGCTCGCCTCGCTCCTGCACGACAGCGGCATGACCGTGGCAAGGAAGCACCACGAGATGTATTCCGCCATCATAGCCTACAGTTATATCAATGACATACTGCGGCAGCTGCTCCCCGAAGATAGCGACATCATGCAGCGCACGGTAATCCGTTCCCTTGCCCTGGAGGGAATTGCGGGACACATGGCTACGAATGCCATCCACTCCCTTGAGGCAGGCCTCATACTCATTGCCGACGGCTGCGACATGACCAAAGGGCGCGCACGCATACCGCTTGAGATTCCCACAAAGCCGACAGAGGGCGACATACACAAGTATTCCGCCCATTCCATCGAGAAAGTGAAGATAACCAAAGGCGAAGAATGCCCCATAAAGATAGAGATACACATGCGCTCGGAAGTAGGTTTCTTCCAAGTCGAAGAGGTGCTGATACCAAAGATTTCTGCCAGTCCTGCGCAACACCTTGTCGAACTGCACGCCGGTGTTGTCGGCGAAGAAATGAAGAGGTATAGGTGAGGGTTGTGGGTTGTAGTATCTGGTTTTGGGTTGTCGGTTTTGGGTTGTCGGTTAGTAATGCGTTGCTAATGGAGGCCTACTCAGGAAACAAAACTATAATAACCAACAACCCACAACCAACAACCCACAACCAAATTTAATATCCTCTTCACACGTCTGTAACACAATTGTAATATCAAGGCAATAACTTTGCTTCCGAAAAGGATTGCCGTCACCTCACTTTCACAGAAGCCACACTATACTCCGTAAAAGCGAAGTTCCCATTGCCATAAGGCAAACAAAAATGAGTTATAACAAATAGCAGTCGGCTATCGCCTCCTTCCTAGAATGATACTTTTGTTGCCTGGAATTGCTTGTTTGCAACAAAAAATGATTAGTTTTGAAGCGCCAAGCAAGTAAACCTGTGTCGCAATAGGCTCCAATCCTACAGCGAAGTATGGTTCCGGTGTCTGTAGACGAAATATTGGCCGTAAGAGACCTTATAGAAGCTTACTTGTGTCAGAGACATTGGGCTTGGATGTTTAACACCAAAACTAATCACGATGGCAAAATTAGCAAAAAAGAAACAAACCGCCAAAGGTTTGAGGTTTGAAAAAGCTTATGAGAAGCTTCTCATAAGCTGTTTAAAGATGTCAAGTATTTCAAGGCAGACCGTATGTCATGTAACTCATATCGGGCCAACTATTTCCGTCTTTTCCTCTATGCCGCGGCTTTCGTCGTTGCCCACACGATGAAGCATAATATCTTCAATGGTACAGCCATAGAGAACTTCACAATGGACAGCTTTATCAAACGCATCATGCTCAGTGCTGTATATATTGTGGAAAAGAAGACATTCATAAAAGTCAGTTTCTCACCACATCACCAGCATCTTGAAGAACTGACCCTCGCCTTGGAAAGGCTGACTGCGTAACGAACCCTACAAAACGATTTCCCAGACATGCCTGAACAAGGCATGAGACTCTGTATGCCCATAAGCCAAATTCGGGCATAATTTAGGTCCTGAAAACATTAGGAAGTGGCTATTGGGGACATCATAATAATGGCATAGGTTCGACAAAACAACAAATTCTTATCCAACAGTTCAGTTTTTGCAGAAACGAGAAACTGTCTTAAGACGGTATGAATTATTCAGGTTAAGTACCTGAGCAACAAAAAGTTGCTCAGGTACTTAAAAAGTTTAATTTACAATAGTGTTGCGGAATTAAGGTAATAGTCTAATGGCCGATTTGGGTTAATCACAATCATCCCTCGTTTATCCCTTGATTGGTGATATCCTCAAATCCGCAACCGCCCTCATAAGATGACACAGAGGTCAAAAAGGTA
>CALZJQ010000056.1 GCA_945787895.1 uncultured Prevotella sp. | reverse complement strand
CAAGCTCAAACAATTGTATCCAATTGTCAACTTTTAGACTTTACAGACTACTAGCTTTGCAGAGGAATATAAGAACAACAAAGTAATCCAACCTATAACTATATGATAATCAAACCGTTACAGAAAGAAAAAAGGGGAGGGCTGCCGAGTTCCTATCCTTCCGACTATGATGAATGACTACAATTCAGACAATTAGTTTTGCATGGTTTTCAGCAAAAGAACAGACACAAAGCCTGTTTTGCAAAGAAAAAATCGTCTAAATTGTCATAATTGTCATTTTAGGGATTGAAGACAATTCCGACAATTATGACAATTTTGTTTTTATTCCCGAGTGTATTGCAAAGAAAAAAAATTGTCTGAATTGTCATAATTGTCGTTTTAGGGATTGAAGACAATTCTGACAATTATGACAATTTTATTTTTATTCCCGAGTGTATTGCAAAAAAATGTCGCTATTTCAGGTGAACGGCTTGCTACTGGTGCTGCTCGCGCAGGAGGTCGTTGACCGTCTTGACGGGATTGAACGTGCCGAGGGGCACTTCCACGAAGATGGTATTCCAGTCGCTCATTGCTCCGTTCCACAGTCCGGGCAGTTCGAGAGCCAGAAGCTCCCTGCCGTTCTTCGACTTCTGGGAGATGAATCCGGTAGCCCTGTCAACGAAGTCGGGGAGGTTGAAGGCATTTCCCTTGTAGTCCTTTACCGCACAGACGAGATCTACGGGGTTGAAGTGCGTACCCTCGGTGAAATACCTCATGTAGGTCTCGTTGTTCTTGTCAATCTGCGACGACTCGAGTATCTGCAGGGAATACGTGCCGTCCTGGTTGTATGCGAGGAAGGGGCCGCCTCCGGGCTCACCGACGTTCTTCACGACACCAGCCACTCGCATGGGTCTGTTGAGCTTCTTGCGGAGGTAGATTACGAGTTCTGCGTCTTCCAGTTCCTTGAGGTCAGCCTTCACGCAGCAGAGCTCATGCTTCACGAAGCGGGCAATCTCGACGAGCTGCCCGTGGGTGTAGGTGCCTGAATCGAGAAGGTTGAGGTATGCGAAAGCCTTGCGCTGCAAGGTGACGAGAATGCCTGCGATGACCTGTTTCCACTCTACCGTCTCATCCTTCAGTCGGTCAGGCACCACGTTGTCGATATTCTTTACGAAAATCACGTCAGCGTCAATCTCGTTGAGGTTCTCTATCAGTGCTCCGTGCCCGCCCGGACGGAAGAGCAGCGTGCCGTCCTCGTTGCGGAACGGCGTGCCATCAGGGTTAGCCGCCACGGTGTCCGTGGAAGGCTTCTGCTCCGAGAAAGTAATGTCGTACCTTACCCCGAACTTCTCAGCATATCCGTCTGCTTTCTCTGCAACCTTCTGCCTGAAGAAATCGAGGTGCTCGTGTGAAACGGTGAAATGCACCTTCGACTCTCCGTTGGAAGCCGCATACATGGCTCCTTCTACGAGATGCTCCTCCATGGGAGTGCGTGCCCCGTCTGCATATTTGTGGAAGAGAAGCATGCCCTTTGGCAACTGTCCGTAATTGAGTCCGTCGGCAGAGAGCATTCCCTTTGCCACCGCCTTGTACTCTCCTTCTGCCATTAGCTGCTTTATTCCCTTTCCCGTCTGTCCCTTGAGCAAGTCGTCGAGGGCATCATAGAAGGCGAATTTCCCGATGTTGTCGAAATAAGCCTTTTCAAAGGGAGTGGTCGGGACGTCGTATTCAGCATCTACAAAGGCGAACATATCCTTGAACATACGCGATGCGGCTCCCGATGCCGGCACAAACTTGACTATCTTCTTCCCCTCAGCCTTGTAGCCGTTCCACACTCTGACGTATTCCTTCACTTCCTCCGCCGTGGGGGCCATGATGCCGTTTCCGATGGATGCGGGTCCCTCGAGTTTCAGAAATGGGAAACCGGTCTTGAACTCTGAGAGTTGCTGTTCTAACTTACTTTGCGTGATACCTTTTGCTGCTAATTGCTGGAAATCTTGTTCTTGTAGCATAGATTTTAAGTGTTTTAGTTCATGGCTCTCGGTTGCAGGCCGTCGGCAGTAACTGGGTGTTGGTTTTGGTTTTGGGTTAGTCAGACTATCCTCTTGGGAAACCTCCATTGGGCAACAATCCAACCCACAACCAAAAACCAGATACTACTACCGAAGACCTGAAACCAAAAACCATTGTTGGTTAATTGTAGTGTGCGACAAAAGTAGTAAAAAATCTGAAAATGCACAAGAATTTCCCATTACTTTTTCATGAAACGGTTAAATCTTGTTAATTACACGTCGAGAGTTGATGGTTTCCTTTGCAAGGTACGAAAAAATGCAGTAAATTTGTAGAACAAAACAACAAGACATACAGCAGGCTTATGGCAAAAAACATACTTACGATATTGGCAGTGTTTCTCGCAGTGACGACTGTGAGCATCGACACTCAGGCATCCACTTCCATCGAACTGACAGAGATAGGACAGCAGGTGCAGGTCAACCTTGTCAACTCTTCGCTCCACGTCACAGGTGCGGCAGGATTGACACTCGAAATATACAACGTGACCGGAGTCAGGATAATTAACGTCAGGATCGACAGCTACGACAAGGTCATCGACCTCTCTCTCGCCAAAGGCTGTTACATTGTCAAGGTAGGAAAGACTGCGAGGAAGATTTCCGTGAAGTAGGGTTATTCCCAGTTGGGGGTTGTAGGAAGACCATGGTTTGGGGTTGTGGGTTTTGGGTTGTGGGTTGGAATGTTGCCCAATGGAGGTTTACTCACTAAGCGAGCTAACCAACCAACAACCGAAAACCTAAAACCGGGAACTGCGAGCTAACCAACCAACAACCGAAAACCTAAAACCGGGAACTGCGAGTCTAACCAACCAACAACCAGGTGCTACAACCAACAACCCACAACCAGGAACTACAACCATGCCACAATCCCCCATATTCCGGATGTTGGTGCTGATAGAGGCATTCGCAGCGTCGTTGCTTGTCGCATGCGGTGAGAGGGAGACCACGAACAGACCGTACGAAACGCTGTCTTTAGAATATTTCGACAGTCTGGCTGAGGAGAGCTACAGGACCGATTCGCAAACCATCTGGAACAACATTCTCAGGATAGCTCGGTATGATGCCGACGGCACTGCCTCCGACCGACGCACACGGCAACACTACCTCCAGCATTCAGGTTCCCCAGACGCTTTCCTCTGGATTACACGCAACGGCATCTCAGACCAGGCAGACTCCCTGCTGGCTTGCCTTGACACGTGCGAAACGGAAGGAGTCTCAAAGAAAACGCTCAGGACGGAACGGATACGCTCCGACCTCGAGATTGCCAGAAGCCTCGCCTTCACGGAAGACTGCAAGGAAGAGATGGAAATCAACATGGTGCTGGCAAGACTTGAATACAACCTTACAAGAGCCTTCCTCAGATATGCCGTAGGACAGAGGTACGGCTTTACCAACCCCAAACAGATACTCAACCGCTTCGAGATACGTGACTCCGACTCGGTAAGGGTGACGTACAGGCAACTCTTCGACATTCCCGTCCACATATCAGGTCCACAGACATATTCGCAGGCAATGCAGTCAATACGCAGCGACAGCGTGGGATGGTACCTCCGTCAGGCCATGAACCACTCCACTATCTACGGAGAGCTGAAAAAATGCCTTGCCCTGCCCGGGGAATACGACAGGGTGAAGGTGCTGACAAACATGGAGAGGGCACGGTGGCATACGCCGCAGAGGCCAGAAGGCGACGGGGAATACGTAATGGTGAACATTCCTTCGTTCCACCTCTGGGCGATGAGAGAAGGAAAGGTGCAGCTGTATTCAAAGATAGGGTGCGGAGCCGTCAGGACGAAGACTCCGCTGGTGCACAGCAAGATAAAAAGGATGGACATCAACCCTCACTGGATAATACCGATGAGCATAAGAAGGAAAGAACTGTCACGCCATGCAGGGAATGCGGATTATTTCCATTCCAGGAACTATTTCGCACAGAACAAGAAAACAGGCAAAAAACTTACCGGAGCACAGATAACGTACGATATCATCAATTCCAACGAATGGTCTGTAATTCAAAAGGGAGGACAGGGCAACTCGCTCGGAAGGATAATATTCCGTTTTGACAACAATTTCTCCATCTACCTCCACGACACCTCGTCTCGTTCCTTCTTCAACACGGCCGACAGGGCTGTCTCGCATGGGTGCATAAGGGTGGAACATCCATACGAACTCGCCCGCTTCATGCTGCACGGGGACGAGGAAGGAAAAGCAGAAATGATAAGGTATTCCATGGAGGAAGACCTCACTTCCCCCAAGACAGACAAATCGAAACTCCTGCATTCAGTCACCATAGAGCCCCAGATACCCCTTTTCATCGAATATTACACCCTGTTCCCCGTTCCATGCGACAAGGTGCAGTCCTTCCCCGACGTGTATGGCTACGACGACTTGGTCTGGACGGAACTGAGGAAGGGAATCTGAGGAGGGGAATAAGAATTTACGGTTGTTTTGTTGTTTTGTTGTCTTGTTGTCTTGTTGTCTTGTTATTTTGTTATTTTGTTATTTTGTTGTCTGTATTCGCAAATGAGAAAAGCTATCAACTAAACAACCAAACAACTAAACAACTAAACAACTAAACAACAAGACTGCAAGGTTTACCCACACCCACTTAACAGCAATGACTAAAGAAGAACATTTTTCCATGCTCGTCAAAAAGCACGGCAAGCAGATGTACTGGAAGGTCAGGCAGATAGTCGTGAGGCATGAAGATGCCGACGACGTGCTGCAGAACGCCTTTTTGAAAGCATGGACCAAGATTGACGATTTCCGTGGAGAAGCCAACGTTTCTACATGGCTCTATCGTATATGTATCAACGAAGCACTAGACTTCCTCAGGAAGAAAAGGGAACTGTTGTCCCACGACGGGGAAATGAAAATGGCCGACACGCTGTATGCTGATGAATACTTTGACGGCAACGAGACGCAGAAAAAACTGTTTCAGGCCATCGAGACGCTGCCCGAGGCACAGCGCGTCACGTTCTCCCTGAGATACTTCGACGAACTGCCCTATTCGGAAATATCCAAGATACTCGGCACGTCGGAAGGCGGACTGAAAGCCAACTATCACCTTGCAGTCAAGAAGATAAAAGATTTTTTTTCCAAGAACGATTAAACCTTACAACGCAAAACACGTCCAACCTTAAAAGAAAATCCATTATGAACAACGACTTCAAAGACATATTCGACGTAAAAGAGCTTGGGAAGAACCCGTTTCAAGTGCCCGACGGCTATTTCGACTCACTGGAATCACGCATAATGCGGAACGTCAGTCAGCAGGAAAAGAAAGAGGATAGCAGGCAACCATCCAAATGGTCAAGGATAGTCTCCATGAGCCCGATGAGGTGGGCCGCCGCCTGCATCGGCGTGACGGCCGTCTGTGCGACGGCGTATTTCTGCAACATCGACAACAGTGAAGGCATGATGGCCAACACGTCTGAAACGCAGACCGAAAACACCCTCAACTACAACAGCAACGATGCCTTCAACCAGGCCGCTGACTACACCATGCTCGACAGCCACGACATGTACATGATGCTGGCAGACGAGTCGTATTGACAACAAAGAAACAGCCGACCTCTTCCCCCCACAAAAAAAATAAAGAGATGAAAAAAGCAATAGTATTTCTTTTAGCCGCACTGCTTGGCTTCGCTCCTGGCATTGCGCAGGACAACCGTCAAAGGCAGCAGAAACAGAACAGGACTGCGGCGCATCATCCGCGCAGGCAGAACGACAGCAGGCAGTTCAACCCGGAAGAGTATCAAAGACAGCTCGAAGCACATATTACAAAGTTTGCCGGACTGACCCAGCAGGAGGCAAAGGAGTTCTTCCCCCTCTTCCGCGAGATGCAGAAACAGCAGAGAGCCATCTTCATGAAGCAGAAGAAGATGGACAAGTCGCTCTTCACCGACAACAAGGCCGCGCTCGAAGCCATCACGCAGCATGACAATGCGGAGATACAGATCAAGAAACTGCAGCAAAACTACCACAAGCGTTTCCTGAAGATATTGCCCGCAACGAAGGTGCTGAAGTGCATCACGGCAGAGGACGTGTTCAACCGTCAGATGATGAGAGGCTTTGCCGGAAGACAACGCAGTCAATGAGCAGTTCGATGCCGTCCAAGAAGCAGGGATGGTAAGGACTGAGGTGGCGGCCCTCATCCTCCATCTTCGCCCATAGGCAGGCAAAGGCCTCCTCGCCGCTCATGTCCTTCAGGTAAGCATCCCTGTAGCGCGTCATCGTCTCTATGGACGATTTCACGTCGCCCCAGGCCCAGTACAGGTCCACAAGACAAAGCATATCATTCTCCGTGGCGTCACCATAGTCGCCGCGGAGAATTTTTTCGTATATGGAAAGCGACTGCCCATAACGTCCGAGACAAAGCAGGGTCCATGCCAGCAGACGCTTTATCTCAGGATTGCCGTCGTGCTCGAAGTCAAGCCGATAGACCTCGTTGAGCAACTCTTCCGCCTTGCCAGACATTACTCCGCTCATGGCTCTGTTGACCTGATACGGGAGATGGCCGGGACAGATTGTGGCAAGACGCGTGAAAGCATCGAGGGACGACAGGTAGTCACCGCAGAGGAACGACTGCGTAGCAATGCCGTAGAGAGCCGCCTTGCAGCCGGAATCCATCTCCAGCACGCGGCGGTACAGCTCCATTGCCGGCTCTCGCCTGCCCTTCTCCAATTCTACGGCGGCAAGCAGCAGTCCCGACTCCACGCTCTGAGCCTCTATCCCCTCTGCCAGGAGGAAAGCCTCGGCGGCATATTTCCGTCTGAGGAAGAACCTGCACAGCTCCATCCTGCTTTCCTGGCTGACGCAGTCAAGCATCATCAGGTATCGCATCCAAGTCCTTTTCTCGAAGAGATTGGTCATCCTTATCTGAGGGTTGAGCTTGAAGAAGCGGTAGAAGTCCTGCAGGTACATCCTGCACTTGTGGGAAAGCGACGCCGCCCCTTCCTCCTGTGATACGAGCCCCGGCACGCCTATCATGTCGCCGCCGTTCACCACGGCATCACGGATTTCCTTCGGCAAGGTAGGCAGCAGCGACTGGAACGCAAAGACAAAGGAATACTTGTCGGAATCGCAGAGACTGCCGTTCTCCGTCAGTTTCTCCACGAACGTCAGCCTGTCGGCACCGCCGTTCTCCGACTGAAGGTCGGGATGGTCCCTGACAAAGGGAACGAACCAGTTGTAGAGCTTGTAGAAGAACGGGTAACGCTTCATCATGCTGAATCCGGAATAGAACACGTCCGCCCCGTCGTCGTGGAGCCTGCGCATCTTCTCTATGCTGCTCTCGATTCGCTCCATCTCCCTGTCATACTTGCCCGGGTTGAGGATTTCATCCATGGCATCCCTTTCCTTCTCCTTAATTCCGTCGGGAGTGACGGAGAAGCGACTCGACTTCATGAGGTCGGGAATTATCTCCTCCTGCATCTTCCTGTTGTCAGCCTCCGCCTCGCTACAGTGGATGATGAGCAGTATCAGTTCCATTGCCAGCCGTTCCGTCCCTTCTTCTGAAAAGAGGTCAGAGACGATGACCCTGTAATCATCTGCGAAAGGAATGGCTGAGACGTCAGTAAGGCAGAACAGGCAGCCGACGAGGGCACGGAGACGCACCTGCTCATCTGCGCTCGTCAGGAAAGTATATGCAAGCGTGCGGAATTTCTCCATGCAGAAACTGTTGATACAGGAAAGCGTAATGGCTGCCACCATCGTCTGCACATCCACAGACAGGACATTCTCATCTATGAGGAATGCCGTCCAAAGGCGGCTGTCCTGTTCCCTCCATGAGAGCGAGAAGAATACGGAGAGAAACGCCTTGTTGAGACAGTCATGGTGCTCCCTCTGCGTGACGTGGCTTCTGCGCAGCGAGTCCACCAGCACCGTGGCACTCACGTTCTCGCCCGGGACCGTCTTCCTGAGCGAAGAATAAGCAGGGGTGGAACGGAAGAGTTCAAGCGCACTGACGTCCTTTTCAAGTACATAGGCACGCCTTACCATAGCCTGCTGCATGGAAATGCGCTGAGGGTCGCATATTCCGTCAGCGAAGTATTTGAGCATGTAGCGGTATTCCTCGCACAGCGTGGCGTAGCGCGATTTCACGTCAGCATCCCCCGAAGCCGCTATCTTGGGCTCAAGGGATTTCAGCATCATTCCCAGATGCCACTTTCCGGCAGTCAGTTTCTTTTCCTTTCCCATCATCATCTCCTCCTCATCATACTGTCAGCCGCAATGGAATAGCCTTTCAGAAACAGTTCATACTGCTTCCTTATCCTCTCGTCTTTCAGGCAAGAAGTACGGAACACGACCACTCCCATCTCCTTCCGTGAATAGTCATGAAGCAGGCGCGTGCCGTATCTCATGACCTGCGTGGCATACGGTTCGGGCAGGAGGGCGGCATCCACGTTGCCGTGAGCCAGCATCTTCATCCTTATCTGAGGGTCTTCACACTGCAGTACGAAGACCGTCTTCTTCTCTTTCTTCAGACTGTCGGCGATGCTTTCTGCAAAAGCCTTACTCGCCCCGTGGCTGTCAGCGGCGATAATCTTGTCCGTAAGCTGCTCCTTGCGCACGATGCGCGCCTTCTTCGAGGTTAGCAGTTTCCATGAAAGCGCGGTGGAAGGCCCGAGAGTCAACGCCGTAGTGTCCTTTTCCATGATTACCCCTGCGAGGACGCTGTCCACGAACGCACCTTCCACAAGGCGTTTCCTCAGCGCAATCCTGCATTCCGAAAGCGATGAGTAACGCTTCAGATGCACTGCCACGCCGAGTGAGTCAAACACTCCCATCGAGTCTGCCAGACGCACTGCGTCACAATCGGCAGTCGGGAGGACGGCAATTTTCAGCGACAAGGAATCTTCCCTGTGCAGCTTCAGTCTTTCCGCACGGGTGAGCCTCCGCTTTTCCTCTTCGTCGGAACATGAGGAAAAGGCAAGCAGAAGCATTAGAAAGACAAGGAAAAATGATAAATATCTTAAGGTCATGGTTTCTCTACGGTTTTGCGGTTTTACGGTTTTGGGGTTTTACGGAGGTTTGTCTATTTATGGTTTTCTCTACGGTTGTGCGGTTTTGCGGTTTTGGGGTTCTACGGAGATTAGCCAAGGCTGTTAGTAACTTCCGTAAAACCTTATAACCTTAAAACCTTATAACCGAAACAGAAAACCTGTTACTACCAACAAAACAACAAGTGCGCAAAATTACAAAAAAAGCACCTAAACAGAGCATTTTCTGCGTTATTATTTAACATTTTATGGTAAAAACTTGCATTTTTCTTCTTCAAAAGCGATTTTTTTACTACTTTTGTAGATTGAAAGAAAAAGGGTAATGATTTGCAATGGCTAAAGACAAGACAGCATACGTATGCAGCAACTGCGGACAAGAGTCTGGAAAATGGATTGGAAAGTGTCCTTCCTGCGGTGAGTGGAACACTTTTCAGGAGATAAGGATAGCGCAGGAAAGCTCGCCCAGACAGACCGTCAACAACGCAAGGAGCAGGGCAGCAGCATCATATCAGGCTTCCTACGTGGCGAAAGCGGTAAGCCTCCGCAATATTTCCACCAAGGCCGAGCCACGCATCGACACGCATGACGCTGAGCTCAACCGCGTCCTCGGAGGAGGACTCGTGCCGGGAAGCATCACCCTCATCGGAGGCGACCCCGGCATCGGAAAGAGCACGCTGACCCTGCAGACGGTAATGAACATGACGGAGCGGAAGATTCTCTACGTCAGCGGCGAGGAAAGCGCACATCAGCTCAAGATGAGGGCTGACCGCATACCTCACAGCGACAGCGACCACGTGATGATACTCTGCGAGACCATCCTCGAAAACATCCTCGGGGAAATAGGCAGCGTGGCGCCGGAACTTGTCATCATCGACTCAATACAGACCATCGAGACCGAAAGCAACGATTCTGCCCCGGGCAGCGTGAGCCAGATAAAGGAATGCGCCTCTGCCCTACTCCGCTTTGCAAAGACGAGTGCCATTCCAGTCATTCTCATCGGTCATATAAATAAGGAGGGCACGATTGCCGGCCCCAAGGTGCTCGAACATATCGTAGATACCGTGATACAGTTTGAAGGAGACAGGCAAAACCTCTACCGCATACTGCGCTCGATAAAGAACAGGTTCGGCTCTACCTCGGAACTGGGCATCTACGAAATGATGCAGAACGGACTGCGCCCCGTAGCCAACCCATCAGAACTCCTCCTTTCCGCAGACAGGACAGGAATGAGCGGCATTGCCATCACGGCGGCAATAGAGGGAATGCGCCCATTCCTGGTGGAGACGCAGGCCTTGGTAAGCACTGCCGCCTACGGTACACCGCAGAGGTCTGCCACGGGTTTTGACCAGAAACGCCTCAACATGCTGCTTGCTGTACTGGAGAAAAAGGTAGGATTCAAGCTCATACAGAAGGACGTATTCATCAATATCGCAGGAGGACTGAAAGTCACCGACATGGCGATGGACCTCAGTATCATCGCCTCCGTATTCTCAAGCAACGTAGATATGCCGATAGAAGACGGATGGTGCATGTGCGGCGAGGTAGGACTGAGCAGCGAGGTGAGACCTGTAAGCAGGATAGAACAGAGGATAGCTGAAGCAGAGAAACTGGGATTTACCGACATCATAATCCCGAAACGCAACACCACGTCGCTGAAAGGAAAGAAATACGCCATCCGCATTCATCCCGTCGGCAAGGTAGAGGAAGCCATCAGGACGCTGTTCTCTTAGCAAGTCCTCAGAAGAAAAACTTCGACAGAACGTATTGGCAAACGAAATACATTTTTCAACTTTCACAAGTCTTCAACTCGTCTTGGTGTTTAGTTGTTTGGGTGTTTAGTTGTTTGGTTGAAATTTGTTGTTTTGTTGTTTAGTTATTTAGTTATTTTGTTGTTTGTCTTCGCAAATGAGAAAAGATATCAACTAAACAACTAAACCACAAAACAACAAAACCACAAAACAACTAAACAACTAAACAACCAAACAACAAAACTTGAGTACATTTCTAATAAAATATTTTCAAAAATGGTAAAAATCACAAAAGAGGCGGCTCTCAGGTATCATGAGACCGGCCGCCCGGGAAAGATTGAGGTAATGCCTACTAAGCCTTACCGTACACAGACTGACTTGTCACTCGCCTATTCTCCAGGCGTGGCATTTCCATGTCTTGAGATTCAGGAAACCCCAGACACCGTCTATAAGTACACTGACAAGGGAAACCTTGTGGCAGTGATTTCCAACGGTACGGCAGTGCTCGGTCTGGGCGACATTGGAGCAATGTCGGGAAAACCCGTCATGGAGGGAAAGGGACTGCTTTTCAAAATCTACGGCGGCGTAGATGTCTTCGACATTGAGATAGACGAGAAAGACCCGGAGAAATTCTGTGAAGCCGTAGAGAAGATTGCCCCGACATTCGGAGGCATCAACCTCGAGGACATAAAGGCACCCGAATGCTTCTACATAGAAGAAAGGCTGAAGAAGTCACTCGACATTCCCGTGATGCACGATGACCAGCACGGCACGGCCATCATATCCTCTGCAGGACTTATCAATGCCCTTGAGGTGGCAGGAAAGAAGATAGAGGACGTCAGGATAGTAGTGAGCGGAGCGGGTGCGGCTGCGATAATGTGTACGAAACTGTACGTCTCACTCGGTGCACGCCGTGAAAACATCCTCATGCTTGACTCAAAGGGAGTAATCACCTCCGACCGACCAAACCTTACCGAACAGAAGAAATTCTTTGCCACTGACCGCAGGGACGTCCACACTCTTGAGGAAGCAATGCGCGGAGCTGACGTATTCCTCGGACTCTCAAAAGGCAACGTAGTCAGTCAGGACATGATACGCTCCATGGCTGACCACCCCATCGTCTTTGCCTGCGCCAATCCCGTACCGGAAATATCCTACGAGGACGCAATGGCAGCACGTCCCGACGTACTCATGTCAACAGGACGCTCCGACTATCCGAACCAGATAAACAACGTAATAGGCTTCCCTTACATCTTCCGCGGAGCCCTCGACGTCAATGCCAAGGCAATCAACGAGGAGATGAAACTGGCAGCAGTACATGCCATTGCCGACCTTGCAAAGCAGCCTGTCCCAGATGTAGTAAACGAGGTCTATAATGTCAACAACCTCTCTTTCGGACCAGATTACTTCATTCCAAAGCCTGTTGACCCGCGTCTCATCACGGAAGTCTCAGCTGCCGTTGCCAAGGCCGCAATGGAAAGTGGAGTTGCAAGAAAGGAAATCACTGACTGGGAAGAATACAAGCGTACACTCCGCCGCCGTATGGGACAGGAGACAAGCGTGACGCAAAACCTCTATGAGACAGCCCGTCAGCATCCGCAGCGCGTGGTCTTTGCGGAAGGTCTCCATCCTACGATGATTAAAGCCGCAGTACAGGCAAAGGAAGAAGGACTCTGCCGCCCTATCCTCCTCGGCAATGACGAGATGATAGAGAAGAAAGCAAGGGAACTGGACCTCAACCTCGACGGAGTAGAGATTGTAAACCTCCGCCACGACAGGGAAATGGAACGTCGAGAGCGTTATGCCAAGATACTGGCAGAAAAGTGTTGCCGGGAAGGATATACGTTCGAGGAGGCCAACGACAAAATGTTTGAGCGCAACTATTTCGGCATGATGATGGTGGAAACAGGTGAAGCCGACGCATTCATCACCGGAGTGTATACGAAATTCTCCAACACCATCAAGTGTGCCAAGGAATGTATCGGAATACGTCCTGAATACAAGCACTTCGGCACCATGAACATCGTCAACTCAAAACGTGGAACATACTACATTGCAGACACGCTCGTCAACCAGCATCCTGACAAGGACACGCTCAAGGACATTGCACGCCTGACGGCAGACACGGTGCGTTTCTTCAACGAAGAACCAAAGATTGCAGGCATCTCCTACTCCAGCTTCGGTGTTGACAAGGAGGGTTCTCCACGTCTCATGCACGATGTCGTGGCTGAATTGCAGGCAGAAAACCCAGAGTTGAAGATCGACGGAGAAATGACCGTGGACCTCGCTCTTGACCATGAACGCAGAGATGAGAAGTATCCATTCCTCCGCCTTCACGGAGAGGTAGTCAATTCGATGATTTTCACCAGTCTCAGTGCTGCAAACTCAGCTTACAAACTCATCAAGCAGTTCTCGCCTGAGACTGAGGTCATCGGTCCTATCCAGATGGGTCTCAACAAGCCAATCCACTTTACCGACTTCGATTCAAGCGTACGTGACATCGTGAACATCACGGCAGTGGCTGTCATTGACGCTTATGTCAACAAGATAAAGAAAGGATAATGGAACCTTTAGTACACCAAAAAAATCCCACCCTCCATAAGGGTGGGATTTTTTTTGGTGTTGTAGTTCCTGGTTTTAGGTTTTCGGTTGTTGGTTGTAGGTTGATTTGCTTTTCTAATGGAGGTTTCTCAAATAAAGAGACTAACTAACCAAAAACCAACAACCAAAAACCAACAACCAGGTACTAAAACCACATCACTCATAATCCTGCCAAGCCTTTATCTGCAGGTTCTCAATGCCGATGCGGCAGAAAGACTCTATGAAGGCAGACGCAAGACGTGCGTTGGTCATCAACGGAATGTTGTGGTCTATGGCACCGCGGCGAATCTTGTAACCGTTGGTAAGTTCGCGTGAAGAATGATTCTTCGGAATGTTGACGATAAGGTCAAACTCATGCTTAGAAATCATATCCATCACGTTAGGGATGTCAGCACCGTCCTCGTCAGGCCATCCCACAGCAACTGCCTTCGCACCGTTTGCATTGAGGTAATCGGCAGTGCCTTTCGTAGCATAGATATTATATCCTGCTTTTGTGAGAGCCTGCGCGGCATCAAGGAGAGAAGCCTTTTCCTTTGCTCCGCCTGACGAAATCATGATGCCCTTGTCCTTGGAAGGAATCTTGTATCCCGTAGCGATGAGGGAATTGAGCAATGCTTCCTCAAACGTGTCGCCCATACATCCCACTTCTCCGGTAGAACTCATGTCAACACCGAGTACAGGGTCAGCGTTCTGCAGGCGGTTGAAAGAGAACTGGCTTGCTTTCACTCCCATGCGGTCAATGTCAAAGACAGACTTCTCTGCCTTCTGATAAGGAGCGTCAAGCATGATGCGGGTTGCGGTTTCGATAAGGTTTCTCTTGAGCACCTTGCTTACGAATGGGAAAGAACGTGAGGCACGGAGGTTACACTCAATGACCTTTACGTCACGACCCTTGGCAAGGAACTGTATGTTGAAAGGACCTGAGATATTCAGTTCTTTAGCAATGGCGCGGGAAATCTTCTTTATCTGCCGCATTGTAGCGAAGGAAATCTGCTGGGCTGGGAATGTCATCGTAGCATCTCCAGAGTGAACGCCGGCATACTCTACGTGCTCGGAAATACCATATTCCACCACTTCTCCACATTGTGCCACTCCGTCAAACTCAATCTCGTTGGTCTCAGTCATGAACTGGGAAACTACGACAGGATATTCCTTTGAAACCTCGGAAGCGGCTGCAAGGAAGCGCTTGAGTTCATCGTCGTTGTAACATACGTTCATTGCTGCACCGGAAAGAACGTAGGATGGACGTACAAGCACAGGGTAACCAACCTCTTCGATGAAACTCTTGATATCATCCATGGAAGTCAGTGCGCTCCATTTAGGCTGGTCGATGCCGAGCTGGTCGAGCATGGCAGAGAATTTGCCTCTGTTCTCCGCACGGTCGATGGAGACAGGAGACGTTCCAAGGATTGGCACAGCCTGGCGATGCAGCTTCATGGCAAGGTTGTTGGGTATCTGACCTCCTACAGATACAATGACTCCGCGGGGGGATTCAAGTTCAATGACATCGAGAACACGCTCAAACGAAAGTTCATCGAAATAGAGACGGTCACACATGTCATAGTCCGTAGAGACTGTCTCCGGGTTGTAATTTATCATTATTGACTTATAACCCAACTTACGTGCAGTGTTGATGGCATTGACGGAACACCAGTCAAACTCCACAGAAGAACCGATGCGGTAGGCTCCCGAACCGAGGACGATGACAGATTTCTCGTTCTGATAGTAATTGACGTCGTGTCGCTCTACGGCGTATGTCATGTAGAGATAGTTGGTGAGGTCAGGATGCTCGCTTGCAACGGTAGGAATCCTCTTTACAGCAGGCAGGATGCCGAGACTCTTTCTGTAAGCACGTACGGCGAGGTTCTCTTTCTCCATGTTTCCATTCTTTGGCTTGATGACGAACCTTGCAATCTGGAAGTCGGAGAATCCGAGGATTTTAGCTTGTCTCATCACCTCAGGCGTGATTTCCTCGAGAGCATTGTATCCTTCAAGTTTCTTCTTGAAATCAACGATATTCTTCATCCTCTCAATAAACCACGGATCTATCTTCGTAAGGTCGTAGATACGGTCAATGGAATAACCTTCCTCCAAAGCCTGCGCAATGGCAAAAATGCGGAGGTCAGTAGGATTGGCGAGTTCCTCGTCAAGGTTGTCAAAGCGAGTGTGGTCGTTGCCTACAAATCCGTGCATTCCCTGTCCGATCATTCGCAGGCCTTTCTGCAGCATTTCCTCGAAAGAGCGTCCGATGGACATTATCTCGCCTACAGACTTCATTGACGAACCGAGCTTGTGGCTTACACCCGCAAACTTTGTCAGGTCCCAACGAGGAATCTTGCAAATCATGTAGTCGAGGGAAGGAGCCACGTAGGCAGAGTTAGTAGTTCCCATCTCTCCTATCTGGTCGAGAGTGTAGCCGAGAGCAATCTTTGCCGCAACGAAAGCGAGCGGATAACCGGTAGCCTTTGAAGCAAGCGCAGAGGAACGTGACAGGCGAGCGTTGATTTCGATGATGCGGTAGTCGTTGGTCTCAGCGTTGAAAGCATACTGAATGTTGCATTCACCGACGATTTTCAGATGGCGCACACACTTGACAGCCAACTCCTGCAACATCTTGACTTGCTCATCAGTAAGGGAGCAGGTAGGAGCTACCACGATAGATTCTCCTGTATGTATGCCGAGAGGGTCGAAGTTTTCCATTGAGGCTACGGTGAAGCAATGGTCATTGGCATCACGTATTACCTCAAATTCTATCTCTTTCCATCCTTTGAGTGACTCCTCTACGAGCACCTGTGGAGCGAAGGTAAAGGCAGACTCTGCGATTTCCCTGAATGTCTCTTCATCCTTACAAACACCAGAACCGAGTCCTCCGAGTGCGTATGCAGAACGTATCATGATAGGATAACCTATCTTCCTTGCAGCCTCTATGGCATCTTCCATTGTCTCACAAGCCTGAGATACGGGTACCTTGAGGTCAACCTTATTCAACTCCTGCACGAAGAGGTCACGGTCTTCCGTGTTCATGATTGCCTCGACACTTGTTCCAAGAACCTC
>CALZJQ010000055.1 GCA_945787895.1 uncultured Prevotella sp. | reverse complement strand
GTGCAGAGGGTCGTGCAGAGGGTCGTGCAGAGGGTCGTGCAGAGGGTCGTGCAGAGGGTCGTGCAGAAGGTCGTGCAGAAGGAATAGAAGAAGGACGGCAAAAAGAAAAATTGGAAAATGCCAGGAGACTGAAAGAAAATGGCGTTCCCATCGAACTGATTGCCAAGAGTCTGGGGCTTACGGATGAGGAGATAGGCAGTTGCGGGTAGTTCCCGGAACTACAACGGCAGTTCTGACAGTATCTGTTCCAGACCGTTCATGGGCACGAGGATGGACTGAAAGCCGAGCGCACACCCTGTCTCGACGTTTGCTCTCGTGTCGTCAAGGTACAAGGTCTCGCAGGGGTTGATACCCGTATCTTCTATGACGGCTTGGAATATCTTAGGGTCGGGTTTGGCGAGCCCCATCTCATGTGACAGGAAAAGCCTGTCGAAGCATTGGCTGACATGGAAGCCTTTGCCGGTTATTTCCTTGAGAGAATGCTCCCAGGCACTGTCATATATATTGCTGAGCAAAAAGACTTTGTATTTCTTTCTTAATGATATGAGCAATTCGATGCGTGGGGAGGGAATGTCGGCAAGGACGGCATCCATGGCCCAAAGCATCTCGCCGTCTGTGACTCCCTGCCGGCAGCAGGGACGTAGGTCTCTGCAAAAATCATCCTTTCCCTTCAGACCGTTGAGGTAGGCTGTCATGGGAACGGCGATGCGTGGGTCGGAAAGACAACTGACAAAATCTGGAAGACCGATGTGTGCAAGTGCTTCTGTATCACGTTCGATGTCAAGATTGAGGAGGACTCCCGCCAAATCGAAGATAATGTTCTTAATCATAGATAGTTCCTGGTTTTAGGCTGTAGGTTGTGGGTTGTAGGTTAGTTTGTCTTGCATCTTGAGGAATTCTCCATTGGGAAACATTCCAACCGACAACCGACAACCTGATTCTGCAAAATTAATAAAAAAATATGGATTATCCTCGTTGAAACAAAAAAATAGTGTACCTTTGTAAAAAAAAAGTTATCGTTCCAAAAATATGAATAGAATAGTCATTATCATCCTTTTACTGATGTCGCAGGCAGTGTCGGTCATGGCACAAATACCGAGCGGAAGAAGTGCAGAAGTAACTTTGCTGAAGGATTTCAAGCCTGTCACCGTGGTTATGAAGAATGGAAAAATCAATCAGTTGCGTTATGGGAATGTATTTCTGAAGAATAGCACTCTCGTATATCGTCAGACTGCCAACAGTACGGTGATGGAGGCGAATATGGATGTCGTGAAGCACATTATATTGGACAAGCGTACTTTCGTAAGTTTGGACAATCAGCTTGCTGAGGTGCTTGACACTATTGCTGACAGCTACCTGATGCGTGTGCGCACCATTGACACGGAAACAATGAGGGCAGAATATCTCAACGAGAGTAACTACACGAATTTTGACCTCGGTGAAGTCTTCAGTTTTACAAGGAGTGATGCTCTCGAAAAACAAGAGCCATATCCGTTGCTTGACAAGTATTATTTCGTAATAAAGGGTAAGAAAATCCTTGCCCATGAGCGTAATGTGAGAAACTCCATCAGCCGCAAGCGTCTTGCCGCCTATGACACAATGATTAACATGGGATTTTCTTGGTCGTCAATAGATGACCTGAGGAGGATGCTGGAGTTTTTATGTGAGAAATGAGGCTGCGACATAAGCCATCGACCATGCGGCTTGCAGGTTGAAACCTCCCGTAATGGCATCCACATCGAGTACTTCGCCTGCAAAATAGAGTCCCGGATGACGCTTCGCCTCCAGAGTCTTGATGTTGATGTTGGAAAGGGAGATTCCGCCCGCAGTGACAAATTCTTCCTTGAAATGGCAACGCCCGGTGATTTGATAGACATCCGAAGAGAGTACGGTGACGAGTCTGTTGACCTGTTTCCTGTTCAGTGCTCCCCATCGTTGGGTGTGAGGTATGTTGGCACGGTCGAGCAGGACAGCCCAATGCTCTTGGGAAAGATATGTGGGATAGGCATTCGTGATGAGCTTGCGGTCATTTGACAGCAGCATATCTGCTATTTCGTTGCGTATCTCATCTTCGTTTCTACCTCCACACCAGTTTATGCTCATCACTGCCTTATAGTCGTTTTCTGCAAGATGGCGGGCTGAATATGATGAGAGTTTCAGTATTGACGGACCGCTCATTCCCCAGTGGGTGAGAAGGAGGGGACCGCGGCTTCTGAATCTTGTTCCTGCAAGGCTTACTGTCGCATCCTCCACTACCGTTCCCATGAGCCGCTGATGCCAATCTCCTGACACGTTGAATGTAAAGAGAGATGGCACTGGAGGGACGATGTCGAGGTGGAGGGAGGAAAGGAAATCGAGGCTGGACAGACGGTTGCAGCCCCCCGTGCAGATGACTATCTTGTCAAACGGCTTTCCATCAACAGAGTAACCGGATGCTGATTCCTCGATATTGACACGGGTGCGGAGGTGTATGGCTATGCCTTCCCTGCGGCAAAGGCGAAGTAGCGTACCGACTATCTCCATCGCATCCTGAGATTTGGGAAAGACGCAACCGTCCTCCTGTACCGTGAGAGCGACACCTTCCCGCTCAAACCATTCCATCGTAGCCTCGTGACTGAAAACAGAAAGGGCTCGACGCATGAGCTTGTCACCACGCGGATAAGCGTCGGAAAGTCTTGTGACGTCTTGAAAAGTGTTCGTGAGATTGCAGCGGCCGCCGCCCGTCACCGCAACCTTAGCAAGCGGCCGGGTACCCGATTCGAAGATTTCAACGTCGCAACCGCTGTGTAGTCTCTTTATGTTCACGGCGCAGAAACAACCAGCCGCGCCAGCTCCGATTATGGCTATCCTCATCAGTTGTGCTAATCTATCATTTCAAAATCCACATATTCTCCCTCGTCTTTTGAGAATATTTTCTTTCCCTGCTTGTTGTAGTTGGATCTGTCTGCCGTAGTGTCCTGATAACCGTTGCCGGCATTCTTTCCCTTTCCAGTCTTGAAAGACCATGATGATTCATATCCCGCACCGGAACGCCGGGATGAAGCATTGCCGTGACCTTTTCCTCTCATCTTATACCATAGGCTCAGGAGACTTGAAAAGACAAGGACACCAAAGAAGAGGAAGAGTATCAGGATTATGATAACGGGGATGAGGAAAAGGGATAATAACGTACTCATGTCTCAAAGGTTTGTCTGCTTCCTTCATTCAATGGCGGCAAAGAAAGAAGAAACAGCGTGGATTACGTTGTGCCGGTAGGAATAAAAAAGAAGGGAGACGGTGTCACTTCTTCTGCGTAAAGACTGATACAAGGATGTATGCAAGGATAATGATGCACAGGGGAGAATAGCATACGGCATAGTCGGCTGTCATGATTCCGCAGGCAATACCGCTGATAAGGGCTATTCCACTGAATGCTACGAAACCATACTTCAGTTCATTTCCTTTTATTCCCCAGTGCTTGAATTTCAAGGCAAACATCGGGACTTCCGATACAAGGAGCCAACAACTGACCAATATGCCTGCCAACAGCATGGGTAGAATAACCCAGTGCTGCTCCATGCTGCTCCTGAATGAAACGATGAGTGCTCCCCAGAACAGGGCGTTTGCCGGGGTAGGAAGACCGATAAAGGATGTGGTCTGTCTGGTATCAAGATTGAATTTCGCCAAACGCAGGGCGGAAAAAGCTGCGAGGACATACGCCACAAAGGGCAAGACACTGCGCAACGGCTCAAGCATTGATGGATAGTCTGTGACGGAGATAAACCATAAAAGGATGCTTGAAGGTGCTACTCCGAACGTCACGACATCGGCGAGAGAGTCAAGCTCCTTGCCTATCTCACTGGAAACGTGAAGCAGGCGTGCTGACATTCCATCAAAGAAATCAAACACGGCACCGAGAATGATGAACGACAATGCGGTTTCCGGCATTCCATATATGGCAAAAACTGTTGCAATACATCCGGAGACGAGATTGCAACAGGTTATCGTATTGGGGATATGTTTCTTGAAATACATGGTTTAGTTGTCTTGTTGTTTTCTCTATGGTTATGTGGTTTTACGGTTATGTAGTTTTACGGAAGTTTGTAAAGGCTGATTGTAATTTCCGCACAACCGTATAACCTTATAACCGTTATTTGCCAGTCTTGTTGTTTTGTTGTTTTGTTGTTTAGTTGTTTAGTTGTTTAGTTGAAATTTGTTGTTTAGTTGTTTAGTGGTTTAGTTGAAGGCTTTTCTCATTTGCGACTGCAATCAACTAAATAACAAGACAACAAGACAACTAAACAACAAAACAAGACTGCCTGAAACATCGTCATGACGATGCGCTTATGAAACAGAGGAGAGCCTTCCGATGATGGTTTGGTTGCCCGTAGTCTTCTGGTGAAGCTTTACGTTTATCTCTGTGTTCAAAGGAAGATAGAGGTCAACTCGTGAGCCGAATTTGATGAAGCCTAAGTGTTCGTCAATGAAGCAGTCCTCGCCTTCCTTTGCGTATGTCACAATGCGGCGGGCCATAGCCCCTGCTATCTGGCGGCACAGGATGTCCTGACCGTCAGCAGTGGTGATGATAATGTCAGCCATTTCGTTTTCTTCACTCGCTTTCGGAAGCCATGCCTTGTGGTAGGCTCCATTCTTGTGATGCACCAGTTTGACCTTTCCGTCAACAGGAAACCAGTTTGCATGTACGTTGAAAAGGCTCATGAAGATACTTACCATGATGCGTTTCTCATGGAAATACTTATCCTCTTCCACCTCCTGTACTACGACGATACGACCGTCAGCCGGAGCAACGACTATGCCTTCAGTCTCGTCTTTTTCATCAAAGATGCGTTTTGGACACTGAAAGAAATTGAGTATGATGAGGTATATTATGCCGAAGACGGAAATAAAGCAATAGAAAGGCAGGTGGCTCTCAAACGAACGCCATAGGATTATTCCTATTGCGACGATGAACATGAGTCCGAATATGAGCGTATCTGTACCTTCGTGATGTATGCGGATTTTCTTTAGTTTCTTTATTCTTTTTCCCATTTTTAGGTTTTGTAGTTTAATTATCGGGACTATAATTTCGTGCAAAGATAGCAAATAATTATCTAAACAGCAAATAAAACCTATTTATTTTATGCCGATAAGGTGTATTTTGCATGGAATTGTAACCTTTGGAAACATAGAAAGCTGCAAAGAAGGCATTTTCCTTTGGTTGTTTGGAAAAAAATGATTAGTTTTGCAAGGATTTATTTTTTATGAATTACTATGCAGGAACAGAGTAGTAGATACACCAAGTGGGTGGCTTGCTGGGGTAATGCCACTTCCATTACGGACAGAAGGGAATGTGTGTTTGCAAAGGACATTACGTTGCGTTATCCGATAAAGGTCGTGTTTGCCGGGTCAAAGTTGCGTTTCCGTTTCTCCAATCTCACGGGAACTGAGAATGTGACCATGACAAAAGCCTTCGTTGCGAGGCATGATGGGGAGTATTCTCCCGTGCCGATAACGTTTGGAGGAAGTGAGAGAGCAGTGATAGAGCCTGGGAAGGAAGTGGAGAGCGATGAGGTGGCGTTGCTTGTAGATGCCGGAGAAATGGTAGATGTAAGCATGTATTTCGCTGACTGTACGCAGATGAATGCAGGCACTCTCATAACGGGACCGCTCTCAAAAGGAAAGTATTCCTACGGAGACTATGCTTCCGAGAGGGATTTGCCTTTAGACCTGACGCGCAATACCAACTGGTTTTATTTCCTTAATACCATCGATGTGCTGACGGAAGAGGACAATCATGCCCTTGTATGTTTCGGAGATTCCATTACTGCACAGAGCTGGCCTGACTATCTTTCGATGAGAGCATGGGAGGAAGGCTACCGTGACGTTTCTGTTATCCGTCGTGCAGTAAGCGGAACGAGAATACTGCGTCAGTATGACTGTATCACATATCAGGCATACGGACTGAAGGGAGCTGTGCGTTTTCCAATAGAAATGAATGTGGCAGGAGCTGAAGATGTAATAATTCAGCATGGTATCAATGACATTATCCATCCTGTTGGTGTAGAGGTCAACCCTTTCCGTCCATGGTCTGATATGCCTACGTGTCAGGAAATGCAGAAAGGTGTGGAGGAAATATACGTCCGTCATGCCCGGAAACTCGGACTGAGGGTATGGAGTGGAACCCTCTTGCCCATATTTGGATGGAGGACATATAGTGAGGAACGTGATGCTTTGAGACAGGAATTCAATCGATGGCTTCGTGAGTCAGCATTGTTTGATGGATGCGTAGATTTCGATGTCGCTGTGAGAGATGCAGGCAATATCGTATCTTTTGCTCCAGGATATGATTCCGGAGACCATCTGCATCCCAGTGAATCAGCCTATAAGGCAATGGCGGATTGCGTGCCGTTGGAACGGTTTAGTCATTGCAGACGCCAGTAATTTCTGACAAAGGAAGCCTTGATATATAAATAAGGTATCCATAATACCTCTTTTGGATAACTGGTTAGCAGGCGTGAACCATGCTTGCACCCTTCGAGGAAATCGCGAAATCCGGCTGTCTTTTTACTGATGAAACTCTTTTTCTTCCCAGCCACGGCTTTCTTCTTGGGGCGATGCTGGGAAGGAAGAAAGGGAGTATCCGTTGATTTGTAGTATTTCCCGAAGTTGCCCCCGCGCATTATTTCCGAAAGCATCTCCCTGCCGTACTTTTCGGAGGGTGTGCACAGCAGATGTTTCTCGTCCATTGCTAATACGGATTGCAATATCCACATTACGGCTTCCGTAATTCTTTTCATGCCGAGGTCACATAGTTCCTGAAAGATAAAACCTTTGTCGTATCTGCGGTCATTCGTCGTTTCTGCCTTGTTACTCCTTCTTATAAGCGTGAAATATAGGTCGGTAAGTTGTCTGAAGCCTATTCCTTCAAGCAGCAAATGACGGTAGATGTGCATCATCTGGAATACGAGATTGAAATGAATGTCAAGGATATTGTAGCCTGCTTTTGTGGACATTACTTCGTTCTTGTGACTGTCATACCATCGTTTGTATTTTTTATCCATAAAAGGATTGATGGCGAATGACGGCACAAAGTGTACTTCCACTGCTGTTTTCGGGAATAGGTCACATTCTATATGGTGGACAGTGACCTCGGAATGCTTTCCTGTCTTTTCCCATACGAGGCGTACGATGTCGCTGCGATGGCTCTTGCTTCCCCCTTGGGCAGATTCCTTGAACGTCCAAATATCAATGTCTCCCGGTATTCGCAGCATTCTCAGTGCGTTAGGGTAGTGGAAAAGATTGCTCTGTCCTTTCAGGATACATGAGCGTAAGCCGGCTTCTGCAAAGAATTCTGTGGCTATGCTGCATTCCCTGCACATACGCTTGTTCATCTCTTCTATCTGCAAAGTTGTCATAGCCCATATCCCTTTGAGCTTGACGGGGGGCATTTCTTCGACAGGGAGCTGTGTTATTGCATAGAAGATAATGCCTGTCATGGCTTGCCTCTTTGCCACATCATACACATCTTCCCACTCTTCGTCCGTACAGGGAGAGGATAATGCCTTGCGGTTTCCGAGTGCTATCTGTAGTAGTTCGATAAACGTCTTGGTAATTCTGTTTGTGGGTTCGTATGCTTCCATCGCCGGAATATATTATTTCTGTAGAGTCTTGAAAAAAGAAGATCGCTTTTACCTCTGTCAGTGTTTCTGCTTATAGCATTGCAATAATGCCGCTTATTGCCATATAGGTATATATAATCTTACGCAGCACATCTGTGGAAATGTATCGGAAAACGAGAGAACCGAGGTATGTTCCTATCAGGACGGCTGCGATTCCGTAGCACCATCCGTCAATGACAGCCGGAGTGAGGTATCCGCATCGTGCTCTGTAAGCCGTCATGATGATGTTTCCGATGAGGAAATACATTTGTGCCATAGCCATATATTCCTCTTTCTTCTTGGCCGAGGAAATGAAGTAGAGCACTGCCGGAGGTCCCTGCATACCGAACAATCCTCCCATGATACCGGAGAGAGTACCCATCCCCAACTGCGTGGAAAGGCTGGTGGGGAGGTGAACTCGTTGGGCAAGGAAGAGAAACCATAGGCTTGCCGCTACGAGTATGCCGCCAAGCAGTTTCTTCAATACCCCGTCGCCTGCTATGGAAACGAACTGTACTGCGAAGTATGAGACGATGACAAAGGTGAGAAGTATAGGGAGAAGTTTCCGCCATTGCAGATGCCGGTAGTGTCTTATGACGATGATAACAGAGGTTACGGAAGCCAGCAGCCCGGACAGGGTGGTCGCCTCACCGTATGAAGGCATGAGGTATGGGAGTACCGTCATTATGAATATGCCGAAACCGAAGCCTGACACTCTCTGTACGAAAGCGGCTCCGAGACTCATTATGAAGAGGATAAACACGTAGGACTGTGGTAATGAAAGTGTAGGTATGGCGGCAGGATGGTGGAATGGTGGAAAAAGCAAGAGTGACTGTTTGCTTCTTTGCAGGCAGTCACTCTTCTGTTATGACAGGTTATCCTCCGAAATTGTCGAAGCGTATCATGTCATCCTCGACACCGAGCGAATGGAGGAGGTCGAGTACTGTCTTTGCCATCATGGGAGGACCGCAGAGATAGTATTCGCAGTCTTCCGGTGTCTCGTGCTGCTTGAGGTAGGTGTCGCCCATGACAGGAGCCACGAATCCTGGAGTATATTTGATTCCTGCTGCGTCAGCCTTAGGATCTGGACGGTCGAGGGCGAGGTGGAAGTGGAAGTTGTCGAAGTCCTTCTCCAACTGCAGGAAGTCATCCAGGAACGGAATCTCTTCCAGTGCACGCGCTCCGTAGAAGTAGTGCATCTCGCGGTCACGGCAGTTCTTCGTCTTGAGCATGTGCATTATCTGCGCACGGAGAGGAGCCATGCCGGCACCACCTCCTACCCATATCATCTCTCTTCCGGTACCGTATTGTGGACGGAACTCGCCGTAAGGTCCTGACATTATTACCTTGTCGCCGGGCTTGAGGGAGAATATGTAGGACGAAGCGATTCCCGGATTGACATCCATGAAGCCTGTACCCTGGTCTTTCGGCTTGAATGGCGGAGTGGCGATACGTACGTTGAGCGTAATGATGTCGCCCTCATCGGGATAGTTTGCCATGGAATATGCGCGGATAGTGGGCACTTCGTTCTTGCATTTGAGTCCGAAGAGTCCGAATTTCTCCCAGGCGGGCAGGTAGGTGTCACCGATAAGTGACTTGTCGAAGTCCTTGTCATAGTCAATTTCAAATGCGGGGATACGTATCTGGGCGTAGGAACCCGGCTCGAAATCCATGTGTTCGCCTGGAGGTAATGCCACTTTGTACTCCTTGATAAAGGTAGCGACGTTGCGGTTGCCGATGACGGTACACTCCCATTCCTTCACTCCCATGACGGATTCGGGCACTTTTACCTCCATATCTCCCTTTATCTTTGCCTGACATCCCAGGCGCCAGTTGTCTTTTATCTCCTTGCGTGAGAAATGCGGCTTCTCAGAGTCGAGGATTTCACCGCCTCCACTGAGTATTTGCAGTTTACACTGTCCGCAACTTGCCTTTCCTCCGCAGGCAGATGGTAGGTAAATGCCGTGCTCGTTGAGGGTGTTCATGACGCTGTTTCCCTGTTCCACTTCGAGTACGGTGTCACCATTGACGGTAAGTTTCACCTTACCGCTCGGACTAAGATATTTCTTTGCCACCAGCAGTACTACTACGAGTACGATGATTACTACGAGGAATACCCCTATGCTGGCTAATATGTAACTTATGTTCATTGTTCGGAAAAATCAACAATTATATTTTCAAACCTGAGAAACACATCATGGCTATTGCCATCAGACCAACGACGATAAACGAGATGCCGAGGCCTTGCAGCGGCTTTGGCACGTCGCTGTACTGCATTTTCTCCCTGATGGCTCCCATAGAGACGATGGCAAGTACCCATCCGAAGCCTGAACCGAGGGCATAAACGAAGGCATCGCCTACACTGCCGAGGTATTGGGTGCTGGAGGGGTCGAGGTTGATGCGTTGCTGCATGAAGAGTGAGGCTCCCATTATTGCGCAGTTTACGGCGATGAGTGGCAGAAATATGCCGAGGGCACCGTAAAGGGAAGGGGAGAAACGCTCCACAATCATCTCGACAAGCTGCACGATACCCGCTATGACTGCAATGAAGAGAATGAATGAGAGGTAGCTGAGGTCAACGCCCTCGATGAGGCATCCGGATCCCAACACCTTGGTCTGCAACAGATAGTTGACGGGTACTGTGACGCAAAGCACGAATGTCACGGCAATGCCGAGTCCGAGTGATGTCTTTACATTCTTGGAGACGGCAAGATAAGAGCACATACCGAGGAAGAATGCAAAAATCATGTTGTCCACAAAGATGGACCTGAAGAATAGGTTTATCTCATGTTCCATTATTTCTCCTCCTTATAAAAATATGCACGGTGAATCCATATTACCACTCCAATCATGATGAGAGCCATGGCAGGCATGGTCATGGTGCCATTGTCTAAATATCCGAAATCATACACTCCTTCTGGTATTATCTTGTAGCCAAGCAGAGAACCTCTACCGAGTAGTTCGCGGAATGCGCCTACGATTACGAGTATCATGCCGTAGCCGAGGCCGTTGGCGATGCCGTCGATGAATGATGGCAGCGGTTTGTTCTGCATGGCAAAAGCCTCAAGGCGACCCATGAGGATGCAGTTGGTGATGATGAGTCCGACATAGACAGACAGTTCCACACTCACGTCATACACGAAAGCCTTGAGTACCTGGCTTACTATCGTCACGAGGGCAGCAACGACTACGAGCTGCACTACGATACGGATGCGGTTGGGCACGGTCTTGCGTATGATGGAAATGATAAGGTTGCTGAATGCCGTGATGACGGTTACGGCGAGTCCCATTACGAGGGCAGGCTTCAGTTGTGATGTGACGGCCAATGCAGAACAGATGCCGAGTACTTGGATAAGTACGGGGTTCATGATGTTCAGCGGAGCCATGAAGACATCTTTTATCTTGTTGTCCATAGTCGCTTTATTTTATTAAATATTTTTTATACTTGGCAAAGCCTTCCTGAAGCATGTCGCTGACACCTACGGATGTAAGCGTGGCGCCCGTTACTCCATCTACTTCGCATGACTTGTCTTTTATCTCGCTTGATTTCCTGACTGAGAGTACGGCTTTTCCCCCGGCATCGTATATTTTCTTTCCGATGAAGAGGTCTTGCCATTTCTTGGAATCTTTGATTTCTGCGCCGAGACCTGCAGTCTCTCCTTCATGGTTGAAATATGCTCCATAGACGCTGTTGCCGTCTTCATTCACGGCGATATATCCCCATATAGGTCCCCAGAGTCCCATGCCATAGACTGGAATGACATATTTCTTCTTTCCCTCTATGGTGCAGTTGTAGATGGCGAGTTTCCCGGCTTTGTAGTCAGCGCTGTTCAGTACGAATCCTGTATCTTCGCCTCCTTTCTCTCCCTGCCTTACTACATTGCCGTCTGCGTCGATGATGTCGTCAGAGTCAATCACTTCGCCGTATTTCTGTGCGCTCTCTTGGTCGGAGAGGTTGCGTATGTTCAGCGCGGCAAGTATCTGCTTCTTTTTGTCGAGAGCCACGTTGACGTCCTGTATTGGCTTCAGTGAGCTGCTGACAAAGGCAAGCAGGAATGCCACTATCACCACCAGCACGCAACTGTATGCGATGATGTATGTGTTGGAATTTGTATTCAGTTTAGCCATTGTTCTTCATTCTTTTAAGTCGCTTGTTGATATTACTCTGCACTACGAAATAGTCTATCGTAGGAGCCATCATGTTTCCGAAGAGGATGGCGAGCATCATGCCCTCGGGGAAACCGGGGTTCATCACTCGTATGATGACTGCCAGTGCGCCGATGATGATGCCGTATATCCATTTTCCTGTCTCTGTGCGGGCTGAAGTCACAGGGTCGGTTGCCATGAATACTGCGCCGAAGCAGAATCCGCCGATGATGATGTGCTGATACCATTCTACCGGTGACTGTCCCGTAGCCTGGAATATCCATGCCATCACGCCGCCTCCGAGGAATACGCTGAGCATGGTTTTCCATGAAGCGATGCCCGTCCATAGGAGTATGGCTGCGCCCATTGCTATTGCTATGACGCTTGTTTCTCCGATACTTCCCGGGATGAGTCCGATGATGCTGTCGCAGATGGAAGCGGATGGGACTGCACCTTGCGCCATTTCTCCGAGAGGTGTTGCGCAGGTGAACGTGTCGGGAAGGTCGTTGCCGAATCCGAGTATGCTGTCGGTAGCCACCCATACGGTGTCACCGCTCATCTTTGTGGGATATGAGAAGAAAAGGAATGCGCGTGCGAGAAGGGCCACGTTGAAGATGTTCATGCCCGTGCCGCCGAATATCTCCTTGCCGAATATTACGGCGAAGACTACTGCGAGTACTATTACCCACAGCGGACATCCTACGGGGAGTATCATAGGTATGATGATGCCGCTGACGAGGTAACCCTCCTGTATTTCCTCTCCTTTCCACTGAGCCCATGCGAACTCTATTCCGAGACCTACTATGTAGCTGACAAGAATCTTTGGCAGTACGGCCAGCAAGCCGTAGATGAACATTTCCATGAATGAGCCTTCCACACCTGCCGATACATAGTTCTGATAGCCTATGTTGTACATTCCGAAGAGCAGGGCAGGGAGTAATGCTATAACCACCATGCTCATTATTCTCTTTGAGTCGATGGCATCGTGGATGCTTGTTCCGCTCTTTGAAGTGGCATTTGGGACGTAGAGGAATGTCTCAAAGCCATCAAAGACACTGCGGAAAGCATGCAGTCTGCCGCCTTCTTCAAAGTTAGGCTTTATCTGATTCAAGTAATTTCTTAAGAAAGACATTTTTTCTTTGTTTTGACTGTTTTTTCTTGTTTCCTGTTGTTTGGATTGAGGGGATTTTCGGTTGTTTGGTTGTTTAGTTGTTTAGTTGTTTAGTTGTTTGGTTGTTTAGTTGTATGGCTTTGCAATGGAGTCGAATACTATCAACAAAACAACAAAACCACAAAACAACAAAACCACGAAACAACAAAACCACGAAACAACAAAACCAATCAACTATTCTCTTTTCTAAGTATGTCAAGCCCCTCACGCACGATGCGCTGCAGTTCGAGTTTTGAGGAATCTACAAACTCTGCCAGTGCAAAGTCTTCCGGACTTACCTCATAGATGCCGAGCTGTTCCTGCTTGTCGATGTCGCCTGCAATTATGGCTTTGATGAGGTATTCGCCGTAAATATCCATGGGAAGGACGCTGTCATACTCTCCGCTCATTATCATGTGTCGTTCGCCGCCTTTGATGCGTGCGTCGAGGCTGTACTCCTTCTTCTTGCCGAAAAGCCAGGAGAAATAACTGCGGCTGACGCTGAACTGTGACAGGCGCGGCATTATCCATCCTGCCAACTCGTCGGTGTCGTTTCCCTCCGGGATGATGGTAATCTCGGAGGTGTGGGCGCCGAGGAAGCGGGTGTGTGATGTCAGGCCTTCTTCTTTCGGTGCTATTGGGGTGCCTGTCAGCGGGTTGCCCATTATGATGCGCACGTTGTGGTCTGTGTCGTAAGCTCCCTCGACGAGAGACTCTATTTCCTGTCCTACCAGCATGTCTGCATAGCAGGGATTTTTCACTTCCGGTCCTGCGAACGCAACGGTGCGTGTGAGGTTCACTTTTCCGGTGTTGAAGAGCCTGCCGAAGAATATTACTGCGGTAGGCTCTACGGTCCATACCGTTTCTCCTTTGTTGACAGGGTCAATATGGTTGACCTGTACTCCGACGTTGCCTGCCGGACATTTTCCTGCAAATGTGACCACCTCTACGTCCTTGGCAGAGATGTCCTGCCCCTTGCCTATGCCGAGGTAGGTCTTTGCCACTTTGCTGAGTGCGGTCAGACCTGTCTGGAAATCCTTCTCCTGTCCTTTCAGTTCGTATTCGAAGTCCCCGGCGAGAGGCATGTCCCTGAGTGCAGAGACGAAGATGGCTTTGGGAGAAGTCTGTGGATTTGTGGATACTGCATAGGGCAACTGGTTGATGTAGCCGAAGAGACCGGCTTCGAGCAGGGCTGCCTTCACTTGTCCTCCATCCAGTCCGTTGACGTCCTTGATTCCGAAATCTGCAAATTCCTGCCGTGCGTCAGCTTCCACACGTATGCTCAACAGCTTTCTTCTGTCGCCACGCTCTACGAGCGACACCGTGCCGCTCACGGGGGAGGCAAACTTTACTTCAGGAAAGTCCTTGTTGATGAAAAGGGCATCTCCTGCCTTGACTCTGTCGCCTTCCCTTACCACAGCCTTCGGCTTCACTCCTTCAAAGCATTCGGGAGCCAAGGCAAACACGGTGCCTGCCTTTACCGTACTCTTGTATTTCTGGGCTTTACCGGCGAGATTGATGTCAAGTCCGCGACTTAATTTGATAATACTTGCCATGTAACTAACTATATTTGACGGTTGATAACTTCTTTGGTTGTCTTGTTGTTTAGTTGTTTAGTTGTCTTGTTGTTTAGTTGTTTAGTTGTTTAGTTGTTTAGTTGATAGCATTCCTCATTTGCGAAGACAAACAACTAAACAACAAAACAACTAAACAACAAGACAATAAACCCGCTGAATCCCCTGCAAAGGTAATAAAAAAAAGAGATTTTGCTTACACAAAATTATAAATATCACGAATATGGCATCAAATTATCGGCATTTTAGTTACTGCGCTTTGCAATTTTTTGTCTTTGCCGCGTTTTTCAAGTGTTTTATCCATGCGTAGTGCCTTCGTGTCTTTCCGTAAAGGAGGTTGCTTTGGTTGCCGTATGCTTCCCTTTCAAAACTGACGTTATGGTATGCTTTCAGGGCGTTGCGCAGCATGAGGAAGCGCACTGCCCATTCCATTACGTACCACAGGTAGAAGCCTGCGAAAAGCATTTCTTTCTGCTGCATCGTGTGGATGTCTTCATGGTTCTTGTCCGTGCGGCTCATCTTCCCTTTGTCGGAGCGGCAGAATATGAGCCCGCAGATGTTTATGGCATAGAATGTTCCGAAGGGGAAATGTCTGTTGTAGATTATCGGCATGGTAAGGATAATGTGTGGCTATGGCATCAGGCTGTATCTTGGCATACAAAAAAAGATAGCCAATCTGAGAGGAAATCTCAAGTTGGCTATCAGCATGAAGTCCCTCACGTCGTGGTTGAGGGCATCGAAATCTTGTCTTACTTACGGAGACCGAGAGCCTTGATGAGGCTGCGGTAGCGGTTGATGTCCTGCTCCTTGAGATACTTGAGCAGGGCACGACGCTTACCTACGAGCATAGTAAGGCTGCGTGCAGTCCTGTAGTCCTTGTGGTTCTGCTTGAGGTGCTCTGTGAGATGCTTGATACGATAAGTGAAAAGAGCCACCTGGCTTTCAGGAGAACCTGTGTCAGTAGCAGACTTACCATACTGTGTGAAGATTTCTGTCTTCTTTGCTGAATCCAAATACATAGTGTAAAAGTGATGTGATTAATGAGTTGATAATAGTACATTCTTCCGACGCAGTACGACTAATCACTGTCGCGGATTGCTGTCGTCGAATGCAGCAAAATCCTTTTGCGCCTGCAAAGGTAATGCTTTTTATTTAAGAAAACAATTTTTTCTCTCTTTTTTTTGCCAAATATCTCAATTACTTGTCTTTAGTCAAAGATTTTCATTTGGCATCTGTTTTGGAGGCGGGTTGTGGCGAAAGTGTATCTTGCCTTTGTAGATTGTCTCCCGACTAACGCTCTGTCTGCCATTCTCCGATGGTGCGCTTCTCTGAGTCGAAGTTGATGCCTACCTTTACTATGGGCAGTCCGCAGAGAGCGAACCTTGACTTGTAATCCTTAAGGTCTATCTGCTTAATCGCTGCCTCGGCACTCTTGTTGAGCTTCAGCTCGAAGAGATAAAGGGTGGTCTTGGTTTGCAGGACTATATCTACGCGTCCAGTAGGGGTATGTATCTCTACGTCGGCGAAATAGTCGGACACGAGGGTAAAGATGATGTAGAGCACCTGCTGGAAATGACCCTCGGTATTAGTGTCGTTGCAATAAGGCACGGTGGCGAGGAAAGTCTGCAACAGACTCAGTGCCCCGTCAATGTCGTCCTTAGTGAGGTAACGGGCGATGTTGCGGGCGGTGTTGTTGACAATGAGAGTGTTAGGCATGACGTAGGATGGCACGAGGGCTTTGGTGAGACCTATGAGCACCTCGTTGTTAGGTATGCCGAGGGTATAGCTGCGGAACGTCTCGTCATAGTCCTTTATCGTCACGTAGCCGCTCTGATACAGCAGTGGCATGATGGTGGTCATGCCCTCCGTGGGCGCATCGAAGTCATCGGCTCCGCCCTCCATTGCGCTGATGTCTGAGGGGAGGGTGTCGAACTTGCGGAGCATCTCGATGAGATAGGTC
>CALZJQ010000054.1 GCA_945787895.1 uncultured Prevotella sp. | reverse complement strand
AGCTCATCATTGCTCATCTGGCTTATCGAAAACGTTCTTAGGAATAATTGTCAGATTGTACTAATCTCTGTACAATCCTTACGCTTAGAGTATCATCTTCTCAATCGTATTGACGAGAATGCCCTGTGCCCCCAGTTCCTTGAGCTTACCAATTATTTCCCAGAATACTTTTTGTCCTATCACAGCGTGTACAGAGCACCACTCTTCGTCAGCAAGGGGAATGATGGTGGGGCTTTTCAGTCCCGGCAACACCTCAATTATCTCCTTCAACCTTGCCTTCGGAGCATTCATGCGCACGTATTTCTGTCCTTCAGCATTCTTGACAGCCTCAAAGCGGAACAGCATTTCGTTGAGTATGGCACGCTTTTCCTCTGACAGGTTTTTCGTGGCAATAAGCAGAGCCTCGCTCTCAGTCACCACTTCCACCTCCCTCAGGTTGTTGCTCACGAGGGTGGAACCGCTTGACACAATGTCGAAGATGCCGTCGGCAAGTCCTATGCCGGGAGCTATCTCCACGCTTCCCGTTATGACGTGAATCTCTGCATCAATGTTGTTCTTTTCAAGGAAACGGCGGAGGATTACAGGATAGGATGTGGCAATCTTCTTGCCGTTGAACCATTCCACGCCGGTATATTCGCAATGCTTGGGTATGGCGAGGGACAGGCGGCACTTGGAGAACCCGAGACGGCAAACGACGTCAGCATCTTCCTCTTTCTCAAGAAACTCATTCTCGCCTACGATGCCTATGTCTGCCACCCCGAGAGCCACGCTCTGCGGTATGTCGTCGTCACGGAGATAAAGTACTTCGAGGGGGAAATTGCCTGACTGGGCGAGAAGCACGCGCTTGCTTGAACTGACGTTGATGTCTGCTTCGTTGAGAAGGTTGATACAGTCGTCATAGAGGCGACCCTTGGATTGTAATGCTATTCTTAACATATTATGATGAGATTTATCTTGTGTTTCACAAGTGGTTCCTGGCTGAAACCAATAACCAGGCACTACTCACAAATTGTCCGCAAAGTTATACATTTTTTTTGAAATTACAAAGTAAAGGGCATGTTTTGTTGGTAATTCTTTCGTATTGTCACAGAAACCTTTGTCCATACTCTTGAGGACTGTCTTTCCTTTGGCGGGAAAAAATTACCGGACGAAGAAAAAGCGCAGCTGGGTCAGGAGGCTGAAGAGTATGTATTTCGTTTCCCAATGCCAGGGGAGAGGAAAGAGGCCCAGGGAGCGGAGGGCGGTGATTATCTCCTGTTGAAATGCCCTTGTATGTTGTTGGCGGATAAGGAGACGCAGGATGTCAACTGCAAGATAATGCAGCTTGTATCTCGCATACTCAATATTCGGGAGATTGAGGGATTGCCTGATGATAAGGATAAGGTCACGCAGTTTCTTTTCCTGCTTGCTTCTGTCTGTCGTCGTCGTTATGGATTCAGGTCGGAGGTTGTACAGGTATATGTTGTGCCCTGAAGCCGTGAATGAGCCTGCAGAGAGGAAGAGGCGGAGGGTGAAATCTTCGTCTTCGTGGTATATTCCCTCCCGGAACATGATGCCGCTGTCGATGAGAAACTGCCTTCTGACGATGTAGGTTACTGCCGTGGGCATGACGTTTCTCCCCGAGAGGAATTGACGGGCGGGGGCATGGCGCACTCCTGCGGGGGTGACGTAGCGTCGGTATGGTCTCATGTTTTGTGATGAGCCGTGGTGATGCCTCAGGTCCCGCTGCATTATCTCTATGCCTACTATGTCGTTGGCGGCATCCTCCGTCATGTATTCCCACGGCATCCGTGCGTCGGGGAGTAGCTGGTCGTCGCCGTCAACAAAGCAGACATAGCGGCCTCTCGATGCTCTGATACCTGCGTTTCTCGCTGCTCCAGGTCCTTGGTTGTCTTGACTGACAAGGGTGATTCCCTCCGGATGGGCAGCGATGAAGCCTTCAATCTTTTTTCTCGTGGCATCGGTAGAGCCGTCATTGACCACTATTGTCTCCACAGCCTTTCCTTCCGCCATGATGGGCAGCAGGCTTTCAAGGCAGTCTCCGATATATGCTTCCACGTTGTATGCGGCTATAATTATCGAGAGTTCACAGTCTTTGTTTTCGTATGTTTTGCTTTTGGGCATGGAGGGGGCTGGTTTTGGGTTGTTGATTGGAATGCAGTATCTGGTTTTGGGTTGTTGGTTTTGGGTTGTTGGTTATAGGTAGTACCTGGTTGTTGGTTGTCGGTTGTTGGTTAGTTAGACTCGCCTTTTGAGAATTCTCCATTAGAAAAGCAAACCTAACCAAAAACCTAAAACCTACAACCCACAACCAGATACTTCCTACTCCCCACAGATGTCAAGATAGAAGCAGCGGGAGCATTGCGTGGTGTCAGGAGTAGGGTTGAAATGTTTTGTTTCATCGAACATATCTGAGAGCAGGAGAGACAGATGGTGGAGGTAAGGCTTGAGATGCTCCTTCACGTCATGGATGGGCGACTTGTCGAAACAGATGGTGGGGTCGTAATCCTTTGCTGTGGCGAAATGAGGGTAGAGTAGTGCAGGGGAGACGGGCATTTGCGTGTAAGGCTTGCCTTTTTCGGGTGCAGCGAGGACGCGTGAGTAAAGGAGAGTCTGTAGATAATATGCAGGGTGTGTGCCTTGGCGTGCCGTAGGCGAGAAAATCTCTTCTACGTTTTTCAGCGGCAGTGGACGTGTCGCTCCCGTCTTGTAATCGACTACGCGCAGAGTCTTGTTGCCGTTGAACCCTGTGACTATGTCAAGGCGGTCGATAAAACCCTTGATGCCGAGAGTCTTCCTTCCTCCCGAAGTGTCGAAGGTCAAGGTGTCGGAGATTCTCATTTCCAGCCCCTGGATATGGAACGGGGCATGACGCATGTCATACTGTAGCAAACCTTTTACCATGGTTATGACGATGTTGCGGTTGACCAGCTGCATTCCGTCAAGTGCCGGCATGGGTTTCGAGGGGTCGGTATGGAACAGTTCAAGGCGGAAGGCGTCATCTACGGCACGTGTGATGCGTGACGGGTCAGCGAGGATGCCCTTTATGTCCTGTGCGTTCACGTCCTTTCCGAGGAAAGGCAGGTATATTATTTCTGCGGCTTTATGGAATATCATGCCGAATGACCTGCTGTCCATAGCTTCTTCATCGCTGTCATTGTTGTCTTCGATACCGCAGATGAAACGGTAGAAGAAAGATTTCTGACACCTCAGGTATTGGTTTATCGCAGTGGCGGAAATGCTTTCAATGGAGTTCAGCTTCGACAGTACGGAGTGAGACTTCTCGATGGCAGAGGCAGGAGTACTGCTCACCTTGAGGTCAGTCACGATAGTGCGATGGTTGATGTTGAGTCCGCTTTCCGACATCAGCTGCATCATGAAGCGGCTCATCTCGTTGGTCTTCGTGTCGTTGGTGGAGTTGTTGTATGTCAGTGTGACGTCTGCGGCTCTCTGTATCATGCGGTGGAAATAGTAGGCATAGATACCTACCTTGTTCTCCACGGTGGTGAGTCCGTATGCTTTCCTTATGGCGTGCGGTATGAAAGAAGAGTCGTTGACGCCCTTAGGTATGTTGCCTTCGTTGGCTGACAGGATGAGTATATGGTCGAAATCGAGAAGACGCGTTTCCAGCACTCCCATTATCTGTATGCCCATTATCGGCTCTCCATGGAAGGGCACGGACGTTGAACGTACTATCTGATTGATTAAACTTTGCAGGGAAAGCTCGCTGAGGTTCAGTTCGCCTGTGTTGAGCAGGGTGTTGACACGCGTGATGATCTGGTACATCCTGTATAGAGACTCCTGCATGATGCTGTCCTGTCTCCTGTGTTCTTCGACCAGGTCGAAGAATACCGTCTCTGCTTCTGGGATTATCTCTTCGCTTTGGCTGTCGGCCTCGCAGTTGGCGCTTGCGGTGGCTATGCGCTTGATGATTGTCAGGATACACTGGAGCAGTTCCTTGTTTCTTGTCATCTGTGTATCACTGTCTGCCGTCACAGGGTAGGGAGTGAGAGGCGAGAAGAGAGTTGTGAGAGCATCGTCGGCAGAGAGCTCTGAGATGGTGGGGTAGAATATGTGGTTTTCGTTGAGCCTGTCATCAATTTCCTTGGCCTTTTCTGAAATATACTTCATGTAAGGGTGATGCAGGATGGAGTTGACCTGATGGAGACGCAGCGTTCCCTTCAGCCGTGACTCTCCCGACAGCTTCAATGAAATTATTTCCTTTACGAGCGTGGCTACCAGCGTTTGTGAAAGAGGGTAGCCGGTAGTGATGTTTATCTCTTTCACTTCCGGCGGCAGGCAGTGTACGACGGTAGGCAGCAGCTTCTCGTCGCCGAGGATTATTGCAGTGCGTTTCCCTGCTTTTATCCGTTCTGGAGTCAGCCATTGGCTTATGTACCTTGCCTGTATGTCCTCCGTGGATGCAGAGAGGAAAGTGATGTTGTCTTTCTCCGTGAGATTGGAATAGATGGGTTGCCCGGACAATTCGTTGGGGAATGCCGAGAGGTATGAATGGATATACTTTCCCGCTTCATTGTCATTGCCCATGTAGTAGGTGTCATAGTCCCAGTAGAAGGCGGCTTTTCCCTCTCTGAGTATCGTTTCAAATATTTTCTGTTCTACTTTCTGCAGGAGATTGAATCCGGCGAATATGTATTTCCTTGCCTTGAGAAGTCCTGTCGGGCAATTCTCGGCTACGTCACGGTACAGCATTCCCTCGTACGCTATTCCCTGCGCTCTCAGAGCCTGTTTGAATGAGGTGTATATGGAGAGGAGCTTGTTCCACAGTATGGCGAAGTTTTCCTTGAGCAGGGAGTTGTTGTCAGCCTCAAAATTACGGAAGAATCTCTCTATGAGTTTTTTCTGTTCTGCGGTCAGAAAGTCTATGGAGTCGAAGTCGTGAAGCTCGGAAGTGTTATGGAAAATGTTGGTGTAGTCACCCATGTTCTTGTCGAGGTCGTCAAAGTCACTGAGCATCAGTTCTCCCCATCCGTAAAAGTCGTCGAGAGTCTCCGGACTGTGAGTGTGCTGACTATAGTGCTTGAAGAGTTCGCAGACGAGCTGTATCTGGTCTGCTGTGACAAGGGTGGAGAGAGAGCGGAAGAGCTCGCTGATAGTGAGATATTTCGGACTCCATACGGGTTTTCCTCCAGATTGTAAGATCAACTCTTCGTTTAGAAACAGTGATGCTCTCTTGTTGGGGAAGACCACTGTTATCTCTGAGAGGTTGTTGCCGTATTTTTCGAGCAGGTCTTTTGCCAAGTATTTTAGGAATGGGGGCATGGGGTTTTGGGGTTGTTGGTTTTGGGTTGTGGGTTTTGGGATGTGGGTAGTACCTGGTTGTTGGTTGTCGGTTGTTGGTTGTCGGTTGTCGGTTGTCGGTTAGTTAGACTCGCCTTTTGAGAATTCTCCATTAGAAAAGCAAACCTAACCAAAAACCCAAAACCAACAACCAACAACCAGGTACTACAACCCACAACCAGAAAAGCTATCCTATATCTGAACGATACCGTCGTCTTCCTGCACGTACCAGATAAAACCTTTGACATTGGTGTAACCCATTGAAATCATGAGGTTCATGTATCGTTGCACCTGCAGGATGTATTTCTTGTTTCTCTTGCCGAATTTGTAGTCAATGACTATCGTCTCGTTGCCGTCGGTGATGACCCTGTCGGGTCGGTCGTTGACAATCTTTCCGTTGATGAGTTGCATGATATTGCATTCGTTGAAGACTGTCCATCTTTCTGAAAACCAGTCTTTGATGATGCTGTTGTAAAATTTATTCTTTAAGTGTTCCCTCAACTGGTCAGGCGATAGGGTCTCATCGTATATTATGCCGTCGAACTCGAATTTCCTCAGTGTCTTATCTATGTCATTGTAAGTCTGTATCTGAGAGAAGAGAGCATGGAGAACGCTGCCTATCGTAGTATATCTCTTGCTGTCTTCATCATCGACGGTGTCATTGGCAAATTCGCGGCTTTTGTTACTTTGCCTGAATACGATGTTTTCATTGTCGTAACTGTGGAGCGTGACAGGCTCGTCATCGGGTTTCTTCTCAAAGATGTTGTCCTTCTCATTGCCTTGCTTTTCTGTGAGATAGTGTTCTCCGAAGAGGAAGGAACATTCTGTTTTCGTTTCCCCGGCAGTCTCTTCGCCTTTCTTTTTAGATGAAGACTTGGAACTCCTGTCCAGTCTTATCGTGTCGATACCTTCGTATTTCGCTCCGTAGAGGGCATCATTGCGTTGCATTGCCTGCAGGGTTTCGATGATTAGCCTTGTCCTGTGGTCTTGCCGTATGTCCTGATTGATAATGATGTATAGGGAGCGGGCGGCTCTCGTAAATGCCACGTAGAGCAGGTTGAGGTTGTCAGTAATCTCCTGCATCCATTCCTCTGCTCCATAGGTTTCATATACGGTATTGTCAAGACTGTCTCTGTTCTTGTAGGTTACGGGGATGAAAGGCAGGTCGGAGAATGGTTTTTCCTCCGTCTTGCACCACAGCGTCTCTCCCGAAACGGTCGTGGTCATCCATGTGGCGAAAGGCATGATGACGTGAGGAAATTCCAATCCCTTGCTCTTGTGTATGGTAATCACCCTCATGCTTCTCACGCTGCCGATAGAGATAGGCTTGCGGCACAATTCTTCATCCCAGTAGTTGAGGAAGTCTGCAAGTATTGCACCGTTGTCGTCAAGGTATTTCTTCAGTCCGTCAAAGAAGGCGCAGGCATATTGTTCCTGACCTTTGATGCTGTCAAGTCCAAGTTCACGGAAGATATACTCAGAGAGTTCGTACAGCGACATGGTAAGCATCCTGTGTCTTCCCTCCGGTGTCCAGATGCTTTCGGGGACGTATTTGCGGAACGCCTCCTTGTCGGTGAGCAGTTCGTTGTCGCTGATGTTCAGCCTGAGTACGTTTGATGTGTAGAGTTTCAGGAGCGACAGTCTTGCCTTCACGTCGTTTTCGTTGTGCAGCAGCTTCATGCTGTTGACGATAATCATGACCAATGCGGAGGCTTTCAGCATGAATGCCTGGTCGGAAATGATGGGAATCTCGGGACATTTCTCCGCAAAATAGTTGGCTACGGCGGATGCTTCATCGTTGCCTCTTACAAGGATGGCGATGCTGTTGTAGGGTACGTCCTGGTGTATCAGCGACTTGACGTAACGCAGGGTGCGCTCGAGTGCTGACGCTACAAAGTCTTCCCTTTTGTCGTCGGTGAGCAAATCCACCCTTACGAGTCCCCTTTTCGGCTTGTTGTCAGGCACTTCCTGCCCTACGTCGGAGTAGGCATTCCGCAGTTTCCTTGCGTATTCTTTTTGCAATAAAGCCACTTTTCCCGAGAGTCCGTTCTCTTCGATGAAGGCTTCGCAGTCACTGTCGCTCTCAGGCATTATCCTGTCAGCTTCTATCTTTATGGCTTCCTTGAAGAAAGCATTGTTGAAGTCGATGATGTTTCTCTCCGACCTCCAGTTAGTCTGGAGGGGAACGATGTTGAGCACATCGCCCGGATGATACGGGTTGTCGGGTGAAGAAAAGTTCTCCTTGATGTCATTGAGCAGCCTCCAGTCTCCAGAACGGAATCTGTAGATGCTCTGCTTCACGTCGCCTACGATGAGGTTGTTGACAGTGTTTTCTTCTGTTGCCTCCGTAGTGTCAGCCTGCGCCATGCAGTTGTCGAGGAGAACCCGGAAATTATCCCATTGCACCGTGCTCGTATCCTGGAACTCATCTATCATGATATGCTTGAGATATGCTCCTATCTTTTCGTAGATGAAAGGAGCGTTGCTGTCTCCAGCCTTAATCATCTTGCTCAGCGTAGTCTGGGTATTTGAGAGCATGAAGCGTGAATTGACGGCGTTTATCCTCTCCATCTCCTTGCGGATGGAGAAAAGCAGTCGCATCTTGCTGAGGTTGCGCAGGGTCGTCTTTGCGGTTTTTGCGATGCGCAGGTCATGCCTCCTTTCCTTCTCGGCATTCTGCATGTATGGTATGAAGGTGGAAGCTGCGAGGTCGGGAATGCTGCCTTTTCCCCAGACTGACGAAGAAACCATGCCGCTCTGGATTCTTGTACCGAGGAATTTCTTGTCGTCAAGACCGTAATTGCCGGTTTTCATTTTCAGGAAATAACTGACTACTCCATTCGATTTGTATGAGAAATCATCGACTGTGAGCCCCGCCTGTTGCATCAGGACCTCAAAACCTTCCGCTATACTGACATACTTCTGCTTTGTTTGCTGCAGGATGGAGTTCATTTTGTTCTTGTATGCTGCAAAAAACTCCTGGTCGTCAGCAATATGTTCGAGAAGATGTTCGTTTGCCTTGAAGAATTCTTTGGTAAGGTTGTAGCCGAAGTCTTTTATTTCATTGTTTACGTTCCATGATTTCTCATCGTCCATCTTCTCCTTGATAAACTGCATTATCCAGCTGAGGAGGGCTTTGTCCCTGTTGAGAGTCTCCATCATGGCATCTACGGCTTCACTGATGACCTGCTCGTCTTGCAGCGAGATGCGCATGTTGTTGCCGAGTCCGAGCTCCTTGACCATGTTTCTCAGTACGCTTTGGAAGAAAGAATCTATGGTCTGAATGCGGAACTGGCTGTAGTTGTGCAACAGGAAATGCAATGCCTGACCTGCCCTCGTCCTTACGAGGTCGTGGTCATATTGCAGTTCGGAAGCAATCTTTTTGAGATAACTGTCACTGCTTCTGAGTCCTTTGGAAATGCCATAGAGCTGGCTGACGATACGATGTTTCATTTCTTCCGTAGCCTTGTTGGTGAAGGTCACGGCAAGGATGTTCTCGTATTTCTTTGGATTGACTATCAGCAGTTTGATGAACTCCACGGCGAGCGTGAAAGTCTTTCCGCTTCCAGCACTGGCCTTATATACTGTCAGGGCTTTGTTCCTTTCCTGCATTTTCTTTGCTCCCATTGTTGCTTGTACTCAATAAAATTCTTCTTTTTTCAAAAAAAACTACGACTTGGAATGGGAAACGGTCACTCCACAAATGCGCCATCCCTCCCGAGTGAGACGGAGAGACACGGTGCCTTGAGCCTCCTCCTTCATGTGCATCTCCGTTCCGAGAGTGTCCATCTGGTAAACATTTCTCAGCGATACGGACGCCTGGGCAGAAGAATCGTTCTCCATGCTTATCTCTCCGATTTCTATCGTGGGAGTTTCCGTGGCTTCATGGAGTACCCGCAGGTCTGCTTTGTGGACGTTGCTTGCAAGAAAGCGAATGCGCAGTTTCATGTCGTCATCGGAGACTTGCAGGGCATCTGCCAGTTGCCATGTGAAAAAGGACTGGGCAAAGCGTTCTGCAACGTGTCTGACATCGTCCTCCGTGCCGTGCTTTTCTTTACATGAAAAAAGATGAGAAATGGCAAGAAAAACAGCTGTTATGTATATGAAAAGTCGTCTGTTCATATAAAAAGTCATAAATTTTTGACAAAGGTAAGCAAAAATATTTGCAATCTCATCCTTTTTACTTACTTTTGCATAAAATATTAATCAAAAATGTTAAAATTCATATCATTCGGAAGTGGAAGTAGTGGTAACTGCTACTATCTTTCCACTGGCACCGACGGACTCCTTCTCGACGCTGGAGTACCAATAAGAAGACTGAAGAAATACCTCCACGACTGCAATATTACGTTAGACAGCATCAACAACATCCTTGTGACGCATGACCATGCAGACCATATAAAGTCGGTAGGCGCAATCAGTTCGGAGCGGAATATCCTCGTTCATGCCACCAAGGAGGTGCTTCTCGGCATTGGCAGAAACTATAGTGTCCACAAGAAAGTCCCCGCCCACCTCGCCCATGTCCTTTCCAAGAACGAACAGGTGAGGATAGGAGAATTTCTCGTCACTCCCTTTTCCGTACCTCATGACAGTTCTGACAACGTAGGTTACAGGATAGAGCATGAAGGTGTGGTCTTTTGTCTCATGACTGACGTCGGTCATGTCACGGAGGAGATGCAGGGCTTTATCAATGAGGCAAACTACCTCGTCCTCGAAGCAAACTATGACGAGGAGATGCTCAGGAACGGCAACTATCCACAATATCTCAAGGAGAGGATACATGGTCCCAACGGTCATCTAAGCAACCGGGACTGCGGCGAAGCACTCGCCAACAATGCTACGGAAGCTCTGAGACACGTTTGGCTCTGCCACCTGTCAGAGGAGAACAACCATCCTGTGCTCGCACAGAAGACTGTAGAACAGGTGCTGCGCTCATACGGCATCATTGCTGGCAAGGATTTTGCTTTCGACGTGTTGAAGCGCAAGGTCGTGTCGCCTGTGTTTGAATTGAAATAACGTCATTTGGAGATATAAAGGTGGGTTCTATTAATTCGCTTTGTCATATTTTGGATTTATTTTCGAGGACAAATTGTAAGTTGAAGAGGGAGCGTAGCGGGCTACGTGACCGATGAGACTTACGATTTGTACCGAAAAGAAACCAAAAGATGACAAAACGTCAAACCTACAGAATTAATATTTTTGACGGTGGGAATTAATAGAACCCACCTAAATAACGACTTGCGCGGTTCCTGGCCGTTGGCTTCAGGTTAGTCAGTCTTGCCCCTTGAGGAGACTCCATGGGGACACCGTTCAATACTAAACCGACAACAAACGACCTTCAATCAGGCACTGCATACCAACCAAAAAACCTCAACCAAAAACCCACAACCAAAAACCAAAAACCAGGTACTACCCCTGCGAAACTAAAAAAATAGACAACATGAAAAGAACATTATCACTCTTGGCAATGTCGCTGTGTTCGGTTGCCATGATGGCTCAGGCAGAGATAAAGTTTGACAAGACGCTGCACGATTTTGGAAAATTCTCAGAGACTAATCCAGAGGTGAAGTGCGTGTTTACCTTCGAGAATACAGGCGACAAGCCTCTTATCATCAATCAGGCTGTGGCAAGCTGTGGATGCACCATTCCTGAATACACCAAGAAGCCCGTGCAGCCAGGAGAGAAGGGAACCATCAACATCACGTACAACGGCAAGAACAAGATTCCCGGACACTTCAAGAAAACAATAACAATAAGGAGTAATGCCAAGACGCAACTTGTACGCCTCTACATAGAAGGCGACATGGAAGAGGCAAAGCAGTAGCACCGCTCCCGCTTCTTCTGCGGATTGTCCTGAGTTCGCCTTTCCGGATACTGTGCCATTGCTCCACAGTTTCACCACAAATAACAACACAACATGAACAAGGAACTGGACAATATATTAAAGCTCCGTGACCTCCTGAAGGAGAGAATCGGGGCTACACTCCTCCCGAATGATGAGAAAGCCTTGATGGACAATATCATGCAATCATTGGAGGATAATGCCATACAGAGGGACGCTTTCGGACTCAATCCCATTCTCATGAAACTCCAGACCGCTCTCATAGCAGTGGAGGAAATAGGACTGGGCAGGGACGGAGTGCTTGCCACGATGCTCTATACCAGCGTCATCAACGGACAGACGACTGAAGATGCCATCAGGGCGGAATTTGGCGAAGGCGTGGCAAACATCGTAAGGGGACTCGTGCGCCTGCATGACCTGTACAAGAAGACTCCCGTAGTGGAGACGGAAAACTTCCGCAACCTCATCGTGTCGTTTGCAGAAGACATGAGGGTAATCCTCATCATGATAGCTGACCGCGTGAACATCATGCGCGAGATAAGGGACACTGACAATGAGGAAGCGAGGCGGAGGGTGGCTGAGGAGGCAAGTTACCTCTATGCGCCGCTTGCTCACAAACTTGGACTCTATAAGCTGAAAAGCGAGCTTGAAGACCTTTCTCTCAAATATCTGGAGCACGAGACGTATTACATGATACGCGAAAAACTCAGCGAGACAAAGGCTTCGCGTGACAAGTACATAAGCGATTTTATCCTGCCTATTCAGAAGAAGTTGGAAGATGTAGGATTGAAGTTCCATATCAAGGGACGCACCAAGAGCATACACTCCATCTGGCAGAAGATGAAGAAGCAGAAATGCAAGTTCGAGGGAGTGTATGACCTGTTTGCGATACGTATCATCCTTGATTCAAAACCGGAACGTGAGAAGATGGAGTGCTGGCAGGTATATAGCATTATTACCGATATGTATCAGCCAAACCCCAAGCGTCTGCGTGACTGGCTCAGCGTGCCTAAGTCGAACGGATATGAGAGCCTGCACATTACGGTTCTCGGACCGGAAAACAAATGGGTGGAGGTACAGATACGTACTGAGAGGATGGATGAGGTTGCTGAGCATGGACTGGCCGCCCACTGGAGGTATAAAGGCATCAAAGGCGGGCAGGGAGGCCTGGACGAATGGCTTGCCAGTATCCGTGCCGCACTGGAGGCTGGTGATGACTTGCAGGTGATGGATCAGTTTAAGGCTGACCTGTACGACAAGGAGGTCTATGTGTTCTCACCTAAGGGTGATATCCTCAAATTCCCCAAAGGAGCTACCGTCCTCGATTTTGCCTACCATATACACAGCAACATTGGAAGCCATTGCACGGGAGCAAAAATCAACGGAAGGAACGTCACGCTCAGGGAAGTGCTCAACAGTGGCGATACCGTAGAGATTGTCACCAATACAAAGCAGACTCCCAAAAAGGAATGGCTCAACATTGTCAAGACGGCACGCGGAAAAGCCAAGGTCAGGCAAGCCATAAGGGAGAGTCAGCAGGCTGCCGGGCTTTATGCCAAGGAACTGCTTGAGAGAAAGTTCCGCAACAAGAAGATAGAAGTGGATGAGAGCATCCTCATGCGTCTGATACGCAAGATGGGATATAAGGAAACCTCAGACTTCTACCGTGACATAGTGAGCGAGGACCTTGAGCCGAATATCGTGGTGGAGCGCTATGTAGAGATGAAGCAGCATGAGGACAATCCTTATGCCAATGCCCTCCCCGCAAGGTCGGCGGAAGAGTTCCAGTTGTCGTCATTGCCGCAACACAAAGGGGCTTTGTCTTCCGACGACACGCTCATCATCGACCGTGACATGAAGGGCATTGACTATACCCTTGCACGTTGCTGCCAGCCAATATATGGTGACCCTATCTTTGGATTTGTCACCGTGCATGGTGGTATAAAGATACATCATGTCAATTGTCCTAATGCTGCCGACTTGAAGTCACGTTTCGGTTATCGCATCGTGAATGCGAGGTGGAGCGGAAAGGGTAATACTCAGTATGCGGTCACGTTACGAGTAGTCGGTAATGACGATATAGGTATAGTGACCAATCTCACATCTGTCATTTCCAAGGATGAGAAACTCTTGCTACGTAGTATAACAATCAACTCGGATGACGGTCTTTTCTCCGGTAATCTCGTAGTACAGATAGATGACACGCTCCGCCTTGAGTCTCTGATTAAGAAGCTGCGTGGCGTCAAGGGCGTACGTTCCGTCACAAGATTATAGTGTCTAATTGTTGGTTGTCATTAGTTTTTTTGTTTTTTTTAATCACTTAAAAAATCTTTAATTTCGGAAGAAAATAATAAAATGCCGTTAATACCTTTTCTTGTTTTTTAAAAAAGGACAAAAAACGTGGCTTTTCTTTGATATAAGATGACAAGACATTAATTTTGCATCCGGATTTCTACATATCGAAGTATATTCGGATATTTAAGTAAAAAAGAAACAATATAACGACATGAACAAAAAAACATTTTCCAGAGTTGTCATTTCAACTCTTTGTGTAGCTTCTTTGACATTTTCAGCAGGGGCTTTCATTTCTGCCCGTGCAGCACAAGCACAATCCCCATCACCGGCTCCCGTAGCCGGACAGCCGGTAGATCTCACTTATGCTTCGGAAAAGGCTCTGCCTTGCGTGGTACACATCCGCTATCTGCAGAACTCAAAGATACAGGAAGTAACGATGGAACAAGACCCATTCAGCGATTTCTTTGACCCCTTTGGAATGTTTGGACAGAGAAATCAGGGACAGAACAGGAAGCGCAAGGTGCAGACTCCCAAGAAGGAAGGGTCAGGTTCTGGTGTCATCATCTCATCCGACGGATACATCGTCACAAACAATCACGTGGTGGAGGGTGCTGACGAATTGACCATAACGCTGGATGACAATCGTGAGTTCTCGGCTCGCATCATTGGTACTGACCCCGCCACAGACCTCGCACTAATCAAGGTCAACGGCAATAATCTTCCTGCCATTACGATAGCTTCAAGCGACGACATTAAGGTGGGAGAGTGGTGTCTCGCCATCGGTCATCCTTTCAACCTCCGCGCTACGGTGACGGCTGGAATAATCTCTGCCAAAGCCCGCACTCTCGGTCAGAATGGCGTAGAGTCATTCATACAGACTGACGCTGCCATCAACAGGGGAAACTCTGGCGGTGCCCTCGTGAACGTAAAGGGAGAACTTATCGGCATCAATGCCATGCTCTACAGTGAGACAGGCTCATACGTAGGTTATGGATTTGCAATCCCTACTACTATTATGAATAAGGTGGTGGATGACATAAAGAAATATGGCAGCGTTCAGCGTGCTCTCATTGGTATTCAGGGACAGGATGTCCGCACTTATCTTGACGTGATGAAGTCAAGTCAGAAAGAAGTGGATCTCGGCACTAATGACGGAGTATATATCGCCAATGTCGTTGAGGATGGTTCTGCTCAGGAGGCAGGTCTTCAGGAGGGCGACGTCATCACGGCTGTCGATGGTCACAAGGTGACAAAGTTCGGTGACTTGACAGAGATAATAGCAACCAAGCGTCCAGGCGACAAGGTGAAGATTGACTATATCCGCAAGAAAGCAAAGAAGAGCGTCGAGGTCACATTGAAGAACGAACAAGGCAACACTAAGGTGGTGAAGGATGCTGACATGGATATTCTCGGAGCCGTGGTACGTGACATCAATGAAAAGGAGAAACAAGACCTTGACATAAAGTACGGTCTCAAGGTGACAAAGGTGATGAATGGCAAGTTCAAGGAGCGTGGCATTCCTGTAGGTTTTGTAATCCAGACTGTCAATGAAACTCCGATGAAGACCGTTTCTGACCTTAGCGAAGCAGTGAAGGCTGCCAACAAGAGCAAGGACCCAGTGCTTATCATCAAGGGTCTCTATCCTTCCGGTAAGAAAGAGTACTTCACCGTTCCTCTGTCAGAGTAGGGGTTTTGTTTATGCGGTTTTGAGGTTTTATGGATATAAGGTTTCTGTTTCGGTTATAAGGTTATAAGGTTTTACGGAAGTTACAATCAGCCTCTTCAAACCTCCGAATAACCTTAAAACCTTATAACCATAAAACCGAAGAAACCATTACCCTTTCTTCCCAGGCTCAATATGAAGCATTACGTGAGTGTCTTTTCCAAACTCCTCGCGTAATGCTTTTTCTATTTTTGTAGCATGGTCATGAGCAATGGAGATCGTGATGTCGCCGGGCATACGGAAGTGCATCTCTATTGCTGTCATGTTGCCGATGTGACGGGTGCGGAGGTGATGGATGTCAGATACGAGGTTGTCACGATAGACTATCTCTTCTATCTTTGCCTTTTCCTCCTGCGACAGACTTTCTTCGAGGAGTTCTCCGGAGGCTTGGCGGAGAAGGCGGAAAGCCGTAATGAAAATCAGTATGCTCACTACGACTGCGGCTATCGGGTCAAGCACGGCCCAATCATTACCAAGCAGCACCGCACCGCCAATTCCTATTGCCGTGCCTATTGAGGAGAGAGCATCGCTACGATGATGCCACGCATTAGCCTCCAATGCTTGAGAGTTAACCTCACGTGCTACTTTCTTGGTTACCTGAAAAACCCATTCTTTGAGCAATATACTCATTACTGCGGCTACGAAGGCAATGAGTCCTGGACTTTCCAGTCTGTTGCCATTGATGACGGAAATAATATCCTTTATTCCGTTCCAAGCCAGCATGATGGCTACGACAAGCAATGCCATTCCGATAATGGAAGTTGCCACAGTCTCATATTTTCCATGACCGTAGTCATGATTGCTGTCAGCAGGTTTGCTGCTTAGTCTGACGAACGCTATGACAACAATATCAGTAAGGAAATCGCTCAGAGAATGAATGGCATCAGCAACCATAGCTGCCGAGTTGCCCAATATTCCGGCAACAAACTTCGTGACTAAAAGCACCATGTTCACAATGCTTCCCATCAGCGTCACTTTATATATCCTTTGGTCGCGTGTCTCAATCATAGGTTTGGTTGTTTAGTTGTCTTGTTGTTTGGTGGTTTTGTTGTTTGGTTGTTTAGTTGTCTTGTTGTTTAGTGGTTTTGTTGTTTGTCTGTAATTCGTTGTTTAGTTGTTTAGTGGTTTTGTTGTTTAGTTGTTTGTATTCGCAAATGAGAAAAGCTATCAACAAAACCACCAAACAACAAGACAACCAAACAACAAAACCACCAAACAACAAAACCACCAAACAACAAGACCACCAAACAACAAGACAACCAAACAACCTATTCTTTTTCCAACTCCTTTTCAACAGCATCTGCCAGAGCCTTGAACTCGTCTGGCTTATAAAGACGTGTGAGTTTTATGATACGTCCGTTGCGGTCGATGAGAATATTGCGGGTAATGCCAGACGTTCTTTCTGCATACTTAACGTAAGTCTCTGCACCAGGGTCGAGAGCGATAGGGTAGGTAACGCCAGTCTGCTGAATAAACTTTTCTACGACATCCAATGGCTCGTCACGGTCAATGCCAATAAAGACAAAGTCGGGATTATTCTCATGCTTCTTCCACAGAGGCTCTAAAGCCTCTTTCATCTCTTTACGGCATACACCGCACCATGATGCTGTAAACTGGAGAAGAACGACTTTCCCCCTATGTTGCGAAAGTGTCCAATCTTTGCCATTAGTCAGCTTTACGGTAAAGTCAGGAGCAATATCTCCCACCTTTACGATGTACCCTACGCTGTCAGCTTTCGCATCGTCGTTTGTCTTGCCAGTGCAAGAGAACGTAGCAAGACACGCAATGCAGAGAAGGAAGAATCTAAATCTTTTCATATCAATGATAATTTGTGAGTGAATCCCTAATTCCGCAACACTATTGTAAATTAAACTTTTTAAGTACCTGAGCAACAAAAAGTTGCTCAGGATTTTGCCATGTCAGAATTTTCACTTATCTTAGTGTTGCGAAAAGAAAACAAGCAAAACTCTAATATGACATGGCAAAGATACAAATTAAATCTGAGAAACTCACTCCTTTTGGAGGAATTTTTTCAATCATGGAGCAATTTG
>CALZJQ010000053.1 GCA_945787895.1 uncultured Prevotella sp. | reverse complement strand
TATGCCATCACGAAGTACGTGAACAGCCGTGTATCCATGACTATCACGAATGTCACTGACGAGAAGAGCCTCAAGCTCAGCACAAGCCGCAGCAATGCCGATTATGCCAACTGGATTATCTATCGTCTCACCGACGTGATGCTGATGAAGGCTGAGGCTTGCATCCTCAAGGGAGAGAGCGAGTATGAGACAGCCTTCTCGCTCATCAACGCTGTCAACAAGCGTGCCCACAACTATACTACTTCGGCTGCGAAGGACACTCTCGTCTTCAATGACTACAGGACAAGCAAGGAAAAGATGGAGCAGTTGCTTTTCGACGAGCGCAACCGTGAACTGATGTTCGAGGGAAAGCGTTGGTTTGACCTCGTACGTCTTGCAGTGCGTGACGGCAACAACCAGCGTCTCGTAGCTGAAGCAACGAAGAAATATCAGGATAAGGTCAACGCCCTGAAGATTAAGTTGGCTGACCCTAACATCATTTTCTTCCCATACAACAAGGAAGAACTCAAGGTTAATCCATTACTGAAACAGAATCCTGCTTACGGCAATACGGAGGACTTCCAGTAGAGAAATTGTTGACTTGTTGACAGGTTGCCTTGTCATTCAGTCGGCTGCACGGGAAAGGATAGACGGAATATCCAGCCCAACCCACTTGAAGAAAAATGACAAATCAACCTGAAACCAACAACTTAAAACCAACAAACCCATAATAAAATACAACTATGATTAATATCATTTCCAAATATACGAAGAAGATCACTCTCCGCTCTTGCATGCTTGCCATCGCCGTAGGAAGCATGACAGCCAGTCTGCTCACTGCCTGTGTGGATAATGACTTCAATGATGAAAACTATTATTCTGCTACAAAGCGTACGGCAGCCCAGCTTCTCAGCGACTCTCCTGAGCGTTACAGCAAGTTCCAGCAGATACTTGAGCGTGCGAACTACTACAATATGCTCGGCACTTACGGCACCTACACCATCTTTGCCCCTACAAACGAGGCGGTAGATAAATACCTTGCCGAGGCAGGATTGAGGGACATCAACGAGATTCCCGACGCAAAATGCGATACTATTGCCCGCACCCACATCATCAACAAGCAGGCTTGTTTCACTACTGACTATTATGAGGGCGAGCTTCCAATGAACATGGATGACCGTTATCTCGTGCTTTCAAGTGACAGTGACGTGAATAACAACAACCAGTTGCTCACCTTTGTCAACAAGCGTTCAAAGCTCGTGCAGAAAGATGACTCCGTGACCAATGGCGTAGTACATACTATCGACCGACTCATCACGCCAAGTAACAAGTTCGTACCAGACCTTTTGGCTGAGGATTCCACCACAACTATCTTTGCCAAGGCTCTCCAGGTGACGAATATGTGCGACTCCCTGACAAAGTATCTTGACCTCAGTTATTTCGTTGATGACGATTCTGTCACCATCGGTGTGCCTATCCGTTATGGTAATCAAGACTGGAAAGCCAAGTATCCAGAGAAGAGATACCATAAGTTTACTGCATTGGTAGAGACTGACGAGGTGTTCGCAAGAAACAACATCCACAGTATTGAAGACCTTATAGCATACGCAAAGAGGGTGTATGACAAGACCTTCCCGAAGGATGCCGGTCTCTATGACGATGATTTCACCAACCGCAAGAACCCTCTCAACCGTTTCGTCAGCTACCACCTCATTGATGGTCGTATAGGTTATGACGACCTCGCTCCGTCAGGAGAGGTCATGAAGCAGAACCTTATCACGGATATTGCAGACCCAGAAGCATTCTGGCAGACTATGATGCCGGGCGCAATGATACGTTTCTGCCGTCCAAGCGAGGGACTCTTTGCTAACCGTAAGGGACTCGGAAGAAAGTATTATGCAGGATGTAAGGGCGTGAAAGTCCTCTCTGCTTCAGAGAGCGGCAGTCAGGAACAGGGAGCATTGAACGGTGTGTTCCATTATCTCGACGACATCCTCGTATATGACGTCAATACCCGTGACAACGTGCTCAACTGCCGTATGCGAATCGACGGCACCACATTGAGTCCTGACTTCTGGAATGCAGGAGCCGTAGGACACACAGCCGACATTCTCACTGCGTTCAAGAATGGCTATATCTCTGGTTGGAAGACTTCCCCGGAGACATTCATCGGCGTAAGAAGTGAGTTCCTGTGGATGAGTTCCTATCTCGCAAACGCTATCTGCGTAAAGGGACAGTATGACGTGACCATCAAGATTCCTACACCTCCTCCTGGAACTTACGAGATACGTCTCGGTTATGTAGCAGGTGCAGAGCGCGGAGTAGTGCAGGTATATCTCAACAATGACCCTTGCGGTATTCCTATTGACCTACGTGTGTATGCGGGTGACCCAAGCATCGGCGTTATCATCGACGCTGCGACAGAAGAGGAAGACCTCGCCAACGACAAGGCTCTCCACAACCGCGGCTATATGCGAGGCATGGACTCTTATCGCAAGCCTGGAGCTACCAACTTCCGCGTAGATGCCTGGGCTGAGCACATGCGCCGTATTCTTACCACTACCCAGATAAAGGAAGGAGAAGAGTATTACCTCCGCTTCCGTCAGGTGCTTGAGGGCGATGCAGAATGGTCATTCGACTATATCGAGCTTTGTCCGAAGAGCGTTTACGCAAGCCCTCAGGGTGAAGATACACACTGATGACTTGCCTTGCGGGCGCAAGGTTTCACTACGGTTGTAGGGAGGTTTGAAATTTGTTGTTTAGTTGTCTTGTTGGTTTAGTTGTTTTGTTGATAGAAATCGACTCATTTGCAAAGACAAATAACAAAATAACAAAACAACAAAAACAAAAACAAAAACCAAACAACAAAACAACAAAAACAAAAACAAAAACCAAACAACAAAATAACCAAACAACAAAATAACTAAACAACAAAACAACTAAACAACAAAACAAAACCTCAGAACCGCAAAAAGAACAGAATAATCACCTTATTTATAACATATCACATTATGAATATCAATATTTCAAGATATATAAGGAAGTCAGTCTTTCGCTTCCTCCTTCTTGCCCTTCCAGTGGGAATGGCAGGCGGTCTCTCTTCCTGCTCAGATTGGGATGACCATTATGAAGGAAATGGCGCAGATGGTGGAAACGTCTCCCTCTGGGACGAGATAATGGAACGTCCGGAGTTGAGCGACTTTGCAGAGGTGCTCACCCAGACAAAGGTTTTCCGCCAGCACAAGAAATCAAGCATGAGTTACGCTGAGATACTTCAGGGAGGTCAGTCACTCACGGTGATGGCTCCGGTCAACGGTACTTTCAACAAGGACTCCCTCCTGGCTCTTGTCAAGACAGCCAACGGCGACTCTGCCGTAGAGCGCAACTTCGTGAAGAACCACCTTACCCGCTCGCCCCTCTCTGCAGGAGAGCGCACGCTGCGTATGCTCAACTACAAGCGTGTCTCTATGACAGACGGAGATGTACTCGGAGTGCCTTTCCAGGCCAAGGACATTCGCTGCAAGAATGGAGTGCTCCACGTGATGGCTTCTCAGTTGCCATACAAATATACCGTATATGAAGCCCTCAACGCACTTCCCCAGTTTACGGAGATAGGCAATATCATAGCCTCATACAATGAGGATGAGTTTGACGAGGATGCAAGTATCAGCAGCGGTCTCGTCGATGGTATTCCTGTCTATGTGGATTCCGTTGTCTATGAGCGCAACAAGATTATCGAGGCAATAGGTCTTATCAATTCAGAGGACTCTACATATCATACCGTAGTGCCTACCAACGAAGGTTGGAGAAAGGCATGGGAAGAGGCAGCTTCTCACTACAGGTTCCCTTCTTCCTTGGAGAAGTGCGACTCCCTGCAGAAGTACTGGACCCTGCGCGCCCTGTTCACCGATGCCATCTTCACGCCTTCTATCCAGCCGAGCATCAATGACAGCGTAAAGACAAATTACTATACATACGAATATCCTCAGTATGGAGTCTATTACAAGCCTTTCGAGAGCAACGGACTCTTTGGTGCGGCAAAGATAAAGGAGACTTGCAGCAATGGTTTCGTATATGGTTATGACGAATGGCCTTTCGACCCGAAGAAGACATATTTCAGGAAGATAGAACTGGAGGCTGAGACACACTGGGACATCATCGCATACGAGAAATGTATCTACAATGCCCAGTCAGTGCTTGCCGACAGCGTATCAAAGGGCGGTTACCTTGACATAAAGGCTTCTTCCGGTACTGCCAACTGGAAGGTCACATACCGCTTGCAGAACACCCTCTCGGGAAAGTATGACTTCAATGTCGTAGTGCTTCCAAAGACTATCGAGTCTCCTGACGGCAATATGCGTCCATGCAAGTTCAAGGCTACCATCAATTACCTTGACGAGGACGGCAAGGCTGTCAAGTACAACTGCGGAGGAAAGGTATTCACCACAGACCCTGCAAAGGTAGATACCATCTGTGTGGCAGAGGCTTTCGAGCTCCCTGCCTGCAACTACAACCAGAACAACTCCTCTGTCAGCATCATGATAGAGTGCAGCATCTCAAGTAAGGAAAATTCAAAGTACAACCGTGAGATGTATCTCGACTGCATCTTCCTCAGCCCAGTACGTGAGAATAACGAAGAATAGAGAAACCTAAAAACGTAATCATATATATGAAAAATCTCATTAACAACATACAAAAGATGAAGAAATGCTCTCTCCTGGGTATGCTCATGCTTCTCCCTCTCGCCGATGCAGAGGCGAAGGACGTCAAGGGTAAGGTGACAGATGCTGCCACAGGATTGCCGCTTACCGGTGTGCAGGTAAAGGCATACGGCAATGAGCGTTTCACGGCAATGACCGATACTGAGGGAAAATATTCCATCAGCGTGCCTGACCATATCACCAGCCTCTACCTCTCTCTCGACGGACTGGCTCCTGTCCAGGTGGCTATCGGCAGTGACCTCAACAATGTCAATGCACGACTGTACAGCAATACCTTCAGCAACTCCTACAAGAAGGTGACTTCCGGCAACAGGCTTTCCTCTGCCACCGACTTTGAAAACCATGCAGAGAACAGCATCGACCCGTTCATACAGCAGCGTCTCGGCTCTGAGGTGCGCAGCATCAGCCGTGGAGGAACGGAGGCTGTAGGCAACGTGATGTTCATCAACGGTCTCAACTCACTGCAGTCCAACGCCCAGCCGCTCGTAGTCATCGACGGAGTAGTCATGGATATGCAGTATGACCGCACCATGCTTCACGACGGTTACTACAACAATATCCTCGCCAACGTCAATGTCAATGACATCGACAAGGTGGAGGTGCTCAAGAACGGTACTGCCATCTATGGAGCAAAGGGAGCCAACGGCGTCGTCCTCATCACGACAAAGCGCAACAGGAGCATGGCTACGAAGATTGATGTCACCGTGGCAGGCAAGTTCCAACTGATGCCCCGTACCGCTTCCGTACTCGGAGCAGAGGATTTCCGCACCTACGTGACGGAACTTCTCTCAGCAAGGACCACCGACATGTCATCCATGAAATTCCTCATCTCCGACCCTTCTTATTATTATTATAACGAATTCCACAATGAGACGGACTGGAAAGACGAGGTATATGAGAATGCTTTCGCACAAAATTACGGCATCAACGTGCAGGGTGGTGACGACGTAGCAAACTACAACCTCAGCGTAGGCTACTCCCTTGCCAACAGCACGCTGAAGAAGCATGACTTCTCACGCTTCGACATGCGACTGAATACCGACATCAATATCATCAAAAACCTTGAGTGCCGTTTCGACGCTTCTTTCAGCGACGTGAGCAGGAAACTCCGTGACATCGGTATCTCTTCCGACATTGAGAGCACCACGCCGACCGCTCCAAACTTCATCTCCCTCATCAAGTCGCCCTTCCTCTCACCATACGCTTTCGACATCTATGGCAACAGGAGTTCCTATCTCGCAGAGGAAGACAACTACCTGCAGGGACTCGTGCCTACAAATGACCGGAGCATTGCCAATCCTCTCAGCATTCTTGAGAACGGTGAGGGACGCAACAAGAATACTTTCGGCAACCGACTCGTGATGTTCTCCATCACTCCAAGGTATCACTTCAACAAGCATCTCTCATTGTCTGAGGCATTCAATTTCTCTCTCGTCAACACTAATGAGGAGTATTACCTCCCAAAGACCGGCGTTCCCTCGTTCCTCCTCCCGGGAGTTTCCGACAGAATTTACGTCGATAACATACGTCAGTCACTCGCTGCCCGACAGAATTTCGTCCAGAGCGACACACGTATCACTTGGGATAACCACTACGGCGCCCACTATATCAAGGCTTTCGGCGGAGTAAGGTACATCAACAACAGCTACAAGCTCAACGTGCAGAAGGGTTACAACACACCAAACGACAAGAACCCTGATATGTCCACCTCACTCTCCTACAAGACTACGGAGGGTGCAGATGACAAGACCACGGACATCACATGGTATGCAAGTGCCGACTACAACTACGCAGAGAAGTATTATCTCTCCGCAGCTCTCTCCGCACAGGCTTCCTCCCGTTTCGGAAAGGACGCTGACGGACTGAAGGCTTTCGGCACGGTATGGGGCATCTTCCCAAGCATTCAAGGCTCATACGTGCTAAGCAATGAGAAATGGCTCGCTGACGTCAAGGGTATCGACTATCTCCGTCTCAACCTCGGCTACGACGTTTCAGGCAACGACAACCTCGACTATACTGCTTCACGTACCTACTTCATCGCACAGAGCATCCTCGGTGCCGACATTACAGGCAAGTTCCTCGGCAACGTAGGCAACAGCACTCTCAAGTGGGAGACCACACGCCGCCTCACTGCAGGCTTTGAGGGCAACTTCCTCAAGAACCGTCTCCACGCCGCATTCAATTTCTACAAGTCATGGACATCAGACCTCGTAGGTCTCAACAAGATGTCCTGGACCAGCGGAGTTGACCAGAACTGGGGTAATGACGGTAAGTTGGAGAACATGGGATTCGACGTGAACGTCGCTTACCGACTCGTCAATACCAAGAATTTCCACTGGGAACTCGGTGCAAGTGCCGGTCACTATGAGAACAAGGTGACTGCTCTCAGCAACAACAACGCAAGTTTCGAGACCAACCTCTATGGAGCTACCGTCCTCACTGCAGTCGGAAATCCAGTAGGAGTGTTCTACGGATATGCCACTGACGGCGTGTTCAGCACTACGAAGGAAGCCGCTGATGCGGCTCTCTATCAGGAGGACAACAAGGGAGCGAAGGTTTATTTCCAGGCTGGTGACATGAAGTTCGTGGACCAGAACGGCGACCATCGCATTGACGACAGAGACCGTGTCATCATCGGCAATCCTAATCCTGACATCTACGGAAACATCTTCACGCATCTCAACTGGAAGAACTGGTCGCTCGACGCTACCTTCACCTATTGCCTCGGCAACGATATTTTCAACTATGAGCGCAGCATCCTTGAGAGCGGAAAGTATTTCTACAATCAGACGACTGCCATGAACGGACGCTGGACGACAGAAGGTCAGGAGACCTCCATCCCGCGTGTCAGCTACATGGACGCTCACGGCAACTCCCGTTTCAGTGACAGATGGATAGAGGACGGCTCATACCTCCGTCTCAGCAACCTCACGCTCAGCTATTCCCTCCCGATGAACACTACCTTCCTGCAGGGTATCACGGTATGGGGAGCTGCCTACAATCTCTTCACCGTGACCCGTTACCTCGGTTCTAACCCCGACTGTGCTCTCTCCGGCAGTGTCCTCTCACAGGGCATCGACCGCGGTCTCCTCGGTGCAGGACGCACATTCGCAATGGGTCTGAAGATTAATCTCTAACTCAAGATTCGCAGGCATCAACTTGTTTTGTTGTTTTCGACAAAACAACAAAACAACAAAACGACAAAACAACAAAATAAAGCAACAACAATGAAAAATATCATCACAATATTCATTAAGAAGTCAGCCCTTGCACTGCTGGCATTCCCCGTGATGGGAATTGCCACAGGTGCGCTGACCTCATGCGCTGATATGCTCGATACTAAGTCGGACATGGTAGAGTTTGCCGAGGACAACACTCTCAATACGCCGGAGGACTCTCTCAGCAGCGTACTCGGAGTGATACAGTGCATGCAGAAGATCGCTGACCGCACGGTGCTCTTCGGAGAACTGCGTGCCGACCTTATGACACCATCCAAGGATGCCACGACGACTATTCAGCGCATAGCCGCCAATGACTTCAGCGAGCCGAACGCCTACAACAAGATAAGCGACTACTATGCTGTCATCAACAACTGCAACTACTTTATAGAGAACGTGGACACCACCCTCGCACGTCTTGGAAAGAAAATCTTTGAGAAGGAATATGCTGCCGTGAAGACCTACCGTGCATGGACTTACCTGCAGGCCGTAAAGACCTACGGCAGGGTGCCTCTCGTACTCCAGCCATTGCTCACGGAGAACGATGCGCTCGATGCCACAAAGATGAAGTATTCCAACATCACGGAGATATGCAATTTCCTCATTGACGACATCAAGCCGTACGTTGACACCGAACTGCCCCAATACGGCACGATGGGAGGTATGGACAAATATGAATCCAAGAAGTTCTTTATCCCCGTGCGCATCCTTCTCGGAGAACTCTGTCTCTGGGCAGGAAGGTATGACGAGGCGTGCTCATATTTCTACAACTATCTTGCCCGCAAGAACCATGAGATACCAACACAAACGAACGCAGAGCGTTGGTCAGTGACAAACCTCGACTTCGCTACAGCGAACATCACGTCAAACGGCTTGGCTTTAGATATCGCTTCTTTCAGTTCATATGAAGTGATTGCAGGCATTCCGATGGAGACGAATGAGTTCTACGGTCAGATGAGCAATCTGAAGAATATCTTCAAATCCACGGAAACCAACTACTACCGCTATGAGGCAGAACCCTCAAAGGCAATGTTCTCCCTCTCAGCAGCCCAGGACTACTGCCTCCTCGCCAAGGCAAGCGATACGCAGAAAGACACCGTCTATGCTCCAAAGACCGGACTCCCGGAGAAGAACTCTGCCGGCGACCTGCGTCTTTGTCAAGCGTACGACTATCATTATTACAACCAGAGCGAGACTTCGCAGTATTCCCCCGATATGCAGACAATCCGTAAGTGTGCGGAGAGTTTCGTAGGGCTCTATCGCGTGCAATACATCTACCTCATGTTCGCCGAGGCTCTCAATCGCGCTGGCTATCCGCAGACAGCATTCTCCATCTTGAAGTACGGACTTCGTGATATGAACAACCAGAAGTATATCTCAGAGGAAGAACTTGCAGCCTGTCCCTATACATCGTTCAGCGATGACGTTTTCACGGAACGTAATACTCAGGGCATCCATGCCCGTGGCTGTGGAGATGTAGATTGCGACACCACATACTGCATCCCTGCCGACCTCTCTCCCGATGAAGTGACTGCATACGTAGAGGATAAGATAATCACAGAGATGGCTCTTGAGACAGCCTTCGAGGGCAAGCGTTTCTTCGACCTCATGCGAGTAGCTCTACGTCGCAACGATCCTGCATATCTTGCAGACCCTGTCTCACGCCGTAACGGAGAGAAGGATGAAGCCACCTACAGCTTCCTTATGAATACCGACAACTGGTACCTGCCTATACAGTAGGATATAGGTAAGTTCCGTCAGCATCTTTCCAGCAGGTGTGCAATGATTATCCTGCTAATCCTTGCACACCGGCATAAGTGCCAATTACGGCAATCCGTTTTCTGAAAAAGGAAACGAATTGCCGTAATTGGCTTTTTTTTGTCGTTTTCTTCTCAGAGAAAAGCTTACCTAATCAGCAAACAGAAAAGAGCAGATGAGTCAGAATAGTGAATAAAAAAATGGGAACAACTAACTGGACACCCTAAAAATTAATAAAAACAGGACAGACGTGCGACATTTGTCATGAAAAAAAGAAGAAATGTCTTGCCTGAAACGGGAAAAAGAATTAACTTTGCAAGGAGGAATGTTGTTTGGTTGTTTTGTGGTTTTGTGGTTTAGTTGATAGCTTTTCTCATTTGCGGATACAAACAACAAAACAACTAAAACTAAAACAAAAACTAAAACTAAAACAAAAACTAAAACTAAAACAAAAACAAAAACAAAAACAAAAACTAAAACAAAAACAAAAACAAAAACTAAACAGCAAAACAACTAAACAACAAAACAACAAAATAACCAAACAACTAAACAACTAAACAACTAAACAACCAAACAACAAAACCCATGCAAAGACTATTGAAGAAAATCATCTGCGCGGCAGGCATAATGATGCTCGCGCTGTCTATGAGGGCGGCTGCGCCTGACTCCGTTTTCGTAAAGCCTGACATCGAGAACGGCACACGAAACTTCCAAATAGCCTACTCAATCGACGGCAGACACTGGAAACACGTGGCGTGCAACCTCTTCGAGAGCGACTACGGCACGTGGGGTGCAGAGAAGAAAATGTACTTCCCGGTGCTGAGCTACGACGGCAGGAAGTATCACGCCACGTTTATCCCCAACCTCAACACTCCGCAGATAGCCACCACGGAGTCGGACAATTTCTCCCTCTGGAAGCCGCAGGACTACCCCTATATGAATAAGGAGGAGTTTGCAACGAGAAAGACTGCTCAGGAGGAAGCGTCTAAGGGCAATGTCATCCGCATCCCTTACTCCGGACTGAAGAACCTTCTCGACAAACAGGCTCATGCCGAGCGCAATGCGGCATGGGAGCGGGACAACTTCATCGCCCGCGGACTGAGCATCGCCAAGAGCGAAGCCCCTGTCACAGCCACGCTCAACATCGACTGGAATGACCGGAAAGACATCTCAGAAAGCCTTATGGGCATCTTCTTTGAAGACATCAGTCATGCAGCCGACGGCGGACTTTACGCAGAACTCATACAGAACCGTGACTTCGAATACAGCAGCCGCGACCGCAAGGAATGGAACGCACGCACGGCATGGCGACTGGAAGGCGAGGGCACTACGTGGAACATCTCCGAGGACAATCCCATACATCCCAACAACAAGCATTACGCCACTCTCCTAACCACCACCGCGGGAGCACGCCTCATCAACGGCGGATGGGACGGCATAACGCTGAAGAAAGGTGCAAAATACGACCTGAGCCTCTTCGTCCGTGGCACGGGAAAGGTGCGTGTGTCGCTCGTGGAGGACGGCAAGGTGCTTGCCTCTGCGTCAGTGAAAGGCGGCAAGGAGTGGACGAGAAAGAAAGCCGTCCTCGTACCGACATCCTCTGCCGGCAAGGCGGAACTCGTCATAGAACCTCTGCAGCAGGGCAGCGTAAGCCTCGACTTCGTATCACTCTTCCCGAGAGAGACCTTCAAAGGACATACCAACGGTCTGCGTAAAGACCTTGCAGAGACTATCGCTGACCTGAAGCCACGCTTCGTCCGCTTTCCCGGAGGATGCGCCACCCACGGACAGGGCATCGACAACATATACCACTGGCAGGCAACCATAGGTCCGCTGTGGGAACGTCAGCACGACATGAACATCTGGAACTACCACCAGACACGCGGACTGGGCTTCTATGAGTATTTCCAGTTCTGCGAGGACATCGGCGCAGAGCCTCTCCCTGTATTGGCAGCCGGCGTACCATGTCAGAACTCTCACAGAGGTGGCGCAGGACAGCAGGGAGGCATACCGTTTGAGGCAGAGCTTGACGGCAAGCCCTCACCCTATACATACAATGGCAAACCGCTGACCATGGAGAGCTACCTGCAGGAACTTCTCGACCTCATAGAGTGGGCAAACGGAGATGCCAAGACCTCAAGGCTGGCACAGATGCGTGCCAAGGCAGGTCATCCGAAACCTTTCAACCTGAAATATTTAGGCATAGGCAATGAAGACCTCATAAGCGATGTCTTCCTGAAACGCTATCGCTTCCTCATCGACGGTGTACGCAAGGCTCACCCCGAGATTACCGTCATCGGCACGGTAGGACCGTTCTGGGAAGGCAGTGACTACGAATACGGATGGAGGGAAGCACGCAAGGAGAACATCGCCATCGTCGATGAGCATTACTACAACAGCATCGGCTGGTATTTCCACCACCGTGACTTCTACGACAACTACGACCGCAACGGCACGAAGGTCTATCTCGGCGAATGGGCTTCCAAGGGCAACCGCGTGGTCAACGCCTTAGTGGAAGCGGCTTACCTTACCAACGTAGAGCGCAATGCAGACGTCGTAGTGATGTCTTCCTACGCCCCACTGCTTGCAAAGGATGGGCATACAAACTGGAATCCCGACCTCATATACTTCACCAACGACGAGGTGCGTCCCACGCCCAACTACTACGTGCAGCGCGCCTTCGGTCATCATGCAGGCAGTGAATACGTCTTCTCCGACCTAAAGGTCAGCGGTGGCAAGGACGTAGAGGAGCGTCTCGACAAATCCGTCGTCATCGACAGAGAGACGGGCGACATAATCATCAAGATTGTAAGCATGCTGCCTAAGTCCGCCTCCGTCACCATCAACCTCGGAGAGGAAATCCTCAAGGGGCGCAATGCAGGGGCGGAGCATCATATCCTCAGCGCAGGCGATGCCCAAGCCAAGGAATGGGAAACGAACACCGTCCGCACCATTGCCGTAAGTCCCACCTTCACCGTGGATATACCTCAGTATTCCGTATCGGTGATAAGGGTGAAGTAGTTGTCTTGTTGTTTTGTTGTTTTGTGGTTTAGTTTTTTTGTTTTTGTTTTTGTTTTTGTTATTTTTGTTTTTGTTATTTTTGTTTTTGTTATTTTGTTGTTTGTCCTCGCAATGGAGTCGAATACTATCAACAACAAAACAACAAAAACAAAAACTAAAACTAAAACTAAAACAAAAACTAAAACTAAACAACAAAACAACTAAACAACCAGAATAGGACAAAAACAACATCTATGATATTACGTCCTAATATCATAGATATTACACGATAAAAGCGTTGATATTACCTTGCAAAAGCTAAGCTTTTACATTGTAATATCAACGCTTTTTGCATTTTACTAAAAATCAACACCTTACAAATACTTTCCGAAAAAGAGGCAATAGGACAAAATAATCATTTTGCTGTTTTTGGGTTGTAGGTTTTTGGTTAATAATGCGTTGCCAATGGAGACTTACTCAAGAAGCAAAGCCATATCAACCAAACAACAAAAACAAAAACAAAAACCAAAAACCTAACACCTAAAATCACTCTCCCCCATACTTGGAAGCTGAAACGCCGACGACGCTCTTGAATGTCTTGGCGAAGTGGGAATAGTCGGAGAAACCGCAGGCGAGGGCGACATTCTTCAGGGGAACGGACCTGTCGGCTTCGATCATCTTCATTGCCTTTCTCACCTTTACGTTGATGATGAACGCATTGGGCGTGGTTTCCGCCACGGCGGTCAGCTTACGGTGAAGCTGACGAGGATTCATGCCCAGCTCCTCTGCAAGTGAAGTCACAGAGACCAGCTCGTACCTGTTCAGCATATCATAGATACGGTCGGTCACCTTGCTGATGAAATCATCGGTAAGGAGGCTTACCTTGTCCTCCCAATAAGGAGAGTTGCTGAAATCTGCCGTCAGAGACAGTGCATCATCCCCCTCCGCCTGTGTTTCAGCAGCATCCCTGCCATCCGTTGCTGCCAGAATATATTTCCGTCTGAGCATATATCGTTGCTCCAGCAGTTTGACAATCCTCAGGCGCAGCTCGTCGGCATTGAAAGGCTTCGACATATATACATCCACTCCCGCCTCCAGTCCCTGCATCCTGTCATCCTCGGTAATCCTTGCGGTGAGCATGATGATGGGGATATGGTTCACCACGTCGTTGCTCCTTATCCTCCGGCACATCTCCAGTCCGTCCATCTCAGGCATCATCAGGTCGGAGACAATAACGTCAGGCATCAGGTCCTCTGCCATTCCCAGTCCCTCGCTGCCGTTGGCTGCATATACCACGTTGTAGTCGGCAGAAAGCCATGAGCCGATATAGTCCGCCACGTCCCTGTTGTCCTCTACCACCAGCACTACCCTGCGCTGCAGGTCTTCCGTGCTCTCATCATACCTTTCCATCTGCCTCGCCTCGTCACCGCCGCCTGTCTCGGGAGTCATTCCCGCAGCTGTAATGAATTCCTTTCTCGCCTGCTCCATGTCATAGCCGTCAGGCTGCAGCAGTCTCACGCCCTTGGCTGACTTCCTCATGGGGATGACAAGGGAGAACGTGGTGCCCCTGCCCACCTCGCTCTCCACCTCTATCCTGCCCTGCAAGGTATCGACAATCTGCTTCACCAGCGCCATGCCGACACCGGTACCGTTGTTTGCCGTCGCCGCCGAGAAGAAAGGCTTGAAGACATTCTGCTTCTCTTCCTCGGTCATACCCTTGCCGGTGTCGGTCACGGACAGGGAAAGCCTGCTGCCGTCAGAATCCACCCTTACGGTAATCCTGCCGTCGGGAGGGGTGAACTTCAACGAGTTGGACAGGAGATTGCCCACGACCTTATTGATATAGTCGGGCACGAAGTCCGTTTCCAATGTCTCGACAGGAGACTCCACAGTCAATGCGATGCCCTTGCCCGCAGCATAGTCGGAGAACGTCTCGACAATCATCCTGACGTGCCCCACGATGTTGCCATGACGCCAGTCAGGCTCTCCCACCCTCGACTTTATCTTTGCCATATCGAGAAGCTGCGTCACTAATCTCAGCAGGTTGTTGCCCTGACGGTAAATCGCCTCGCACTTGCTGCGCCATTCCCCGTCGCCCGTCCTGTCAATCATCTCTCGGCTCAGACCGAGGATGACGGTCAGGGGCGTGCGGAACTCATGCGTGACGTTGGTGAAGAAATCCTCTCTGACCCTGCTTGCCTCCTGCATGACCCTCATGCTTGCGTTCTTCAGCCTTTGAATGTAAAGCAGCAGTCCTACGATGACAGAGGAGACGATGGCAATTATGACCACTCCCCACAAACGGAACAGGCTGCGGTTCTTCTCCTCCTGCAGTTCCGACTTCGCCCTTTGCAGTATTGCGCCCTGCCGTCTGCGCTCTATGGAAATGCCTATGTTGTGGATGCGGTTGTTCTTGTCCTGATTCATGATGCTGTCCTCCAAGGCTACCGCCCTCTCATGCCACGTCAGGGCATCGCGGTAGTTACCCTTGCGGCTCTCCACCTTGTAGTGCAGTCTGCACACCTCGCTCTCATGCTCTCGGGAAGCAAGGTCTCTCACCTCCTTGTCCGCCACGCCGAGCCACGCCTCCGCCTCAGACAGGGAGCGGGTGTCCAGTCCGAGCTGCACGAGAGAGAGTATAGGCTCCAGAGCGTGCCAACGATCCTTGGAATTCCTGCTGAGCTCGTATGCCGCCATATATTCCTGCCGCGCCTTGTCATATTCCCCGGCTTTCTCGTGGAGGTTACCGAAATACGTGTGGCAGAGCGACATCCCGAGCGTATTGCTGTCCCTCTCGTTCATCATCATCGACATCTCGTAATATCGTCTCGCCTCCTTGTCATTGCCACGTGCGGAGTATATGGAGCCTATGTTGGCATAGTTGATGGCCTGCCCCGTTGCGCTTCCCAGTTCCCTCTCTCCTTTCAGGGCCTTACGGAATGCGCTGTCGGCACGGTTATAATCCTTTACGGTAAGATAGATATTTCCGAGTCCGTTGAGCGACACCACCTTATTCTTCCTCATCGTCCGTGAAGTGTCGGATGATTCCTCGCACATCCGCCACGCCTCATAATGGTATTCCTGTGCTATGTCGAGCAGTCCCATCCGTCGGTAGTCGGTGCCGATATTGTTCAGGGCCTGCACCCATTCGCCAGTGTCATTGACCTGCTTCGCAAGCGTGAGTCCCTTGTTGTGGAGGAGCAGCGCCTCGTCAAAGTTTCCCTCGTTGCGAAGAGTCTTTCCCTTATTGCGCAAAGATACCAGACTGTCGATGAAATCGTGGTTTTTTGCATCATCAACAGGCTCTGTACGTCTGCCGCAAGCCACGGCAAACAGCGCAAGACACAGCACCCCTGTGCGCATCGTAATCTTCTTCATCATCTTCTTTTTCATTTATAATAAGGTAGGTTCTTTTCCCGTCAATACGTGACGGTTATCAGTGACAACCATGTCGTTTCCGCCCTATAGGGCTAAAAAAAACATACAAAGGTAAAGAAAAATCCGCTTATTTCTGACATTTTTTCCATATAATGTAAAAATATCCATACAAAATTCTACCTATTGTCCGAAATAGACATAAAGATGTCCGAAATAGCAAGGTATATTTTAAAAAATTATTCTACTTTTGCAACAGAAAAACAACATCATACTAATCATCAAAACCATTACAAACATGAAAAAAGCATTAACTGTTTTCACACTTTGCTTCCTTGCAGTGTTGCAGATGAATGCCCAGCGCAGTTGGGAACCACTCTCCAACAACGATGCTTCAGTCGCTTCCGAGACGGTGGTCTATGGCACATTGCAGGATGCATCGGGCAATCAGGTTGTTCCCGCCGAATATTAAAAGCAGTCCAATTACTGAAAAACACCGAACTCCCCATATCCGAGATTTACATAAAATGTGGTTTTGAAAGCGCTAATTATTTCACCCGCGTTTTCCATATGCAGATGGGTATGTCACCAACACAGTATCGAAAACAAGAAAACAACAATAATTAATATTTTATTTAGTCTATTATGAAGAAAACTATTCTTTCTTTTTTGCTTATGTTTGTCACGATTGCAACATTCGCAAGTCGATGGACAGCACCTGCTGCAGGCGAGTATAGTGATCGCTTTGTAGTTTATACGCAGGTCAACATTAATGGATTGCCAGGATGCTGCGATGTTGAAGTGGCAGCTTTCATTGATGGTCAGGTGCGTGGTGTGGCTGATGCGTCCAAGATTTACAACAATGATCTTCTCGCTCTTGAAGTATTTGGTAACGCTGAAGATAACGGAAAGACCGTTACTTTTAAGATTGCTTACAACAATCTGGTGTATAAGTCAACAAAGACTCTTTCTTATCTGCACCAGAGCACTCAATCTCCAATACCTTTCGTATTGAATGTTGATGCTATCACAGGTGTGAAGCTCCCAGAAACTCTTGAACTGACTCAGAATATAGGTACTACATACGATCTTACAAATGATATTACCTTCCTCTATGAGTCTCTCAATCGTGATTCGCCAGCTCAATATACAAAGTTGAACGAGACAACTCTTGATACTGATGTTACTCC
>CALZJQ010000052.1 GCA_945787895.1 uncultured Prevotella sp. | reverse complement strand
TTCACGGTCATAGAATTCCATGCTCAAATTATTTAATTGTCATTAATTTAACGGCTATTAAATTAACAGCCGTTTCAAAGGTACAATAAAAGTATCAAACATGCAAGGAACAATTAAAATAATTATCTTTTATTAACCAATATTATTATGCCTATGATTGATTAATCCAGTGCGTTTTTCAGAACTACACACTGAACCACCCTACTTATTGACTATGCACCTATTATAGCGCAATCATTAGCATATCGAGATGACTGCAAAAACGAGTATTGTGGCGATTGCCGTGAGAGCTGGTAGCCACTCATATCTCTTTTCGTACGGAGTGGGTATGTCAAAATATCTATGATGTACTAATATGATAGTTCCTGCCACTAATGATGCGTAGATGATTCCTGCAAGGAGGTCACCAGGATAATGAACGCCAAGGTAGGAACGGGAGTAACAGATAATGAGGGTGAGCATCATCATTGAGGAAAAGACCTTCCATGACCGCAGGATGTATGCCACGAGAATGGTGATGCCGCAGTAGTTGGCGGCATGAGCTGAGGGGAAACCACACGCCCCACCACGATAACCATTGACGATATGTACGAGAGGGGAGATAGGATTGTCGGGATTGGCAGGACGGAGGCGATGAATCCACGGACGTATGACGGAGGAGTTGAGCGTGTCGGTGAAGAGCATCATGATGCCAATCATCACGGCAAGGGTCAGCAGTCCTTTTGTTCCTCTGTTCTTATAGACAACCCATAGTGTGATGAGATAGAAAGGAATCCACACTGTCTTTGCACTGACAAGCCACATCAGCTGGTCGAAGTATTCATTGTGTGCTCCGTTAATCAGGAGCAGCAGGGAGGTATCAAGTTCTTCCATCCTTATTGTTTTATATTTCAAGAGTTGTATTTTCTGTTACTTATTCCCAAAAATTAACGAATTTAGGAATTTCCTATCATTGTCTTTATCACGAAAGGAAATTCCTAAATATCATTTGTTCAAGTCATGTATTTCTATGCAATCATACGCTTGGATGGTATGACGTTTCAACGGGGATTAGAGTAAATACGCCTTCTCAAGCCAATATACGAGCATACCGCTTATGTAGCCTACGAAAGCTATCCAGGTAATCTTCTTCATATACCAGCCGAAGCTGACTTTCTCCAGTCCCATGACGACGACTCCTGCCGCACTACCGATGATAAGCATTGAGCCACCGACACCTGCACAGTAAGCGAGGAGTTGCCAGAAGAGTCCGTCCTGTGCAAAATCTCCCATCTCAGCCATAGGATACATTCCCATACATCCTGCTACGAGCGGAACGTTATCGACGATGCTTGAGAGCACTCCGATGATTCCCGTCACGAGATAGCGGTTGCCGTCAAACCAGGAGTCGAGTCCTTCGCCGAGCATTGTCAGCGCACCTATTGTCTCAAGGCAGGCTACTGCCATGAGTATGCCGAGGAAGAAGAGTATGGTGCTCATGTCAATGCGTGCAAGCATGGTTGTCACGCGCTTCTGCATACCTATCTTATCTACACCTTCCGAAAGGTTGCTATAGAATATTTCTGTGACAGTCCATAGTAATCCAAGCACGAGCATTATGCCAACAAAAGGAGGGAGATGAGTAATAGACTTGAATATAGGCACGAAGATGAGTCCACCTACACCGAGATAGAAGACCACCTTACGCTGGAAATCAGTCAGTTCGTTGTCCATCTTGAAACTCATATCCTTTTTGGCTTCGGTGACATCGACACATCCGTGAAGCATCCTTGAGAGCAGGAATGCCGGTATTATCATGGAGACGAGCGACGGAATGATGAGTTCCTTTATGACTCCGAAAGCGGAGATGAGCCCCTTGTTCCATATCATAATTGTCGTCACGTCACCTATCGGTGAGAAAGCACCGCCAGAGTTAGCGGCAATGACTACAAGAGCCGCATACACCAGTTTGTCTTCTCTCTCATACACAAGTTTGCGGATGAGCATTATCATCACGATACTCGTAGTGAGGTTGTCGAGAATAGCACTGAGAATAAATGTAAGGAACGCTATACGCCATAGCAAACGACGCTTGTGACGAGTCTTCAACATTTCTCGTACGAAGTTGAAACCTCCGTTTTGGTCTATCAGTTCCACAATGGTCATTGCTCCCATAAGGAAGAACAAGGTGGTCGCAGTACTGCCAAGATGATGCTCTATGATGGATGAGACGGCATTGGGCAACGACTCCCCATCAGCAACATTGATGTACTGACCAGGGTCAATCATGAAGACAGTCCAACAGAATACGAACATGAGCAAAGCAATGGCCGCCTTGTTGACTTTTGTAACGCTTTCAATGGCAATACAAAAATAGCCTGTAACGAAAACGCATACAATGGCAATAGATAATGATGTCATTTGTTTTTATTAGTTTTTATAGTTAGCAGTTAATCGGGTGCAAAGGTAAAAAGAATAAAAGAAATAAAAAAGTTTTTGTAACACAAATTTGAGTAAAATGCCAATATTGTACATTTTGGATAAAAAAAACAAAATATGATGGCAATATTTCAAATATTTTTGTACCTTTGCCAAAGAAATTGAACTCTAACTACCTAAAACTACGACTGACAAAAATGGAAAATACGTATTTCTTTGCCGTTGACCTTGGTGCGACAAGCGGACGAACTATCATCGGTAAGCTCAGGGATGACAAGGTGGTGTTGGAAGAACTGACCCGCTTTGACAATAACCTCATACAAGCCAACGGGCATTTCTATTGGGACATCTATGCTCTCTATAATGAGATAATAAAAGGTCTGAAACAGGCAAAGCAGAGAAATCTTTGCATCAAGAGTATCGGTATCGACACGTGGGGAGTAGATTTCGCATGCGTGGCGGATGATGGTAGCGTAAGCCAACCCATAGCTTATCGTGACCCACACACCTTTGATGCCATGGACGACTATCTCGAAAATGTCATGGACAAAGAAAAAGTCTATGGCATAACGGGAATACAATTCATGAATTTCAACTCTATCTTCCAGTTTTATGCCATGAAGAGAGCGGGCAACGCAGCACTAAGGCACGCTCAGAAGATATTGTTCATCCCCGATGCCCTGAGCTATATGCTCACTGGCAATATGGTATGCGAATATACCATCGCATCCACAGCGCAGCTCCTTGACCCGAGGACTAAGCGTCTTGATCCACGTCTGCTTGCCTCTGTCGGACTGACAGAAAGCAAATTTGGCAGGATGGTAACCCCTGGCGACCTGATAGGAGTACTCACTGACGATGTGCAGAAGCAGACAGGCTACGGCGCAATCCCCGTCATCGCTGTGGCAGGACATGATACAGGCTCTGCTGTAGCTGCTGTACCAGCCAAAAACGAGAAGTTCGCTTACCTCTCTTCTGGCACATGGTCGCTGATGGGAATAGAGACAAAGGATGCCATAATAAATAATGTGTCGTACGAACGCAATTTCACCAACGAAGGCGGAATAGAGGGAACTACACGCTTCCTGAAAAACATCTGTGGCATGTGGCTCTATGAACGATGCCGAAAGGAATGGACAGACGCCCCGAAATCACATCCGGAACTAATAGCCGAAGCAATGAAGCAGCCTGCTTTCCAGTCAATAATTAATCCTGATGACCCATGCTTCGCCAACCCCTCATCCATGGTAAAGGCAATACAGGATTATTGTCAATCGACAAACCAGCACGTGCCAGAAGGCTATGCAGAAATATGTCGCTGTATCTTCGACTCCCTGGCACTGCGTTACCGACAGGTGTTCTCATACCTTAAAGAGATGGCATCCTTCCCTATTGACGTCCTTCACATCATAGGCGGCGGCTCACGCAATGACCATCTGAGCCAGTTTACTTCCAATTCCTGTGGAGTAGAGGTACTTGCCGGTCCGCAAGAAGGCACTGCTCTCGGTAATATCATGGTGCAGGCGAAGTCAGCAGGCGAAGTCTCCGACCTTTGGGATATGCGTCGCGTCATAGCAAACAGCCTTGACCTCAAGCGTTTTACTCCTACTGACAAGAAGGCTTGGGATGACGCTTACGAGAAATACCTTGACATCCTCAACGCAAAGCGTAGGTAATGAGGCTGCCTAAGATATGAAAGCAGTTGTGCGTGACAATTTTTTCTAATCTATAAACGTAATACTAACTTTAAAAATAACAAGAACTAACATGAAAGCAGAACTTATTTCAAAAGCTTACGAAGTAGCAAAAGAACGCTATGCAGAAATCGGTGTGGATACAGAGAAAGTACTCAAGCAGCTTCAGGATTTTCATCTCTCCCTGCATTGCTGGCAGGCTGACGACGTAAAAGGCTTTGAAGTGCAGGCCGGCTCTATGTCAGGCGGCATACAATCTACAGGCGATTTCCCTGGTGCAGCACGCAATATCGACGAGCTCCGTCAAGATATCCTCAAAGCAAAGTCACTAATTCCTGGCAACCATCGTCTCAATCTCCATGAGATATATGGTGACTTCAAGGGAAAAGTCGTTGACCGTGACGAGGTAACAGTAGAATATTTCCAGTCCTGGATTGATTGGGCAAAGGAGAACAACACTCTCCTCGACTTCAACTCTTCTTCTTTCTCTCACCCTAAGTCAGGCTCTCTCTCCCTCTCTAACCCCGACGAGGGCATACGTCAGTTCTGGGTAGAACATACAAAACGCTGTCGTGACATCGCCAACGCAATGGGAGAGGCACAGAATGACCCTTGTATCATGAACCTTTGGGTACATGACGGATGTAAGGATGTCAGCGTAAACCATGCCCTTTACCGCCGTACCCTCAAAAAGTCTCTTGACGAAATATTCGAGAAAGAGCAGCCTATGATGAAGGATTGTATCGAGGGCAAGGTCTTCGGCATCGGTCTGGAATCATTCACTGTAGGTTCACACGACTTCTACACCGCCTATGCTGCTCAGCATAACAAGCTGCTCACCATCGACACTGGTCACTATCACCCTACAGAGTCACCCGCAGATAAGGTTTCGGCAGTACTTCCTTTCCTGCCCGAACTCATGCTTCACGTCTCTCGCCCAGTACGTTGGGACTCTGACCACGTTACTATCATGGACGATCAGACACAAGAACTGTTCTTCGAAATCGTGCGTGCAGATGCCCTTGATCGCGTCCACTACGGTCTTGACTTCTTCGATGGCTCCATCAATCGTATCGGTGCCTACGTTATAGGCTCACGTGCTGCCCAGAAGTGCATGCTTCGCGCATTGCTCGAACCAAGGAAGATGATTTCCGAACTCGAACTTGCAGGCGACGGATACAAGGTTCTCGCCCTCATCGAAGAACAGAAAGCTATGCCTTGGCAGGCTGTATATGACGAGTTCTGCGTACGCAACAATGTTCCTGTCGGACAAGATTTCATTCTGGACATAGAAAAATACGTAGCAGAAGTAACAAGCAAGCGATAAAAGCAACATGGGAAAGACAAGTTCACTCAAGAGTACAATAGCTGTATCTCTCAACAATTATCTTGATGCTGGTGCTATCGTCGCTGGTGGCAGTGGTATCACCTTATGGAAAGAATACCTCGGACTGACAGAGATGCACCTCGGATGGATTAACGCTCTCAGTGCCAACGCTCTCGGAGCAGCCATCGGTGCCATCATCGGAGGTTTCCTCGCTGACAAGTTCGGACGTAAGTTTATCTTCACATACAACCTCCTCGTATATATGCTGGGAGTACTAATAGTGATGCTTTCCATGAATTTCCCCATGCTGCTTGCTGGTTTCCTCATCACAGGAATATCTGTCGGCATAGGTGTTCCTGCCTCATGGACCTATATCTCAGAAAGCTCCGAAGTGAACAACCGCGGACGAAACATCTGTATCTCACAGATGTCCTGGGCTGTAGGACCAATGATAATTCTGCTTATGGGTATGCTCTTCGCTCCTGGCGGTGTACTATTCGGATGGGTGCAGACAGCAGCTGCGATGTGCGGAGCAGATATGAGCATTGCCTCTGAGGTCAACGTGTTCAGTTCCCGAGTAGTATTCTTCACACTCCTCGTAGTAGCTTTCATAGCATGGAACCTGCAACGCCAACTCGAAGAGAGTGCCGAATACGAAGCATCCAAGGCAGAAGCAAAGGCGAAAGGCGAAGATACAGGACTCTTGCAGGCATTCCGCATATTGTTTACCAATAAAGTAGCAATAAGGACAGTGGCTTTCCTCGCTGCCATATACCTCACATGGAACCTCGTAGCAAGCGTAATGGGATTCTTCTCCCCACGCATCTGCGAGACGGCAGGAGGCGTAAGCAACGAATATTCCAACTGGATGAACTGCATACAGTGGGCTATCGTCGTTGCAGTAACCTTCAGCATATCCCATATCTTCGACCGTACCAGCCATCGACTCATGTACGTCCTCGGACTCATCTTTGCGCTTAGCACATGGATTCTCGTCGTTTCCGTCGGAGTAAACAGCATGACTACGCTATGGGCTTTCGTCATTCTGTGGGGACTCAACAGCGGATTGTCAGTACAGATATTCTACGCCCTATGGGGTTCTGAGCTCTTCCCTGCCAAATTCCGCGCAGGAGCACAGGGACTCATGTTCTTCATCGTACGTGGATTGTCAGCAGCATGGGGACTCATCTTCACATATATATATGGAGAAAATGGCGAAGGCTTTACCATTGCAGCCTACTGCATGATTGCTCTCCTTGCCATCTCTCTCATCGTAGGCCTCATAGGTATGCCGGACACACGAGGAAAGAGTCTTGAGCAAATCACCAAAGAACGATACGGCGACAATTACTAATCATCATCAAAAAACAGTGCTCTTCGACCTCGTCGAAGAGCACAGAAAACAACAAACGAAATATGAAAAGCATATTGGAAGGTCGTCCAGGACTGGAGGCCGTCATTAATCAAATAGCAGAGGTGACAGGTTACCTCTGGGAAAAAGGATGGGCAGAACGCAACGGAGGCAACATCACTGTCAATGTGACAGAGTTTATGGACGAAGAATGCAAGGCTCTCCCTGCCATTGCACCGGTGAAGCAGATAGGAATGGTACTGCCGCAACTCAAGGGAAAATACTTCTATTGCAAGGGAACGGGCAAACGGATGCGTGACCTCGCAAGATGGCCTATGCAAAATGGTTCCATCGTACGTATCTGCGACGACTGCGCAAGCTACGAAATCATTGCCGACGAACCGGTAATCCCTACATCGGAGCTTCCCACACACCTCGCACTGCAGAACTATCTCTTGGAGACAGGCTCATGCTACAAGGCAACCCTGCACACACATCCTATCGAACTTGTCGCTATGTCACACATACAACGATTCCTCAGAGGTGACGAAATGACGCGTGTGCTTTGGTCCATGATACCAGAGACCCTCGCTTTCGCACCACTCGGCATAGGCATCGTCCCCTATGGCCTGCCTTCCTCTGTGGAGCTCGCTGAGGCTACGCTGGAGAAAATCAAGAAGCATGATGTCGTACTTTGGGAGAAGCACGGCACAGTGGCAGTAGGACAGGACATAATGGATGCCTTTGACCAGACGGACGTGCTCTGCAAAGCCGCCAACATCTATATGTGCGCCCGCAATATGGGTAGCGAACCTGACGGAATGACTCCTGAAGCAATGAAGGAAGTGCAGGATGTATTCAAGCTTCCAAAGTCACGCCCCTGCTGAATAGCGAGAAAAGCGACCAGTAATCACCAGCTATGCTTGGTTGGAAAACAGAACGAAAGCCATGCCTCCACAAAAAGAAGGCATGGCTTTCCCGTATATGAAAGTAATTATGATGATATTATTTGGTAGAATCATTTTCTTTTACTAATTTTGTAGCCGTATTCATATATATCATCATACAAACAATTCCGCACACCTCTTAATGAACAATCTGGAAAACTGGAGCGAAAACATCATCATCGTTGATGCTGACTATATAGACAAGGTAGCCTTTGACCTTATCGTCAATTTTGAAAGGATGATAGGAAGGCACATACCTCAGGCTGACCTTGCACACTGGATAGACTGCATAGCCCTTGACGGAGGACTCAAGGAGAAAGACGACAACGAGTCACAGGTCATCTTCATCCATGACAATGGCACGGAAAAACTGAAGAATTTTTCCCCAGGTCATTTCTCCAACGACCTGAACGGCAAGGCATTCAAGGATAATCTCAGCGAGTTTGTCTTGAGCAGTTATGCAGTGGAGGAAGTGGTAGGAAAGGAAGATTTCATCCTCGACATAGTAAAGACGGCCGCCAACCACAAGGATGTACGCAGGGTGATGGTCGTTGCCGACTGCGACGACGGTACCATGCCGGAGCTTCTGAGACAGGCTCTGAGGGATGCAGATGATGAAAAGAGAATTACCGTCTTTGCCATGCAACCCGTTGCCGGCGGCAACTTCCGGCAGGAAATCCTCGGCTATTCCCTCATGTCAGCATTGGGGATACGAGCCGACGAGATAAAAGAACGCTGATTATCACATGGCAGGAATAATACATACACTGAGTATCTAACAATCTATAAAACAACAATAAACAATGAGCAGAGTTCTTATGATAGGCGCAGGAGGCGTCGCTACAGTAGCAGCATTCAAGATAGCACAGAATGCCGACGTATTCACAGAGTTTATGATAGCAAGCCGCAGAAAGGCGAAATGTGACGCTATCGTCGATGCCATCCACAAGGCTGGATACAAAAACGAGATAAAAACGGCACAAGTTGATGCTGATGACGTAGAACAACTGAAAGCCCTCTTCTCCGACTACAAGCCAGAACTCGTCATCAACCTTGCCCTACCCTATCAGGACCTCACCATCATGGACGCTTGCTTGGCCTGCGGATGCAACTATCTTGACACGGCTAACTATGAGCCGAAGGACGAGGCACACTTCGAATACTCATGGCAATGGGCCTACCGCAAACGCTTTGAGCAGGCTGGACTCTGCGCCATCCTCGGCTGTGGTTTCGACCCTGGTGTCACAAGCATATTCACTGCATACGCAGCAAAGCATCACTTTGACGAGATACAGTACCTCGACATCGTAGATTGCAATGCAGGAAACCACCACAAGGCATTTGCCACAAACTTCAATCCCGAGATAAATATCCGTGAGATTACACAGAAAGGACTCTATTACGAGAACGGAAAGTACATTGAGACAGAGCCTATGGAGATACACAAGCCTCTGACTTATCCTAACATAGGTCCACGCGAATCTTACCTTCTACATCACGAAGAGATAGAATCACTCGTCATCAACTATCCTACTATCAAAAGAGCACGTTTCTGGATGACTTTCGGACAGCAATATCTCACATATCTTGACGTCATTCAGAACATCGGAATGGCTCGCATTGACGAGGTAGAATACGAAGCTCCTCTCGCTGACGGCACCGGTACTGCAAAGGTAAAGATTGTGCCTCTGCAGTTCCTGAAGGCAGTATTGCCTAACCCACAAGAACTGGGAGAAAACTACGATGGTGAGACAAGCATCGGTTGCCGCATACGTGGACTGAAAGATGGTAAAGAACAGACCTACTACGTATATAACAACTGCAAGCACCAAGACGCTTATAACGAGACTGGAATGCAGGGAGTAAGTTACACTACAGGTGTTCCTGCCATGATAGGAGCCATGATGTTCTGCAAAGGAATATGGTCAAAACCTGGTGTTCACAACGTAGAAGAGTTTGATCCAGATCCATTTATGGAACAACTCAACAAGCAGGGTCTCCCCTGGCACGAAATTTTCAATGAAGACTTAGAGGTGTAGAAGGTTGGACTATAACAACACAAAGAAACTCAACATTTCGAAAACCCTCAAAAAATACAAACTTTTAATCCCCCCACACATAATAAAATGGCAAAGAAAGAAGAAACAGCAGAGGTAAATCCTAAATTAAGGGCGCTCCAAGCTGCATTAAGCAAGATAGAGAAAGACTTCGGAAAAGGTAGCATAATGAAACTCGGAGACAACAACGTAGAAAAAATTGACGTAATTCCTACAGGCTCAATAGGTCTTGATATGGCTCTTGGAGTAGGAGGCTACCCTCGTGGACGCATTGTAGAAATATTTGGTCCAGAGTCTTCTGGTAAGACAACACTCGCTATTCATGCCATCGCAGAAGTGCAGAAACAAGGTGGTGTAGCTGCAATTATTGACGCAGAGCACGCTTTTGACCGCTTCTATGCAGAGTCACTCGGCGTTGATGTCAACGAACTATATATCTCTCAACCTGACAATGGCGAGCAGGCACTCCAGATAGCTGACCAACTCATCTCGTCATCTGCTATTGACCTCATCGTCATTGACTCTGTTGCTGCCCTCACTCCAAAGGCAGAGATAGAAGGAGACATGGGAGAAAACAAGGTAGGTCTCCATGCAAGATTGATGTCACAAGCTCTCCGTAAAATGACTTCAGTCATCTCAAAAACCAATACCACGTGTATGTTTATCAATCAGTTGAGAGAAAAGATAGGCATCATGTTCGGAAATCCGGAAACCACTACTGGTGGTAACGCGCTGAAATTCTATGCTTCTGTACGTATAGACATAAGGAAATCCTCTGCCATCAAGGACGGAGAGGATATTATCGGAAACCTCACAAAGGTCAAAATCATCAAGAACAAAGTAGCACCTCCTTTCCGCAAATGCGAATTCGACATCATGTTTGGAGAAGGAATAAGCAAAGTAGGAGAGATACTCGACATTGCTGTCGATAAAAACATTGTGTCAAAGAGTGGCTCTTGGTACTCTTACGACAATGCAAAGTTGGCACAAGGTCGTGAAGCAACGTTGCAAGTGCTCAAAGATAATCCTGAACTCTGTGAGAAACTTGAAGCAGAGGTTCGCGAGGCATTGTCTCAAGACTACCGATAATGCGTTCGGATTGTGGACAGTTTTTTTGAACCAGACAGCAATTATTATTCTTAAAGTGACAGTAGGCTTATATAAACAACCCCATCTCCACACACAGAAAACTATGAGAAACCTTTTCTTTTTCTCGTTTGCATTACTCGCTCTATCTGTAAATGCCCAGACAAAAGCGGGAGGTATTACTCCAGAAATGTTGTCAAAGATAGAAAAAGCGCAACAGAAGAGCGGAGCAGAGCGTGCTATCAGCAATGCCATCGCTACAAACAACATCAACGACCTTGCCAAGAATCCAAAGAAACAAGGTGCGGTGGATAATAATTTCAGCATAGAAACAACGAGCCAGAGCATTCATAATCAGAAGTCATCCGGACGTTGCTGGATGTTTACGGGCATGAATGTGCTTCGCTCCCGATTTGCAAAACTACACGACGACAGCCTTGCAGTGGAGTTTTCCCACGATTACACGTTTTTCTATGACCAGTTGGAGAAGTCCAATCTCTTCCTTCAAGGTATAATAAACACTGCGAGCAAGAGCATTGACGACCCAGAAGTAAAATTCTTCTTCAAGGCTCCGCTTAACGATGGAGGTACATTCTGCGGCATTATCGACCTCACGGCGAAGTATGGTCTCGTGCCAAAAAGTGTGATGCCAGAGACATATCAAGCCGAGAACACACGACTGATGAGCAAGATTATCTCTGCAAAACTACGCGAATATGGTCTTGAGCTTCGCAAGATGGTAGCCGAGAAGAAGAAAACCAATGCCATCGAGACACGTAAGACGGCAATGCTTTCCGACATCTACCGTCTTCTCTGCATGACCTTGGGCGAACCCGTAAAGCAGTTTACCTACGCACACCGTGACAGATACGGCAGAGTAACAGGAGAAGTGAAGACATATACGCCACAATCGTTCTATCAAGAGGTAGTAGGAGCACCGATGGAGGGCAACTATGTCATGCTAATGAATGACCCAAGGCATCCATATTATAAGGTTTATGAAGTAGAATATGACCGTCATACCTATGATGGACACAACTGGCGCTACATAAACCTGCCGATAGAGGACATTGAAAGCATCGCTATTGCTTCGCTAAAGGACAACAATAAGATGTACAGTTCCTATGATTTGCCTCAGATGGATCGCGAGCGTGGATATATGGACGTCAATCTTTACGACTATGCTACTCTTTTCAGCACTACGTTCCCAATGAACAAGGCAGAGCGTATCTCTACCTTTGAGAGTATGTCAGCCCATGCCATGACGCTTACAGCGGTAGATTTGGACAAGGCAGGCAAGCCATTGAAATGGAAGGTAGAAAACAGTTGGGGCAGCACAAACGGTCAAAACGGTTGCGCTATCATGACAGACGAATGGTTCCGTGAATATATGTTCCGCCTTGTAGTGGAGAAAAAATACGTTCCAGAGAACATTCTAAAGATAGAGAAGGAAAAGTCTGTGATGATTTCTTACGATGACCCGCTATTCGGTTACGAAGAATAAGCCGGACGAAAAGAATGTCATTTTAGCGTGATGAGCGTCACTTCGGGTGTAGCTCCGATGCGCATTGGCATTGTACCACCGAGACCAATGTTGATATAGAGGTGCTGATGCCCTTCAGAATACAAGCCTTCATATTCATCATATATAAATCTGGCTACAGAAAAGCCAAAGAGACGGAACTGACCAGCGTGGGTATGTCCTGCAAGGGTTAAGGTTCCGTCTTTTTTTCCTCTTGCCTGTTGGAGTATTTCTCCTTTCCAATGCGTGGGGTCATGCGTGAGGATAATGCGGAAACAATCTTCTGTTCCCGCTAATGCTTTGGAGAGATTACCTCGCTGTATGATGCTATGCACCCCCATGCTTTGGTTTTCACAGCCTGCAATGGCAATGCTGTCATTTCCCCTTCTGATGAAGATATTCTCGTTAAGAAGCAGTTTCCATCCCAATTGCTCACGCTCCATGCGTTGCAGTTCTGCGACATTTTCCCACCTCTGTCTATGAGTGAGGGAACGGTTGTATGGCATATAGTCATGATTTCCCATCACGCTTACTATGCCATCTTTCGCTTTCAGTTGCTTCAATATAGGTATGCAGGTATTCATCTCTGACTTATCAATAGAGATAAGGTCACCAGTGAAGCATATAAGGTCGGGTTTCTGCGCATTTACCTCACGCACGATGTCAAGCAACTTTCCCTCATTACCTACATAACCATCAAGATGAAGGTCAGAAAGATGCACTATCCTATATCCCTTGAAGCTATCAGGTAATCCGTTGCAAGGTATCTCCACCTCTTTTGTCTCGTGGAAAAACCTGCCATACAGGTTGCCATAAGCGAAGAGACAAAGCCACACTCCCACCATGCCGAGGGCGGCGTATGCAAAGGGGGAATATCTGACGTGAAAATGAAAAAGCAGGGACAACAGCTTCGCAATGACATACGCTATGTGTGGCAGCAGAGCCACCGCAAGTGTTATCGTTGTCAAGAGTATTATTATCATGAAGTTATTTTTAGGAAGGTGTGCAAAAATCCGTCCGACTACAATCTTTTTCACAAAAACAATTCACAAAAAAATCCGAAGAAACATCCGGTCATCACCTGACTATTCCTGCCCCGATGCCTACAAAGGCGTGGGGCTGGAACTTACGTGTCTTTGACTTGGAAATACTCACCTCCCTGCCATTCTTCAAGAGATAGCGGTAATATTCGCAGGCAGCAAGGAGGAAAGCACCTGTCCCGAAGTTGGTGACAGACTTCTGATTGACCACTTGTCCTGGTATTGCCTTTTCTCCAATAGGCTGTACATAACCGACAGAGTAGTCTTTCTGCAGGGCAATAAGTGCGAGATAATCCCATGCTTTCTGTGCAGCAACAGCGTATTTCTTTCCCTTTAGTATTCCATTGTTCACACCCCAGAACAGACTAAAGCAATTTAGTGCAGTACCACTTGTCTCATATCCCGGAGCTTGCTCAGGGTCGAGTATCGAGCGCGTCCAGTGTCCCTCAGTCTGTTGGCATCCTACTACAGCGTCAGCAAGCCGCTTATAATATGCGATATATTCTTTCCGATGTGTCGCATTCTTTGGTAAATCTCTGAGTATCTTGGCAAAAGCCGCCATTACCCAACCGTCTCCCCTCGCCCAGAAATCTTTTTTTCCAGCATTAGTGGTATGCTTTGGATAGACATATTTTCCGTCACGGTAATACAATCCTGTCTCTTTATCATACATGATAGAATTGCAATACTGCCAGTTCTCATACATTTTGTCAAGATATTTTTCATCCCCAGTAAGGCGATACATCTTTGTCATCACAGGCATTACCATGTACAGTGCATCAGCCCACCACCAATAATCCGTAGCCTCGCTCTCTGCTTGGTGACTCATCACTTCGATAGTGCGCTGAATATAGTAGTCGCTTGGTTTCATTTCGAGCGTCATCACTGGACTTTTCTTTGCCTTTTGCGCTGCGAACAGATTCTTGTCTTTCTTCAGAGGCATGGAATAATCATACTCTTCTTCTGCAAAATACAGGTCAAGATAAGTCTGGAAGCATATCTGCCAGTCGCCAAAGAGCACATAATCCTGCCCTTCTCCATAGTTTTTGTACTTCCATTTCCTTGAATCTTTCTCCCGTGCCCCCATCCATTTGTTCTGTTCTGCCCAGGCCAAGGAATAATCCCTCCATGCCTTTATATTAAATAAGGAGTATGCCTCCATATTACCTGTGTGATAAACAGCAGGATCCCAAAAGGCACGTTCATGCTTTGTGTTATTCTGTTGCCAAGCATTATTTACATTTACAATAATGCTTTTCACCTTATCTTTAGTCCATTCCTGCGCATTTACTGCAAGGGACAGAAACAATAGTGGGAATAATAAGTGTTTCATTCTTAATATGGTTGTTTGGTTGTTTAGTTGTTTGGTTGTTTGGTTGTTTGGTTGATAGTATTTGACTCCATTGCGAAGACAAACAACCAAACAGCCAAACGACAAAAAGACCTCATTTCACGTTGCTCTCTATTGCGTGATCCTTAGGGAAAGGCATCCCGCTCCATGCCTTCACTTGCGTCCATGGTTCTGACTCACACGTCCAGAAAGGATGGTCGGCAGGGAGTCCGAGAGGCAACAGCACCTCTGAAGTGATATATAGCGAACCGTTGTTCGTGTACCAATCAGCCACCTCTGGTTGCCTTCCACAGAAGCCAATGGTGAGATAGCCCTTGTCATTGTAGTTACCAGGAGCATCCCACATCCTGTGCATCACTTTCGTCAGCGCAGCCCTTACCTGTCCGTTGCTTAGTTCCTTGGGCAATGTCTGATACCAAGCCATGAGAGCAAGCGGCTGCATAGTGGCGAGACGATAAGGAATAGACCTGCCGAATACGGGGAAGGTGCCTTCTGGAGAGATAAACCTCTCGAGGATTATGGCAAACTTCTGACATCTTTTCAGAGCCTCGTTGTAAAGATTTTTGAAGTTCTTTCCCCAGATATAACTCTTGCAGTCTGCCATGCACGCACACGTTTCGAGATACATAGCATGGAAGACATAACTGGAATAATAATCGAAAGCGAAAGTTTGTCCGTCAGCATACCATCCATCTCCTACATACCATTCCTCCGTCTTGCGCACGGCGGTGTTGATGCGGAACTTGTCATAGTCAGCCCCCGCCTTGGCAAGGAACGACTCTATCTCTGCCGAGAACAACAGCCAGTTGGTATAAGGAGGCTCTACACGGCGCAGATGACGAAAACATTTGATGTACCTATCCTTCGTTACAGAGTCGAGAGGCATCCATAGAGCATCGTATGCACGGATAAAACTCTCTGCAATATACGCAGCATCTACAAGAGGTTGCCCCTCGTTGCGCCACAAAAGGAAATCTCCCGACTCAGGATTGACTGCATGAGCATAACTCTTCAACGCCCACTCCCTCAACTGTTTGCGTTTCTTTCCCTCATCAGTATCATCGTCAGGCAAAGCCAACCAGGGGGATATACCTGCCATAAGTCTTCCGAAGCATTCCATGTATGTGACTCTCTTGTCACGCTTATCAAAAGAGGGGCTGACCTCAATAGCCATCTCTTTTTGCAGACAACCTCGTGACATGGGTTCCAACACCGGGGCAGCAAGCTTGTAAGCCTCCTGTACCCAATATTCTCTATCAGTCATCACCTTTTTGCTCTTCTGTTTTGCCATCACGGCACATGGAAGAGCAAGAAATGCCAAAACAACGAATATTGTTATCTTTCTCATCGTTACAGATTAATTATCGTTAGTATTATTCATTAATTTCTGCAAAAGTACAATAATTCTGTATTATCTCCAAGGAAAGGGGATGCCTCTTAAGTATTATTATGCAAAAAATATAGAAAAGGTAAGAAAAAAGCTGACTGGAGAAAGATTATTCAAAAAAAAAGTGTAATTTTGCAGGATAAAAGCAATCCTTTGGCAGGTTTTGTTATCTGGTTGTTTCTTTGTACAGCATATTCTATAGATGATATTCTACATCTTTTGGAATCAACGAGCAAACAATCAAACAGGCTTCAACACAACAAAAGCGACACAACCGCCAAATGATATGATAACAAAAAATACTGAATATCAAAACAATAACATAAAAAGAACAATGGCACAAGAAGACGTATTTAAGAAGATTGTAAGTCACTGTAAAGAGTATGGTTTCGTATTCCCTTCCAGCGAGATTTACGATGGTCTGGGCGCAGTATATGATTACGCTCAGAATGGTGTAGAAATGAAGAACAACATCAAGCAGTATTGGTGGCAGTCAATGGTTCTCCTCCACGACAATATCGTAGGAATAGACTCTGCTATCTTCATGCACCCTACCATCTGGAAGGCTTCTGGTCACGTAGATGCTTTCAATGACCCGCTGATTGACAACCGTGACTCCAAAAAGCGTTACCGCGCTGATGTTCTCATAGAAGAGCAGATGGCAAAATATGAGGATAAGATAGCAAAGGAAATAGCAAAGGCACAGAAGAAGTTTGGCGACGCTTTCGACGAAGTACAATTCCGCCAAACCAACCCTCGTGTATTGGAAAACCAAAAGAAATATGATGAACTCCACCATCGTTTCCAGGAAGCGATGCAGGCTCCTGACCTTGAAGCATTGAAGCAGATAATCATCGACGAGGAAATCGTTTGTCCTATTTCTGGCACTAAGAACTGGACTGACGTGCGTCAGTTCAACCTCATGTTCTCTACAGAGATGGGAGCCAGCGCTGATGGTGCAATGAAAGTATATCTTCGTCCTGAAACAGCGCAGGGTATCTTTGTCAATTACCTCAACGTGCAGAAGACAGGCCGCATGAAGCTTCCTTTCGGTATCGCTCAGATTGGTAAGGCATTCCGCAATGAGATAGTAG